>NZ_JBIAQM010000002.1:200404-541055 GCF_042888945.1 Streptomyces sp. NPDC002698
GCCCCCCCCCGCCCCGGCGCGCCCCCCCGCGCCCCCCCCGCGGGCCCCCCCCCCGCCCGCCCCCCCCCCCCCCCCCCCCCCCCCCCCCCCCCCCCCCGGCCCGGGGCACTCCCACCCACCCACCGTCCCTTTAATGTCATTTACTGCATTGCGCCCTATATTGGGTCTGTGATCAGGCGGCTGGACCTACTCGACACCGCTGACGACGGCATCACGGAAAGCGAGGTCTTCCGGCTCGCCCTTCAGCACTCCATCGCGGAGCTGGGCTGCGTCGGCGGGGCCGTCTACCTGCGGGGCCCCATGTCGGCCCTGCGTCTGGTGTCCTCCACCGGACTGCCGTCGTCGGTCACGCGCGCATGGGAGATCGTCGACCAGGACGGGCCCACGGCGACCGCCCGGGCCGTACGCTCCGGTGAGCGCGTGTGGGTGGCCGCGCTCCCCGCCGACATGGCCGAACCCAGCGCGCCGCTGCTGTCGCGGTCCGGCTGGTTCTCCGTACCTCTGGCCTACGAGGGCCGTGTCATCGGTGCGATCACCTGTCTCACCGGTGACAACGAGGAGCCCACGTCCGAGCAGTGGACGTTCCTCACCTCGGTGGCCGAATGGACCACGAACCGGCTGAAGAAGATGCCGGCGCCCGAGCGCCTGCACACCGACCTCGACGCCACCCCGGTCGGCTCCTGGGAGTGGGACGTGCGCACCGGCGAGCTGATGTGGGACCAGGTGGCCATGGAGGTCTACCAGACCGAGCCGGGGGACTTCGTGCCCGGTGTCGAGACCTGGATGAAGGTGGTGCACCCCGACGACCTCGCGACCACCCTGGCCGCCGTCGAACGCACCATCCGCACCCACGCGCCGTTCGAGGCCGAGTACCGGGTCCGGCGCGGCGACGGGGGCTACACCTGGACCCGCGCGTCCGGTCACGTCGTGCTCGACGACGAGGGCCAGGTCGTGCGCGTCGTCGGCAAGGGCTGGGCGAGCGACGCCGCGCGCTCCAACCGGGACACGCTCAGCCGTGCCCTGCGGCACATGAGCGACGCCTTCCTGTCCGTGGACGACGACTGGCGGATCACCTTCGCCAACCTGGAGGCGGAGCGCATTCTCGGTTCGGCCGACGAGCAGCTCTTCGGCCGGAACCTGTGGCACCTGCCCGCCCTGCGCCATGTGCCCGACCTGGAGGAGCGGTACCGGCGCGGCGCCGCGCAGTCCACGGCGGCCGGCTTCGACATCGCGCTGGCCGACACCGGACGCCGTTACGACCTGCGGATCGTCCCCGTCCCCGGCGGCCTCACGGTGTACTTCACCGATGTCACCGATCGCCGGCGTCGTGAGGCCGAGGAGGCGGCGGCGGTCCGAGCGGCCGCCGAGCGCGCGAGCCGGACGGCGGAACTGACCACACAGCTCGCGGCGGCGACCACCTCCGAGGACGTGGTGACGGCCGTCGCCCAGCGCGTCCTGCCCCCGTTCGGCGCCCAGGGCCTGCTCGTCCTCGTCCTCGAGGACCAGAGGCTGGTGCACATCGGATCCGTCGGCTATCCGGGCTCCTTCCTTCAGCGGATGCACGGAGCCCACGGCAGGGACCTGTCGGACGCCGATCCCGCCGGGCAGGCGATCCTGACCGGCGAACCCCGCTTCTACTCGTCGCGCGAGGAATGGGCCACGGCCTTCCCCGACTCCGGCGGCCTGCCCACGACCGACAAGCAGGCCTGGGCGTTCCTCCCTCTGACGGCCTCCGGCCACACCTTCGGCGTGTGCGTCATCGCCTTCGACACCGCCCGGCACCTCACGGCCGAGGAACGCACGCTCCTCATCACCATCAGCGCCCTCGTGGCGCACGCGCTGGAGCGGGCCCGGCTCTACGAGGCCGAGCTCACCCGCTCCGAGGAACTCCAGCAGGCGCTGCTGCCCCGTGAGCTCCCCACCGTGCCCGAGGCGACCGTGACGGCGCGCTATCTGCCGGCCGGGGAGACCTCCGACGTGGGCGGGGACTGGTACGACCTGATCCCGCTGTCCGCGGGGCAGGTCGCCCTGGTCGTCGGTGACGTGATGGGCCACGGGCTGTCCGAGGCCGCGACCATGGGGCGCCTGCGCACCGCGCTGCACACGCTCGCGGCCCTGGAACTGCCTCCCGACGAGATCATGGGCCACCTCAACGACATCGTGGGCGGCCTCGGCGAGCACGCGTACGCGACCTGCCTGTACGCGCTGTACGACTCCACCGACGGATCGTGCACCATGGTGCGGGCGGGCCATCCGCCGCCGCTCGTCGTCCGGCCGGACGGAAGCGCCGACTTCCCCGAGGTCGCCGTCAACCCTCCCCTGGGCGCCGCGTTCCCGCCGTTCGAGACGACACAGCTGCAACTGCCGGCGGAGAGCCTCCTGGTCCTCTACACCGACGGGCTCGTGGAGTCACCGCAGCGGGAGATCGACCAGGGCATGGCCCAGCTCGCCGGTCTGCTCGGGGGTGAAGCCGGTTCCCCCGATCTGGAGGTCCTGTGCGACTCCGTGACCGCGGGGCTGCTCCCGGGTGGGCCCACGGCCGACGACGCCGCCCTGCTGATCGCGCGCCTGCACCACGTGGCCGACCGGCAGGTGGCTTCCTGGGCGCTGCCGGAGGGCCCGGAGGCCGCGGGCGAGGCCCGTCGCCATGTACGGGAGCAGCTCGCCCGATGGCATCTGGACGACCTGGTCATGACGACGGAACTGCTGGCCAGCGAGCTCGTCGGGAACGTCATCCGGCACGCCGGCGGCCCCATCGGTCTCCGCCTCCTGTGCAGCGGAACGCTCGTCTGCGAGGTGTCCGACGCGAGTCTGACGATGCCCCGTATCCGGCGTGCCACGGACACCGACGAGGGGGGCCGCGGGCTCCAGCTCGTCAACGCCCTCTGCGAGCGCTGGGGCAGCCGCTACACCCCGGAGGGCAAGGCCATCTGGACCGAGCAGGCCCTTCCCGACGCGGCGGAAGCGCCCGGCGAAGATCCGGATCAGGACTCCTCGAGCCGGTCGTGACGCCCGGAAAGCCCCCGCGGGCAGCGTATCGACCACGCCACGGGGGCACTACGGGGAGACTGCTGATCCGACGTCAGCTGCGCGCGAAGTCCAGCAGGTCGGCGTTGAACACCTCGGCGAACTTCGGCACCATGGCCAGGCCGTGGGGAGCGCCCGGGTACACCTTGTAGACCGCGTCCTTGACGAGCTTCGAGGACTTGTCCCCGGAGGCCACGATGGGAACGATCTGGTCGTCGTCGCCGTGCACGATGAGGGTGGGGACGTCGATCTTCTTGAGGTCCTCGGTGAGATCGGTCTCGGAGAACGCCTTGACGCAGTCGTAGGCGCCCTTGATGCCCACGGTCATCCCCCACAGCCAGAACTCGTCGCGCGTTCCCTGGGTGACGGTCGATCCGTCACGGTTGGCGCCGTAGAACGCGGCGCTGAGGTCCTTGTAGTACTGCGACCGGTCGGTCTCGACGCCCTTGCGGATCTCGTCGAACACCTCGACCGGCAGGCCCTCGGGGTTCTCCGCCGTCTTGAGCATGAGAGGCGGGATCGCGCCGACGAGGACCGCCTTGGCCACCCTGCCGGTGCCGTGCCGGCCGATGTAGCGGGTGACCTCGCCGCCGCCGGTCGAATGGCCGACCAGGATGACGTCCCGGAGGTCGAGTGCTTCGATGACCGCCGCCAGGTCGTCGGCGTAGGTGTCGAGGTCGTTGCCGTCCCAGGGCTGGCCGGAGCGTCCACCACCGCGGCGGTCGTGGGCGACGGCCCGGAAGCCGTTGTCCACCATCACCTTCATCTGGGCGTCCCAGGCGTCCGCGGTGAGCGGCCAGCCGTGCGAGAAGACGACCGGCTGACCGGATCCCCAGTCCTTGTAGAAGATCTGCGTGCCGTCCTTGGCGGTGGCGAAGGGCATGTACGGGTCCTCTCGAATCTGGTCCGGATCCCGGCGCTTCGCGCGCCGTCGGCGACCTCTCGGGTCCTGCCGACGATGCCGTCGGCCGCGCACGCCGTCGGGCACGTACACCGTCGGCCTCGTACGCTGTCCGCCCGTGCGACGGGGAGATCGGCAGCACGAATCGACCGGAATGAGTACGTTGTCCACCTCACACTAGCCCAGGTGCCACGCGGCGTCGCGGCGGGCGGACACCGCATCCGGGCCCTCGTGCGCCGCCGTCACGGACGCGGGTCCTCTCGCCGTCAGGTCGCGGGGCCACCCTCTCCCGGTCCGCCCTGCCCGAAGAGGCCGCGGGCCACCACGCCCCGGGTGGAGAAGGTGACGGGTTCGCCCGGCGGGAAGTCTCCCGGCGGGATCCCGGGGTGGTGTCCGTCGCGGGGTGACGGCTGCCCGGAGCGGGGACCGAGGGCCAGTCGGGAGACGATGCGGTAGCGGTCCCCGCGGTAGATCGAGTGGACGTACTCCACCGGCCGGCCCGAGGCGTCCGAGGTGAGGCGTTCGAACAGCAGGGCCGGGGACAGCTCCGGCACGTCGAGCAGACCCGCCTCGTCGCGGGTCAGGACCGTGGGCTCGATCGACTGGACCGCCTCGCTGACCTGGATCCCGTGCCGTTCGCCGAGGTGTTCGTACAGGTCGCCGTTCTCCAGTTCGTCACTGGTCAGGTCGGGCACGAGGCCGGCGGGGACGTGCAGGTACTCGATGGCCATGGGCGAGCCGTCGACGAGGCGGAGCCGTGCCACGTACCGGATGTCGGCAGCTGGAGAGACGCGCAGCCTGCGGCCCACCCGGGCACCGGCGGACACCGTGCTGAACTCCAGGAGCCTGCTGGTCCAGGTGCCCGCGGCCCGGGGCAGGCTGAACGTCCGCCGGTCCGGGACGAGTTCCTGCGTGATCTTCTCGGCGGCCACGAACATGCCCCGTCCGTGCTCACGCACCAAAAGCCCGGCCAGCACGAGTTGGTCCACGGCCGCCCGCAAGGTGGGGCGGGACACCCCGAGTTGCGCGCAGAGCGTGCGCTCGGAGGGGATGGCGTCGCCGGGACGGCGTTCCTCGATGAGTTCGAGGATCGTGTCCCGGACCCTTTCCCGCTTGAGTACCGCGCGGGAGGCGGCGGAGTCGATCTCCATGCGGGACCCTCTCTCGTCGTCGGTGCCGGCCAACTGGTATGGCCCCTGACCCTAACTGGTCCGCCGATTGCCGTGAATCGGTTCCGGCCCGCTTGACCCAACGGTGACGCGCGCTGCCACCTCCAGCCAACTTCCCTTGAATGCAAGGGGGTTGACGGACGCATTGGTCTATGCCACTTTTCAGGCGACGTCAACTGGTAAGGCCGATCGGTCAACTGGTCAAGCACGGCATGTCTCCACGTGTTCCTGAGCACCCCCACCTCCCGCGCCCCGCGGGGGCCCACCGGAAGGAACTCACATGAGAAACCGCCCGTCCACAGGCCGCCGCCGCGTGGCCCTCGCCCTGTCGGCCCTCCTGGGCGGCACCGCCCTGGTGGCCGTTCCGATGTCCGCTCCCGCCGCCGCGGCCGGAGGCCTCGCCGTCCAGTACCGCACCAGCGCGAGCGGTGCCACCGCCGACCAGAGCGAGCCCTGGTTCAAGGTGCGCAACACCGGTTCGGCGTCGGTGCAGTTGAGCCAGGTGAGGATCCGCTACTACTTCAAGGCGGACTCGGCGGGCGCCGCCTACCGCTTCGCCTGTTCCTGGGCCGTCAAGGGATGCGCGAACGTCACCGGCACGTTCGGCACCCTGGCCCACCCCACCGGAACCGCGGACAGGTACCTGGAGATCGGCTTCACCTCCACGGCCGGCGCGCTGGCTCCGGGCGCCGACACCGGTGACATGCAACTGCGCTTCTACCAGTCCACCTGGCAGTCCGTGAACCAGGCGGACGACTACTCCTTCAACGGGGCGCAGACCTCGTACGCGGACTGGAACAAGGTCACCGCCCAGCTCGCCGGAACCACCGTGTGGGGCACGGCGCCCGCGGGCAACGACCCAACGGATCCGACCGACCCCACCGATCCGACCGACCCGCCCGGCGGCGGCCAGGCGCTGTTCGACGACTTCACCTACTCGTCGTACACCGACCCCGCGATCTCCGCGCACGGCTGGAACGTCCGCTCGAACTCCGGCGGTCCCGGGGTTCCCGGCGCGACCTGGGATCCCTCCAAGGTGACGTTCCCCGTCGTGTCGGGCAACACGGTGATGAACCTCCAGACGTCGACCTCGGGCACCGCCGAGTCCACCCGGCAGACCGAGGTCGTCTCCAGGAGCACGAAGTTCAAGAACGGCACCTACGCGGCGCGGGTGAGGTTCGCCGACGCTCCCGAGTCCGGCCCCGACGGCGACCACCTGGTGCAGACGTTCTTCACCATCAACGACCTCACGGCGCCGATGGCCGACGACTACGCCGAGTACGACTTCGAGTACCTGCCCAACGGCGGCTGGGGCGAGACGGGCAACATCCTGTACACGACCTCCTGGGAAACGTACAACCCCGACCCCTGGCAGGCCGTCAACCAGCACACCGAGGCCCGCCGGAGCTATGCCGGCTGGCACGACCTGGTCCTCACGATCGACAGCGGCAGCATCAAGTACTACATCGACGGACAGCTCTTCGGCACCCACGACGCCCAGTACCTGCCCGAGCGGCCGATGTCGATCAACTTCAACCAGTGGCTGATCGACCTCGCCGGGCAGACCTCGACCGGGGCGCGCGCGTACAACGAGCAGGTCGACTACGTCCTGCACGTCAAGGACCAGGTCCTCACCCCGGCCCAGGTCGCCTCGAAGGTGGCCGCCTACCGCGGTGCCGGAACCGCGTTCGTGGACGAGGTACCGGCTCCCTGACACGGCCGGTCCGAAGGGCCTGCCGGCGAGCGCGCGGGCGCTCGCCGGCAGAGAGGTTCACACGGCGGGTGCGCCGACCGCAACCGGTCAGCCGCGGTGGCCCGCTCCCCGGCCCAGCCCGGCCAGCACCGCGCGCGCCATGGCCTCCTGGCCCTTGGCGTTGGGGTGGGCCGGAGCCGCGGGCGAGGTCGGGCGCAGCGGCTCGATCCAGCGGTCGGCGGGCGCCTTGCACATGTCGTGGCCCACGGTGGGCCTGTAGGTGTCCACGTACTCGGCCCGGTTCAGGAAGGCCACCGTGCGGAGCATCAGGTTGAGCCGCTTGCCGGTGTCGCGCAGATAGGGGAAGTCCTTCGCGGCGAAGGGCACCGTCGGGTAGCAGCCGCTGCCGTCGTCGGGCAGGAGGTCGGGGTAGCCGACGACGACCACGCGGGCGTGCGGCGCCCTGGCGTGTATCTCACGCAGCACCCGGGCGACCTTGGGAGCCGTCCGGAGGATGTTCACGGTGAGCTGGTCGTAACCCGCGGCGCCGTAGTACTGCTGACAGGGGTTGCCCGCGAGGTCCTTCGAACCGAGCCCGGCGCAGGTGGAGATGATCGGGCCGAAGCCCATGTCGTTGCCGCCGATCTGCAGGGTCACCAGGTCGGTGCCGTGCTTCACCGCGTCGAGCTGGGGTCCGTTGGTCCCCTGTGCCTTCCACATCTCGTCGGTCTTCGCGCCGCCGCAGCTGACGTCCGTGAAGGAGGCGACCTTGCGGGCGGCCGCGGTGATCGAGGGGTAGTTGTGGTCGGAGCGCGCGCAGTTCGCGTCGACCTGCTGAGGGATCAGGGGCCCGGAGGTGTACGAGTCGCCGAGCGCGACGTAGTCCACGCCATGGGCCGTGTGCCCTTCGCCCGCTTCGGCGGGGGCCGCCGCCGCGACGCCCGCGACGAGCGCGCAGCTGCTCAGCGCGGCCCCCAGCGCCAGTGCGCCCCGTCGCCCGGGACCGGCGTTTTCCGGACGCGTGTGATCGTTCATCGTGCCCCTCCCCTGAAGCCATGACAGCCTGCTGAACGGGTACCGGCGTCCCGCGGCGCACGGGTTTCGCGGCGCCGCGGCAGGCCGGACGGCTCCTGCCCGGCAGACCCAACCTGGTCTGTATACCGGCCGGTAGGCCGCCGGAACAGGGGTTGATCGCCCTCCACTTGTCCAACTCTCGTCCCCCGCGCACCGGTTCACCGTGCGTGCGTACGCTCGATGAGCACGGGGTGACGTTGGGCGACGGATCGCGCCGGATCGGGCGCGGTCCCGCGTGGCCTACGTCGTGGGTTCCTGCCGCGCGGACGCGCCGGGGGCGGCGTCGCCGAACCGGATGGTGAAGTCGTCCAGGGCCAGGCTGAGCAGGGGCGCGCGGCGGCCCAACTCCCCCAGCGGGCCGCCTTCTCGCCCGCTCCAGCGGGCCCGTGCCGTTCGGACGGCGGAACGCGACCGGACGGAGCTGGTCTTCAGCGTGCCGTCGAGGGTCTGCGTGACGCGGTAGGTGAGGGGCCAGCGGCCCGGCAGCCGGCGGCCGGGTTCGAAGGACGCGGTGGCCAGGACACCCTTGTCCGTCGACGCGCCGGCCCGGACGCCGGCGGTCCGGTCGATGTCGAAGTCCGCCATCTCCTTGGGGATGCCCCACAGTTCCCTGCCGCCGGCCATCGAGGCGGCGCTGTCCACCCAGATGTCGGTGACGCAGACCCGCGGGCGGCGGCCGTCCCGTACGAGGACGGCCCGGAGCAGTTCGTTGTAGTGCAGGACGCTGTCGTTCTCGTAGACGACCCAGGCGGCGCCGACCGCGCCGCGCCCGGCGACGGTGACCGGCCGGGTGCCGTCCGCCACCGGGGGCAGTTCGCGGGCCGGCACCAGCCACAGCGACAGGTACATCTGGCCCGCCAGGTGCCAGGGTTCCTCGGGGTAGGGCGTCACGGGGTGTCCTTTCCGGTGGGGGGTTCCAGCGACAGTGCCGCCGGTGCGCCCGTGGGCACGGCGGGGTTCCTCGGCGGTACCGGCCGCACCCGGCGGTAGGGCAGACCGGGTTCGGGCCGGGGGTCCGCCTCCCCCTGGTTGGGCCACAGGGCGACGGCCCGCTCGGCCAGGGCGGTGATGGTGAGGGAGGGGTTCACGCCGAGGTTCGCCGAGATCGTGGAGCCGTCGATGACGTGCAGACCCGGATGCCCGTGCAGCCGGTGGTAGGGGTCGACGACACCGGTCCCGGGGTTCTCGCCGACGGTGCATCCGCCGATGAGGTGTCCGGTGGTGGGGATGTCGAACAGATCGCCCCAGGTGCCGCAGGCCTGGCCGCCGATGCGCTCGGCCGCCGTGCGGGCCGCCCGGTGTCCGGCGGGTATCCAGGACGGGTTGGGCGTGCCCTCGCCGGGGCGGCTGGTCAGCCGCTTGCGCCCGGTCAAGGTGCGGCGGAGGTACGTCGTCACGGAGTTGTCGAGGGTCTGCATGACCAGCAGGACGACGGTCTGCTGGGACCAGCGGCGCGGGTTGTGCAGGCCGGGCAGGTCGCGCAGGCTGCGTGCCATCGCGGCCAGTCCGGTGAGCAGCCGGGAGCGGCCGCGGACGGGGTCGACGAGCACGGCGCCGAGCAGCCCGAGCAGATTGCTCCCGCGGCCGTAGCGGACGGCTTCGACGTGCGTGTTCTCGTCGAGGTGGACGGAGGAGGTGATGGCGACGCCACGGCTGAAGTCGGTGGCCTTGTCCCTGGCCCTGACACCGAGGATCGCCTCGGAGTTGGTGCGGGTCAGCCGGCCGAGGCGGGGCGACACCCGTGGCAGCGAGCCGCTCTCCCGCAGCCGGTGCAGCAGCCGCTGGGTGCCGAGGGCGCCTGCCGCGAAGACGACGTGCCGGGCGGTCAGGGTCCGTACACGGCGGCGCGGTCCCGCTCCGGTGCGTACCGAGGTGACGGCCCAGCCCTCGCCGCGCGGGGTGACGTCGGTGACCGTGCGCAGGGCCAGCACCTCGGCGCCGGCGCGTTCGGCCAGGCCCAGGTAGTTCTTGGGCAGGGTGTTCTTCGCGTTGTGCCGGCAGCCCGTCATGCAGGCGCCGCAGTGCAGACAGGCGTTGCGGTCCGGCCCCGCCCCGCCGAACCAGGGGTCCGCGACGCGGGCGCCGGGTGCCGTGCCGGGCGGCCCGAAGTACACGCCGACCGGCACGGTCCTGAAGGTGTCCGCGCGGCCGAGGTCGTCCGCGGTGTCCTTGAGGAGCCGGTCGGCTTCGGTGAACAAGGGGTTGTCGGTGACGCCGAGCATGCGGCGGGCCTGGGCGTAGTAGGGCGCGAGTTCGCCGCGCCAGTCGGTGATGGCCGCCCACGGGGAGCCCTCGTAGAAGGCCTCGGGCGGCTCGTAGAGCGTGTTGGCGTAGCCGAGGGAGCCGCCGCCGACGCCCGCGCCGGTGAGGACGAGGACGTCGCCGAGCAGGGTCATGCGCAGGATGCCCGTGCAGCCGAGGCGAGGGGCGAAGAGGTAGTCGCGCACATGCCAGGAGGTTCGGGGGAAGTCGGCGTCGGCGAAGCGGCGTCCCGCCTCCAGGATCCCGACGCGGTACCCCTTCTCGGTGAGGCGCAGCGCGGTGACGCTGCCACCGAATCCGGAGCCGATGACGAGTACGTCGTAGTCGGGTGTGTCCATCAGGGCCCCTTCGGTACGAAGTCGGCGAGGACCGGGCCGATCAGGCGGGCGATGTTCGCCCGGCGGACTTCCGGGTGTTCGCCCGCGAGGCGCACCGGCCCTTCGAGGCCCAGGGTGTGGGCCGCGAGCGCGAGGTGCGGCAGGAGGACGAGCAGCAGGGACAGCAGGGCGTCGACGTCGGCCCCCTTGCGCAGGTCGCCGGTCTCGACCGCCCGCTCGACCAGGGGGCGCAGACCGGCGAGGTACATGTCCTGCACCGGGGCGCGTACGGCGTTGCGGACGGCCGGGTCGAGCTCCATGTTGGTGGCCGCGGTGACCCCTCGTTCCAGCGGGTGGCCGGCGAAGTAGTCGAACCACGCCTCCAGGGCGTCGGTGAGATGGCGGGAGAACTCCGTGGAGCCGTCGTATCCGTCGAGCCAGGGCCGCATGGCGGCGTAGACGCGCAGGGAGGTCTGCTCGGCCACGTAGGCGAACAGGTCGAGCTTGCCCTCGAAGTACTGGAACAGCGAGCCCTTGGCCACGCCGGCCTCGCGGGCGATGACGTTGAGGCTTCCGGTGGAGTAGCCGTGGGTGCCGAACTCGTCCATCGCGGCGACCAGGACCCGTTCGCGCCGTACGGGTGACAACCGGGTCCAGGTGGAAGTGGGCATGCGTGCTCCTGCGTATGACCGGGCGGTCATGTGACCGCCCGGTCATCGTGGGCGCGGCGGACGCGCCCTGTCAACGAGTCCGGCAGGAAAGGGAGTCGACGGGCAAGGATCGCGGCGGCCGGCACCGCCGGGCCGCCGCACGCCCGAACTCCCGCTCACGTCGGGGTCATTGACACGGCGGCCCGACGGACAGCAGCCTGTGACCGGCCGGTCATGTGACCGGGTGGTCACCGGCGTGGGTTCAGGAAGGGGCGGACATGGACAGGGTCTGTGTGATCGGGGCGGGCTCGTCCGGGATAGCCGCCTGCCAGGTGCTGGCGGAGCGCGGGATCGCGTACGACTGCTACGAGACCGGCTCGGAGGTCGGCGGCAACTGGCGTTACCTGAACGACAACGGGATGTCGTCCGCCTACCGCTCGCTGCACATCAACACCTCGCGCCAGATCATGGAGTACGCGAGCTTCCCCATGCCGGAGGACTGTCCGGTCTACCCCAGCCACTTCCACATCGCCCGGTACTTCGACAGCTTCGTGGACCACTTCGGGCTGCGGACCTCGATCGCCTTCCGCACCGAGGTGGTGCGCGCCGAACCCCTGCCCGGCGGAAAGTGGCGCGTCACGACCCGCCGTCCGGACTCGGGTGAGACCGCCGAACGGGTCTACGGTGCCGTCCTCGTCGCCAACGGTCACCACTGGAAGGCCCGTTGGCCCCGGCCGTCCCTTCCGGGAGCCGAGGAGTTCACCGGCTCGCAGACGCACTCGCACGACTACCGGACACCGGAGCCCTTCGCCGACAAGCGCGTCCTCGTCCTCGGCATCGGCAACTCGGCCTGCGACATCGCGGTGGAGACCTCACGGGTGTCCCGGCGTACGGTCCTCGCCATGCGCCGCGGTGCGCACATCCTGCCCAAGTACCTCTTCGGCGTGCCCACCGACCACCTCACCGGCTCCTGGCTGTCACGGGCTCCGCTGTCCGTCCAGGAGCAAGGCCTGCGGCTCCTGCTGCGGCTCAGCCGGGGCCGGCTGGAGGACTACGGGCTGCCGACGCCCCGGCACCGCGTGCTGGGCGCCCATCCCACCATCTCCGACGACCTGCTCTCGCGCCTCGGCCACGGCGACCTCACGGTGAGACCCGCTCCCGTGCGGCTGGAGGGCGACCGGGTGACGTTCGAGGACGGAAGCGAGGAGGTGATCGACGCGATCGTCTACTGCACGGGCTACGACATCGCGTTCCCGTTCCTCGAGGACGAGGTGATCGATCCGTCCGACAACGACATCGAGCTCTACCACCGGGTGGTCGCGCCGGACCGTCCCGGCCTCTACTTCATCGGACTGGTCCAGCCCCTCGGCGCGATCATGCCGCTCGCGGAGGCGCAGGCGCACTGGGTGGCCGATCTTCTTCAGGGCCGCTGCGCGCTGCCCGGACCCGAGCGGATGCGCCAGGAGGCCGGCGCGTACCGCGCGAGGCTGGCACACCGCTACGTCACCTCGACCCGGCACACCATCCAGGTGGACGCGCAGGCCTATCTCCGGGAACTGCGGACGGAACGGCGCAGGGGCGCGGCCCGGGTCCGACGGGGGGCCACCAGCCGCTGAGAGCGCCACGCGCCACGCGCCACGCGCCGAGCAGTCCACAACCCCGCCCCGCCCGACGAGACATCGTCGACGCACGCCCACACCCCGACCCCACCCCGCGTGATCCAGATCACGTGACATCGGTGCATAGCGGGGCGCCCCCCAGCGTCTTTCCCCAGGTGTACGAGCCGGCAAGTGCGGGGACGGTGCGGATGGAACAGGCAAGAGCCGAAGGGACCGACGGCTTCGACGGGTTCGTCGCGGCCCGTTGGTCGGCGTTGTTCCACCTCGCGCGCCTGCTCTGCGCCGGCGACCGGCACCGCGCCGAGGATCTGCTCCAGGAGGCCCTGGTCAAACTCTGGTTCGCCTGGCCGAAGGTGGCCGACGGGGCGCCCGAGGCGTACGTACGGAAGGTCCTGGCCCGCGCCGCCGCCCGCTCCGCACGGCGGCGGTGGTGGGGCGAACGCCCCGTGGAGGCGCTGCCGGACGTCGCGCACACCGGCGACGAGTCCGCGGCCGTGGTGGAGCGCTCGCGCCTCGAAGCGGCCCTCGCCCAACTGCCGCCCCGGCAAAGGGCGGCCGTGGTGCTGCGCTACTACCAGGACCTGCCCGAGAAACAGGTCGCGGAGGTCCTGGGCTGCCCGCTGGGCACCGCCCGTTCCCACGCGTCACGCGGTGTGGCGCGACTGCGCCAGATCCTGGCGGATGTCATCGAGCCGGTGGGGTGAAGAGAAGAATGGATCAATTCGAGCGGGAGTTGGCGCGGATGATGCGCGACGCCCAGGAACACACCCCCTTCGAGCCCGCACAGCAGAACAGCCTCCGGGAGGGCGTCCGCGTCCGCCGCCGGATCCGCGCGGCGCAGAAGGCGGCGAGCTGCGTCCTGGCCGCCGCCGGGATCTGCGTCGGCATCTTCCTGCTGCCGCACGCCCCGGACCGCGACCGCCCCCTGGGTCCCGTGCCGCGGCCCACGATCACCCCCACCTCCCCGCACGTCACCCCGTCACCGACCCCGTCGTCCGGCGGGACACCCAGCGAGTCGGCCACCGGCACGGCCGGGAACACCCCCGGGACCTCCGGTCCTCCCGAGACGCCCACCACGACGGAGAGTTCGACCTCGGTCGCCTCCGAACCCGGCGACACGGCCACAGCCACGACCCGCGCGCCCGCCACCCAACCGGCGACGCCGAGCCAGACCCCGACGTCCTCGCCGCCTCCGTCGCACCTCGAACCCTCGTCGTCGGCCGAGACGAACACCGGCTAGGCCCCGGCACCGGTCCCGCCGGCGCCGTCACCGGCCGCACAACCCCCCATTCACACCCCCGTCGACGCGGTTCGGCCGCGAGCACCTCCGGCCTGCCTCACGACAGCGCACAGAACAGGACACACCATGACGAAGGTATTGCGGTCCGCGCCCACGGGCTTCCAGGACTCCGCGGATTCCGAAGGCCGCGATTCCGAAGGCCGCGAGAACGTGGAGGACTTCGGGGAACACGACAGCGGGCCGCCCCGGGAGCGACGGCCGGGCGAGCGAAGGTCCCCGGAAGGGCTTCCTCCCGACCGCACGCCCGCCGGCCGTGTGCTCGTGGACCGCCTGCCCGTCCGGCTTCCCCTGCCGGCGGACCACACCGAACCCGTTCTCGACGTGGTCGTCCCCGTGTTCAACGAGGAGACCGACCTGGAACCGAGCGTGCGTCGCCTGCACGCCCATCTGCGCGAGACGTTCCCGTACCCGTTCCGCATCACCGTCGCCGACAACGCGAGCACCGACGCCACCCCGCGGATAGCCGCCCGGCTGGCCGCCGACCTGCCCGAGACGACGTGGATACGCCTGGACGAGAAGGGGCGCGGCCGGGCTCTGCGCGCCGCGTGGTCGGGCTCGAACGCGCCGGTGCTCGCCTATCTGGACGTCGACCTGTCCACCGAGCTGAACGCGCTCCTGCCGCTCGTCGCCCCGCTGATATCCGGGCACTCCGACATCGCCATCGGCACCCGGCTGGCCCGCGGCTCCCGGGTGACGCGCGGCCCCCGACGAGAGATCATCTCCCGTTGCTACAACGCCCTGCTGCGCTCCGCCCTCGCCGTCGGCTTCTCCGACGCGCAGTGCGGCTTCAAGGCCGTCCGCCGCGATGTCGCCGAGCGCCTGCTGCCGCTGGTCGAGGACTCGGGCTGGTTCTTCGACACCGAGCTGCTGGTGATCGCCGAGCGCGCCGGGCTGCGGATCCACGAGGTACCCGTCGACTGGGTGGACGACCCCGACAGCCGGGTCGATCTGCTCTCGACCGCCGTCGCCGACCTGCGGGGCATCGCGAGGATCGGCCGTGCGCTGGCCCGCGGCACGCTGCCCATGGCGCGGCTCGGGCGCGCCTCCGAGAGCGCGCCGCGGACCTCCCTGACGGCTCAGCTGCTGCGGTTCGGCGCCGTGGGCGCGGTCAGCACGATCGGGTACGTCCTCCTGTACGCGGCTCTGCGCCCGATGACGGGCCCTCAGGCCGCCAACGCCTGGGCGCTGCTGGTCTGCGCCGTCGCCAACACGGCCGCCAACCGCCGGCTCACCTTCGGGCTGCACGGCAGGGGCGGAGCACTGCGCCACCAGGCCAAGGGGCTGGCCGTCTTCGGTCTCGGACTCGCGCTCACCAGCGGCTCACTGGCCGCGCTGCACCACTGGACGCACACACCAGGACGCTCCACCGAGATCGTGGTCCTCGTCACCGCCAACCTGGCGGCGACACTGCTGCGGTTCCTGCTCCTGCGCACCTGGGTGTTCGCCACCGCCGCCCGGGGCGACGGCACGGGAAGCGGGCCACGATGAACGGGCCCGGTCTCACGGCCACCCCGGCACCCCAGGGCGACAGGCCCCGGAACACGGTCCGCTGGCCCACGATCACACGGCCGGAGGGAGCGGACCCGGACAGTACGGCCCCGGACAGTACGGCCCCGGACGGCACGAGCCGGGGCGGTACCGACCCGGACGGCGGCCTCGCCCTGCGGCAACGGCTGTGCCGCGCGGCGAGGCGGCACGGTCCGGTCCTCGCCCTGTACGGCACGATGAAGCTCGTCGGCTTCTGCGTCTTCATGTACCTGCTCGACTCCTCCGGCGACTTCCGCCGGAAGAACCCCCGCTTCGGGGGCGGCGCCCACGCCTGGGACGTCCTGGCCACCTGGGACGGCTGGTGGTACCAGCAGATCGCCGCGCACGGCTACCACCCCGCCCTCGTACCGGTGCGCGGCGCCACCGGCCTGATCACCCTCGAAGGCAACTCCGCCGCGTTCTTCCCTCTGTACCCCGCCCTGATGCGCCTGGTCTCCTCCTGCACCGGGCTCGGTCTGCTCGGCGCGGGCCTGGTGGTCTCCGTCGCCGCCTCCTTCGTGGCCGCCCTGGCCATCTACGCCGTGACCGCCCACGTCAGCGGCCGGCGCGCCGGGCTGGCCGCCGCGGGGCTGTGGGCCGTGTGGCCCGGATCCGGTGTGGAGTGGTCCGGCTACTCGGAGTCCCTCTACGTCGCCCTCGCCGCCTGGGCCTGCTACGCCGTCATGCGCCGCAACTGGCTCACCGCGGGCCTGTTGACCTGCGCCGCGGGCCTCACCCGGCCGACGGCCACCGCACTGATCGGGGCACTCGCCCTCGTCGCGCTCGTGGACCTGGTCCGGCACCGGCGCGCGCTGCGCCGACCGGGCGACCGCCCCGCCCCGAAATGGGCACGGCCCCGGGGCGCGGTCCTGCGCCCGGTGACGGCCGTCCTGATCGCCCCTGTCGGTCTGGCCGGCTACCTCGGCTGGGTGGGACACCGGATGGGCGACTACGGCGGGTACTTCACGCTCCAGGACAAGGCCTGGGCCCACTCGTTCGACTACGGCCGGCACACCGTCAAGGTGCTCTCGTCCCTGATGGTCGGCCACTACGACTACCTCTTCGCCTACCCCCACGAAGACGTCATCGCCGCCGGCACCGTCCTGCTGGCCCTGATCAGCCTGCCCCTGCTGTTCCGGCTGCGCCCGCCGCTCGTGCTGACCGTCAGCACCCTGCTGACCATGGCACTCGTCCTGGGCAGCCAGCAGATCTTCGGCAACGTGTCCCGCTACCTGCTCCCGGCCTTCCCGCTCCTCATCCCCTGCGCCACCGCCATGCGCCGGCTCAGCCTTCCGGTCCTGTGCGCGATCCTCACGATCGCGGCACTCGCCTCGGGCTCCTACGCCGGGTACGTCCTGTTCGAGGTCGGCATCCCATGACGGAACGTGCCCCGCACCGGATCCTCGGCGCGGGGCACGTTCCCGCCGTGGCGGGTGTCAGGCGTTCTTGGGCGCCGCCTGCTGCACGACCTCGAACGACCAGACCGAGGACCCGCTCGCGGCGGGCTTCGGACGGTCGCCGCCGCCCTGGTGGGCCGCCTTCATGGGGCCCTCCATCCACGCCTGGAACGATGCCTCGTCACGCCAGCGCGTGTACACCAGGTAGTCGTCGGTGCCCTCGACGGGGCGGAGCAGCTCGAACCACTCGAAGCCGTCGGAGCTCTCCACGGCGCCGGCACGCGAGGAGAAGCGCTTCTCGAGGGTTTCCCGCTGTTCAGCGGGGACGGTCAGCACGTTGATCTTGACTACGCTCATGCCTCCATCCTGCCGCACCGCGAACGGCGCACGGCTCGGGGGCCGCCCGATGCCCCCGCCCGGACGGCCCCCTCGCTCCGGTTCCGGCTCAGCCGGCGGTGAGGAGCTGGAGCGTGTCGATGACGCGGTTGGAGAAGCCCCACTCGTTGTCGTACCAGGCGACCACCTTGATGTGGCGGCCGTCGACGCGGGTGAGGGCCGAGTCGAAGATCGACGAGGCCGGGTTGCCCGTGATGTCGGACGAGACGAGCGCGTCCTCCGAGTATTCGAGGACACCGGCGAGCGGGCCCTCGGCCGCGGCACGGTAGGCCGCGAGGACCTCGTCACGGGTCACGTCGCGGGCCACGGTGGTGTTGAGCTCGACGATCGAGCCCACCGGCACCGGCACCCGGATCGAGTCGCCCGACAGCTTGCCGTCGAGGTTCGGCAGCACCAGGCCGATCGCCTTGGCGGCACCGGTCGTGGTCGGCACGATGTTGACGGCGGCGGCACGGGCCCGCCGGGCGTCACGGTGCGGGCCGTCCTGAAGGTTCTGCTCCTGGGTGTACGCGTGCACCGTCGTCATGAAGCCGTGCTCGATGCCGGCGAGGTCGTCGAGCACGGCGGCCAGCGGGGCGAGCGCGTTGGTCGTGCACGACGCGTTCGAGACGATCGTGTGCAGGGCCGGGTCGTAGGCGTCGTTGTTGACACCGAAGGCGAGCGTCACATCGGCGCCCTCCGCCGGCGCGCTGACGAGCACCTTCCTCGCACCGGCGTCGAGGTGCGCCCCGGCCGCCTTGGCCGAGGTGAAACGACCGGTGGCCTCCAGGACGACGTCGACGGCGAGCTCGGCCCAGGGCAGCTGCGCCGGTTCACGCTCGGCCAGCACCTTGATGCGCTTGCCGTCCACGACAAGGGTGTCCCCGTCGACGGTCACCGGGCGGCCGAGCCGGCCCGACGTCGAGTCGTAGGCGAGCAGCCGCGCGAGGGCGGCGGGCTCCGTCAGATCGTTCACCGCGACGACTTCCAGGTCCGTGTCGCGTTCCAGCAACGCGCGCAGAACGTTGCGTCCGATGCGGCCAAATCCATTGATGGCGATACGAGTCATGAGTGATGTCCCTTCGGCTCCCTTCCAGGTTCGCGCGCCGTGCGGGGCGGTGACAGCGGCGAGATCGCCATGGTCCGCAAGGATCGCGCCAGCCCGCCGCGGTCGGTCCGCGGCGGCCTATTCGCCCTGGGTGAAGGTGCGCCGGTACTCACTCGGGGAGGTGCCGAGGATCCGGTGGAAGTGCAGCCGCAGGTTGGCGCCGGTGCCGAGGCCCACGCCCGCGGCGATCTGCTCGACGCTCCATTGCGAACGCTCCAGGAGTTCGCGGGCCATGTCGATGCGGGCCCGCATGACCCATTGCATCGGCGTGTACCCGGTGTCCTGCGCGAAGCGCCGCGAGAAGGTGCGCGGCGAGACGGCCGCGTGCTGGGCGAGCGTCTCCAGGGAAAGGGGTTCGCCGAGCCGGTGCAGTGCCCATTCGCGGGTGGCGGCGAACCGTTCGCCCAGCGGTTCGGGGACGCTGCGCGGGACGTACTGCGCCTGTCCGCCGCTGCGGTAGGGGGCCGCGACCAGCCGGCGGGCCGCGTGGTTCGACGCGGCCACTCCGAGGTCGCCGCGCAGGATGTGGAGGCACAGGTCGATCCCGGAGGCGGCGCCGGCCGACGTGAGCACACTCCCCTCGTCGACGAACAGGACGTTCTCGTCGACGTCGATGAGCGGGTGTTTCGCCGCGAGCGCCCGTGTGTAGTGCCAGTGCGTCGTGGCCCGCCTGCCGTCGAGCAGCCCGGTGGCGGCGAGCGCGAACGCGCCCGTCGAGATGGCCGCGAGCCGGGCGCCCCGCTCATGGGCCTCGATCAGCGCGTCGACGACGGCGGGCGGCGGGTCCTCGCGGTCCGGGGACCGGTAGCCGGGGACGAAGACGAGTTCGGCCCACGCGAGTTGTTCGAGGCCGTGGGCGACGTGGTACGACAGGCCGTCGCCGCCGGTCACGAGGCCGGGTTCCGCGCCGCACACCCTCACCTCGTACGGCATGCTCGCCCGGGTTGTGAACACCTGTGCGGCAATACCGACATCGAGTGGTTTGGCGCCCTCGAGGACGAGAACGGCGACGCGACGCAAGGGGGATGCCGGCACGGTGAAGAGGGTACGCGAGCGGGCGGATCCTTCCTGTTCGACGTGCTCGCGCGGACCGTCCACGCGGACCGTTCACGCGGGGCCCTTCGCACCGGCCGTTCGCGCGGACCGTTCGCACCGGCCGTTCACGCGGGACCGTTCGCGCGCAGGCTCCTCCAGCACCCCTTCTCACACCCGTACGTGATGCCCCGGCACCACAACCGGCGTAGGTCCGGCGCGACGGTCCCGGAGTCCCCGCGCGCGGCCGACGACCGCCGGCAGGACCGGTGGGCCGCCGGGATTGCCCTCACGAGCGCGGAGCTGCGGCTTTCCGTCTCCGTGGCTCGGTACCGCTTCGGCAACCCCCTTCACAGGAGGCACACACGTCGTGCGAGGATGCGGCTCCGGTATCGAATACCGGTGTAGAGGGGATCCCCATTGAAATCAAGGAAACTGAGCCGTAAGCGGCAACGCGCAACCATAGTCACCGCGGCGGCCGCCTCGGTCGTCGCCGGCGCGGCCCTGCTGCCCAACTGGTCCGCGGGCGCCGCGAGTGTCAACGCCGACCCCAAGGTGGACGCGGCCACCAAGGCGACCTTCCAGCGCCTGGCGGACGCGGTCTTCACCGACCGCACCGACGCCCTGGTGGGCGACGACGGAACGAAGCGGAAGACGTCCCGGTTCTCCGGCGAGGTCCGCCTGTCCTCGGCCCAGTCGCGTGCCGAGAAGTCCGCGCTGACGAAGCTGGAGAGCCGCAAGGCCCGTCTGGCGGAGCTCGGCGAGAAGTACCGTTCGGCCAACACCACGGTGTCGCTGGACCGTACGCGGGTGAAGGGCCGTAACGCCACGGTCGACGTCACCGAGACGACGACGCTGGCCTACGACAAGGCCACGGGCACCGAGCCGAAGACCACCGGCTTCGAGGCGCACCACACGCTGACGTTCAAGGCCGACCGCAAGGGCGACTGGCAGCTCACGGGCGTCCAGGACACGGACGACGGGGTCGCGGTCAACCAGGTCGAGGCCACGACGTTCGTCGCCACGCCCATGACCGGTGACAGCACGCCGCCCTCGGCGACCCGTGCCGCCATCACGAAGCCGGCGCCGGCCAAGCCGAAGAACTTCACGGCTTCCGGCTACGACTACAAGGCCATGGCCGCGTACGCCGCGAAGTACTGGAAGAACTACAACCCGGCGTACCCGAACTTCAACGGGGAGGGCGCCGGCGGGGACTGCACGAACTTCGTCAGCCAGGCCCTGAAGGCGGGCGGCTGGAAGCACGCTCCCGGTTACGTGTACGACTTCCACAAGTGGTTCGGCAACGCCGACATCCAGTCGGACTCGTTCGTCGGCGTCAACGAGTTCTCGTGGTTCGCCCTGTCCTCGAAGCGGACGACGAACCTCGCGAACGTCTATCAGGCCGACATCGGTGACGTCGTCCAGATGGACTTCAACAAGGACGGGTCCAAGGACCACACGATGATCGTCACGTACCGCAGCCCGCAGGGTGTGCCGTACCTGTCGTACCACTCCACCAACACCTACAACCGGTCGTTGGCGAGCATCATCGCGTCGTACCCGAACGCCGCGTACTACGCCTACCGCACCTGAGCGGTCGCGTTCCCGGGGCGGGAGTCCGGCACCACGTGCCGGGCTCCCGCCCTTTGCGTTCGGCGGGTGTCACACAGGGCGGTCCGGTCCGGTCAGAGCCAGGTGGTCCCCAGCCGGACGGCCGCCGCCGCGGCGGCCAGCAGGGCGATGTTGAGTCCGATCAGCCGTGCCTCGCCGCGCGAGAGGTGGAGGGATATCCCGCCTGCCTGGATCAGGACGAGACCCGTCGCGGCGGCGACGGCGAGCCAGGGCGCGATCCCGGTGAGCGGCGGCAGGACCAGGCCCGCCGCGCCGAGGACCTCCAGCGTCCCGATGAGCCTCACCACCGGCATGGGCACACGGTCGACCCATCCCATCATCGGCCGCAACTGCTCCTGGCTCCGCAGGATCTTGATGCCTCCGGCATAGAGGTAGAAGGCCGCCAGCAGCGCTGCGACGATCCAGTAGGCGACGTTCATGGGGCCCCTCACAATGGTTACCAGGCGTAAGTTGCCCCATGATGAGTGACCGTCGGGGGGCCTGCAAAAGGCACATGGATGTGCGCTACCCACAGGGAGCTGTCGTGTCGCAGTACGAGCGCACCTGCATGATCCGCGGTGACGGCGGTCGGACGATCCGCACCGTCCTCGACCGGATCTGCGACAAGTGGACGCTGCTGATCGTGACGACCCTCGAACGGGGCCGGCTGCGCTTCACGGAGCTGCAGCGGCAGATTCCCGGCATCTCGCAGCGGATGCTGACGCTGACCCTGCGGAACCTGGAGCGCGACGGCCTGGTGTCGAGGACGGTGCACGCGGAGGTCCCGCCCCGCGTCGAGTACGCGCTGACCCCCACCGGAGAGAGCCTCATTCCGCCTGCCCTCGCGCTGGCCGGCTGGGCGATCGAGCACATCGGCGAGATCGAGGCCAGCAGGGCCGCTTACGGGGACGGGGCGGGGTGACGCCGGTGGGGGCCGGGGACGGCGCGGCCGGAATCAGCGCTGGAAGGCGGCCCCCAGCTGTGCGCCCTTCTCGGGCGCGGCGAGGGTGTGCGGTCCGTAACTCACCGATCCGGTCGCGGTGATGCCAGAGGCCGTACCCGCGAAGACCCAGACGCCCCCGGAACCGGTGTTCTCCTTCGGCGCCGACACGACCACGTGGCCGCCGACGACGGCGGTGCGGCCGCCGAACGCGTCGCCGTTCTCCGCCGTGCCGGGCACCCCGGCCGTGTTCTGGCTGAAGACCTGGACCGCGCTGCCCGAAAGGCCTGTCCGGCTCCCGCGCAGGACGGCGAAGGTGCCGGCGTCGGTGCGTCCGGCGTGGTCCTCGCCGGGCACCCCGGTGACGACGTCGGCGTATCCGTCACCGGTGACGTCGCCGACGGAGACGTCGGTGCCGAAGCGGTCGCCGCTCTCCCCCGTGCCGGGGACTCCGGGAGTGTCCTGGCCGATCAGGGTGGCCCGCGCCGCGAATCCGTCCGGCGTGCCCCGCACCACGCCGACGAGCCCGCCGCCGGCGGCGGTACTGCGGCCGAAGACGACGTCCTGGTGTCCGTCGTGGTCGACGTCCCCGAGGGCGATGCTGTCCGCGGACACGGTGTCGGCGGCGGCGATGAGCGGGCCCGCCACGAGGCCGTCCGGGGTGCCCCGCAGCAGTTGCAGGCGGGGCGGCGGGACCGCTCCTCCGTCGTCGGAGTCCCACGATCCGCCGCTGACGACGAGGTCGGTCCTGCCGTCGCCGTCCACGTCGCCCGCCGCCATCGCGTAGACACGGACGTCCAGGTCCACGAGGGGGCCGGTACGGGCCGGGACACCGGTGCGGCTGATGGGCCCGTACCGCGTCTCGTACGCCGTCGCGAGGTCCAGATGGCCGTCCCCGTCGAAGTCACCGGCCCGGGTCGCCGCCCGTCCCTCGCCGACGACGGCGGCGGCGACGAGCCCGCCCACGCTGCCCCACAGCACGGTCCGCCGTCCGGCGTCACGGACGCCGCCGACGTCCTCGCCGGGAGATCCGACGACGAGGTCGGTGTAACCGTCACCGTCCAGGTCCGCCGCGGTGAGGTCGCTGCCGAAGCGGTCACCGGCCTCCGCCGTACCGGGAATTCCGTAGCGGTTCTGGCTGATCACCTGGCGCTTGACGCCGTCGGGGCCCTGGCCCATGCCGTAGACGACGGTGAAGTATCCCGCGCCGGCCCGGCCGTTTACGGTGCCGCCGGGGGCGCCGATCGCCACGTCGGGGTATCCGTCACCGTCGAAGTCGGCCCGCGCCGACCCCGGTGCGGCGGCGGTCGGGGCGCCCGAGGGGGCGTTCCCCGGGGAGGCCACGACGGGGGCGGCGCCCGTGGCGGACAGGACGACAGCGGCCGCTGCGGCCACTGGCAGGCGGAGCTTTCGCGAGGACAAGGCAGACCCCTTAAGGACGGTAGATCGCGCGACGGGCGTCCCGACGCCCGGTGTCCCACAAGACCCGCGCATGGCGCCAATGGTTGTACGCCGTCCCGTCACCCGGGATTCACCGTGACGCGACCGTCCGGTGGCGCTCCCCGCCTCGGTGGGTGCGGGCACCCCGATGGGCGCGGGCAGCCCGGGCGGGGCGCGGAGCGCTCGCACGCACCCGGCACACCCTGACGCGGGATTGCTCAGCCATTCAACGACTTGGCATTGTTCACCATTTCGTCGGCCCTCTTCCGCGCCGGGACGCCCGGCCCTCGGGAGAAACATCCTGCGGCTTCAATACGCGCGGGGACGCGCCGACCCTCACAACCGGAGGACGTGGGGTGCAATAACTCGCCAAGTTCTCCTGCTCCGTTGACGTGCCAAACAGTGGCTAAATATCATCGTTCTGAAGTTCGGTTAGAGGTCGATTGATCTGCAAGTCTCGCAATCCGGGTCGATCCGGCCCCTTGCCGTGACAATCGAACGTCACTGCTCAAACGGGGGAATCGTGGTATCAGTGATCGAGGTTGCCGGACCTTATCCGGTGCGTTCAATTTCGGGAGAATTACCGGAAGACAAACACAGGTATGTCCGTCCATCGATCTGCGGGCAGGTCGCAGGCAGCAGCTTTTTCGCGGCGAGGGGCATTCCGTGTTGTTTTTCTCCGTGCTAGGCCATGTCGAAGTACGGGCCCGTGACCGGGTGTTCCAGCTCGCCGGCGCCATGCAGCAGCAGTTGCTCGCGGCGCTTCTCGTCTCAAGAGGAGAACTCGTCACCGTCGACTCACTCATTCTCGAACTGTGGGGCGGCGAACCGCCGTCCAAGGTGCAGAACGCGCTCCAGGCACAGGTGAGCCGGGTCCGCAGGAGTCTGGCGCTGCTCGAACCCGAACGGCCCGGATCACGGGTGATCACAACACCCTCGGGCTATCTGTTCTCGGTCACCAGGCAGGAACTCGACGCACATGTCTTCATGGACACCGTCGACCGTGTCCGTCGCACCGCCGCGGGCGGTACCTCGGCAGACCCGGACCAGGACATCCGTGAACTGCGCAGGGCCCTGTCCTTCTGGAGCGGCCCGGTGTTCGGCGGTCTTCGCGTCGGACCGCTGTGCCAGGCCGTCGCGGCCCGGTACGTGGAGGCCAGGAACGCGGCACTCACCCTGCTCTTCGAGCTGGAGCTGAGGACCGGCCCGCCCGACCGCATCCTTCCGGAGCTCGCCGAGGCGTACGAACAGAACCCCACGAACGAGAAGCTCTGCATGCTCCTCATGGGGGCGCTCTACCGCTGCGGGCGCCAGCGCGACGCGCTCGACGTCTACCGGAAGTGCCGGCGCACCCTGGTCGACGACCTGGGAGTCGAGCCCACGCCCACGCTGCGCCGGTACGAGAAGGCCATCCTCACCCACGACCCCGAACTGCTCCGCGAACCCGTGGGACACGGCGGCCGGATGGGGATGTGAGCCACACCGCGTCACGGCGGCGTCGCCGTGACGCGCAGACGTGAACAGGCCTGATCGAAACGGTGGAGCACGAGGTCCGCCACCTCCGGGGCGTCGCCGAGAGCCGGTGCGACGACATCCGCCTGTGCGGCACCCCGCACGATGCGGTCGGCCAGGAACCCGGGGGCGAGGACGTACGAGGCGACGGCCACCCGGGCACAGCCGGAGGCACGCAGCCGGCGTACGGCCCAGGCCGTACCGGACGCGGCCGGGCGGGAACCACCCCCGGCCGGCGCCTCGTCGGGGGGCAGGGAGGCGAACGCGGGCCGCACGGCGCACCAACCGGTGTGCCGCCACTCCCGCGCGATGTCCGCGATCACCGCGTTCGCCTCCGGATCGGAGGTCCCCGCCGAGGCCAGCACGACCCCGGTCGAGGACGCGTCGCCGGGCGTCAGCCCGGCCTCGTACAGTCGGCGTTCCAGGGCCCGCGACAGCAGCGGCGCGGGCCCGAGGACGCCGGCCCGCTCGACCCGCAGCTCCGGCGGTGCCTGTCGCAGCAGCGCCGGGATGTCCGCCCTGGCGTGGACGGCACGGCTCAGCAGCAGGGGTACGGCGACGACCTCACGGACCGCCTCCCGTCGCCGTGACTCCGCGCGCCGTACGTCCGCCGCCAGCTCCGCCAGTACCCCGGGCACCGAGGGGACCGTGAAGTCCAGGAACCCGATCTCCACCCGCAGTCGCGGCCGCCGCGCGCGCACCCGCCGTACCAGAGCACGCAGTGTCCCGGCGTGCCGGGGATCGCGGCTGCCGTGCGCGACGGCGAGCAGCACCGGTGGCATCGGTGTCACCCCGCCCGCTCGGCCAGGCCGCGGCTGCGCAGGACGCGCCGCTCCAGCGGGGAGAAGACCAGCACATCGATGCCGATGCCGACGAGCAGGATGAGAATGATGGTGGCCAGCACTCCCGGCATGTCGCTGTAGGTGCGGAAGTTCTCCAGCAACTGACCGAGCCCGGTGCCGAGATCGGGTGAGCTGGCGATGAGTTCGGCCGCCATCAAGGAGCGCCAGGCGAACGCCCAGCCCTGTTTGAGCCCGGCGAGGAAGCCGGGGAGCGCGGCGGGCAGCAGCACATGCCGGACCGAGGCCAGCCCGGTGGCACCGACGACCCGGCCCGCGCGCAGATACAGCGGCGGGGTCTGGTCGACGCCCGCGACCAGGCCGTTGGCGATGGAGGGCACCGCGCCGAGCAGGACGACCGCGTACACGGTCGTGTCGGTGAGCCCGAACCAGATCATCGCGGCCGGCACCCAGGCCACCGACGGCAGTGACTGGAGCCCGGACAGGATCGGCCCGATCGCCGCCCGGACGGCTCTGATCCGCGCGACCGCCAGGCCCAGTGGTGTCCCGATGACGATCGACATGCAGAAGCCGAACGCGCCGCGGGAGACGCTCGTCCACACATAGCCGAAAAGGGTGCCCTCCAGCCACATCCGCCGGATGGACCGGGCCACGTCGAGCGGTCCGGGCAGGACGTGATCGGGCTTCAGGTCCATGGCCGCGGCGAGCTGCCACGCGCCGACGATCAGTACGACGGTGCACAAAGGCGGCAGCACGACGGCCAGGAGGCGGCCCGCGAAGGACGTCCGGGCCGCGGCGGCGGGCCTCTCCAGCGCGTCGAGTCCGGCTTCCAGCCCGGCCAGATCGCTCGTGTCCTCGGTGTCACTGCCTGCCATGGCGGCGGATCTCCCCTCGCAGTTCCTCGGTGATCTCCACGGAGAGTTCGGCGACGGCGGCGTCCTCGATGCGGCGCGGCTGCGGGATGTCCACGGTCCATTCGCGGGCGATGCGCCCGGGGCGGGAGGTGAGCAGGACGACGCGCTGGGCGAGCCGCACGGCCTCGCGGACGTTGTGGGTGACGAAGAGGACGGACAGTCCCGTCTCCGCCCAGACGCGGGTCAGTTCGTCGTGCAGGACGTCCCGGGTGATCGCGTCCAGTGCCGCGAACGGCTCGTCCATGAGCAGCAGCCGGCTGTCCTGGGCGAGTGCCCGGGCGAGTGCCACGCGCTGGCGCATACCGCCGGACAGCTCGTGCACCCGCTTGCCGTACGCGCCCTTCAGCCGGACGAGTTCGAGCAGCCGCTCCGTCTCGGGGCGGCGCTCCGCCCTGGTCATCCCCCGCATGCGCAGCGCCAGTTCGATGTTCCTGCCCGCGGTCAGCCAGGGGAACAGGGCGTGTTCCTGGAACATCAGGGCCGGGCGTCCGCCGGGCACGTCGATCGTCCCGAGGGTCGGCTCGTCGAGCCCCGCGACGAGGTTGAGGAGCGTCGACTTGCCGCACCCGGAGGCGCCCAGCAGGGTGACGAACTCGCCGGTCGCCACGTCGAGGGTGATGTCGTCCAGCACGGGCCGGTCCGCCGGCCGGCCGAACGACTTCGAGACCCGGTCCAGCCGCGCGGCGGGCGGCGTCGCGTCCCGGGCGGATTCGGGGGTCCGTCGGACGAGATGGGTGGCCATGACTGTCGCCTTCCGGTCAGTCGGCGCCGAGGCCGGCGTCGTCGACCGCGGGCCGTCCCGCGGCTTGGAGGGCCTTGTTGAGAGGCCGGAGGTCGTAGATGCGGTCGAGCAGCGGGTCCTGGAGCAGACCGGCCGCGACCGCGTGGGCGGCCTCGTCGCGCAGGGTCGCGGCGAGCGGGTCGTCGAGGATCTGGACGTGGGCGAAGGCCATGTCCAGGACCTTCGGCGGCAGTCGGGTGCCGGAGTCGGCCCGCAGTTTCCGGTCGACGGAGGCCTTCGCCTGCCGGGGATGGGCGTTGATCCAGGCATTGGTCCGTACGGAGCCGCGCAGCAGGGCCTCGACGACATCCGGGTGCTTCTTCAGGAACCGCTGGGACACGATCATGTTCGTGATGACGAACCGGCCGTCCTTCCACAGCTTCCTCTCGTCCACCAGGACCTTGCCGCCGGCCGCGACCAGCCGGGCCGCCGTGGGCTCGGGCACCCAGGCCCCGTCGAGATCACCGCGCTCGAAGAGGGCGGGGATCTCCTTGTTGTCGACGCGCTGGACCTTCACGTCACCCCGCCCGCTCCTGGCGTCGACCTTGTAGCCCTGGCGCGCGAGGTAGTCGAGGAGGGCGACGTCCTGGGTGTTGCCGAGCTGCGGTGAGGCGATCGTCCTGCCCTTCAGCGCGGCCGGGGAACCGATCTTCCGCGGATTCACCACCAGGGAGACACCGCCCGAGGCGGAGCCCGAAATGATGCGCAGGTTGGTCCCGTCGGACTTCGTGTAGCCGTTGACGGCGGGCGAGGGGCCGATCCAGCCGACGTCGATCGCGCCTCCGTTCAGCGCCTCGATCTCGGCCGGGCCGGCGTTGAACGCCTGTGTCCGGATCTTCGTCCCGCCCAACTCCTTCTGGAAGAAGCCCTCTTGCAGGCCGACCAGGGCCGTGGCGTGCGTGATGTTGGGGAAGTATCCGATCCGTACCTGGTCCACTCCGCCGGTCTTCGCTCCGGTGGCGAGGACGGCCGGCCGGCCCGTGTCCTTGGCCTGGGACCCGTAGCCGCAGCCCGCGGCGGCGAGCACGGAGAGTACGGAGAGCACGACGACCGGGTGCCGTCGTCCGGCGGAGCGGGTGGCGAGAGGGGCTGGCACGGCGATTCCCTTTCCTCACAGGCCTGTTGAGCTCGTCGGAGGGCGGTGCGGTGGTGTCGTGGAGTCCGGCCCCGCCATGCCTGCGGTGAGGGTGGTGCCGTCGGCGGGGTCGATGAGGATGAAGGCGCCGGTGCGGCGGGAGTCGGCGTAGGAGTCCAGGGGCAGCGGTTCGGCGGTGCGGATCTTGACGCGGCCGATGTCGTTGGCGGCCAGCCGGCCCGGGTGCGGGTGCAGCGAGAGGTCGTCCAGGGTGAGGCGGGAGGGGATGTCCTTGACGATGGCCTTGACGGTGCGGGTGCCGTGCTTGAGCAGCACCCGGTGGCCGACGGTGAGCGGTTCGTCGGCGACGTGGCAGACGGTCGCCTCGACGTCCTGGGTGGTCGGCGGCGCGTCCTTGCTGGGCACCAGCAGGTCACCGCGGGAGACGTCGATGTCGTCGGCCAGCAGCACGGTCACCGACTGGGTGGTCCAGGCCGCGTCGACCGGCGTGCCGAGCAGGTCGATGCCGGAGATGGTGGTGGTGCGTCCGGAGGGCAGGACGGTCACCCGCTCGCCGACGCGGAAGGTTCCGGCGGCGATCTGCCCGGCGTAGCCGCGGTAGTCGGGGTGCTCGGCGCTCTGCGGGCGGATCACGTACTGCACGGGCAGCCGGGCGTGGCAGTGTGCCAGGTCGTGGCTGACCGGGACGCTCTCCAGGTGTTCCAGGACGGTGGGGCCGCCGTACCAGTCCATGTTGGCCGAGGGTTCCACCACGTTGTCGCCGGCGAGCGCGGAGATCGGGATCGCGGTGATCTCGGGGACGCCCAGCTCGGAGGCGTAGGCGGTGAACTCCTCGGCGATCGCGGCGAAGACGGACTCCTCGTACGCGACGAGGTCCATCTTGTTGACGGCGAGGACCACGTGCGGGACGCGCAGCAGGGCGGCGACGGCGGCGTGCCGGCGGGTCTGCTCGATGACGCCGTTGCGGGCGTCGACGAGGACGACGGCCAGGTCGGCGGTGGAGGCGCCGGTGACCATGTTGCGGGTGTACTGCACGTGGCCGGGGGTGTCGGCCAGGATGAAGCGGCGCCGGGCGGTGGCGAAGTAGCGGTAGGCGACGTCGATGGTGATGCCCTGCTCGCGTTCGGCGCGCAGGCCGTCGGTGAGCAGGGCCAGGTCGGGGGTGTCCTGGCCGCGGTTGCGCGAGGCGTGCTCGACGGCCTCCAGCTGGTCGGTGAGGATCGACTTGGAGTCGTGCAGCAGGCGTCCCACCAGGGTGGACTTGCCGTCGTCGACGGAGCCGGCGGTCGCGAAGCGCAGCAGGGTGGTGGCCGTCAGCTGTTCGACCGACAAAGGCTCGGTGGGTTCGGTGGTGCTGGTCATGTCTAGAAGTACCCCTCGCGCTTGCGGTCTTCCATCGCGGCCTCGGACATCTTGTCGTCGGCGCGGGTCGCGCCCCGCTCGGTGAGCCGGGACGCGGCGATCTCGGTGATCACCTGCTCCAGCGTGGTCGCCTCGGAGTCGACGGCGCCGGTGCAGGACATGTCACCCACCGTCCGGTAGCGGACGAGGCGCTTCTCGACCGTCTCGCCGTCCTTCGGGCCGCCCCACTCGCCGGCGGTCAGCCACATGCCCGAGCGCTGGAAGACCTCGCGCTCGTGCGCGAAGTAGATGTCGGGCAGTTCGATGCCCTCGCGGGCGATGTACTGCCACACGTCCAGCTCGGTCCAGTTCGACAGCGGGAACACGCGGACGTGCTCGCCGGGCGCGTGGCGGCCGTTGTAGAGGTTCCACAGCTCCGGGCGCTGGCGGCGCGGGTCCCACTGCGAGAACTCGTCCCGCAGCGAGAACACCCGCTCCTTGGCCCGCGCCTTCTCCTCGTCCCGCCGGCCCCCGCCGAACACCGCGTCGAACCGCTCCGAGGAGATCTTCTCGGTCAGCGGCAGCGTCTGCAGCGGATTACGCGTCCCGTCCGGGCGCTCCTTGAGGACACCGCGGTCGATGTAGTCCTGCACCGAGGCCACGTGCAGCCGCAGCCCGTGCCGCTCCACCGTCCGGTCCCGGTAGTCGAGGACCTCGGGGAAGTTGTGCCCGGTGTCCACGTGCAGCAGCGTGAAGGGCACCGCCGCCGGGGCGAACGCCTTCAGCGCCAGATGCAGCATCACGATCGAGTCCTTGCCACCGGAGAACAGGATCACCGGCCGCTCGAACTCCCCCGCCACCTCACGGAAGATGTGCACGGCCTCCGACTCCAACGCGTCCAAGTGGGAGAGGGACAAGGTCATTTCAGCGGCGGGCGCGCTCACACCGGCCCCCGTTCCACGAGCAGGGTGTGAACCACGGCGGTGGACTCCCTCACGGTCTGCGCGGGCGACCCGGTCCGAAGGCCGGGCGACTCGGGCGCCTCGTACGCGGCGGGGGCCGTCATTCGTGCAGCCCGCACTCGGTCTTCGCGCGGCCCGCCCAGCGGCCGGCGCGCGCGTCCTCGCCCTCCAGCACCCGGCGGGTGCACGGCGCGCAGCCGACGGAGGCGTAGCCGTCCATCAGCAACGGGTTGGTCAGGACCCCGTGTTCGGCGACGTACGCGTCCACGTCGTCCTGCGTCCAGCGGGCGATCGGCGAGACCTTCACCTTGCGGCGCTTCTCGTCCCAGCCGACGACCGGGGTGTTCGCCCGGGTCGGGGACTCGTCACGGCGCAGCCCGGTCGCCCAGGCGCGGTAGCCGGTCAGGCCCTCCTCCAGCGGCTGGACCTTGCGGAGCTTGCAGCACAGGTCCGGGTCGCGGTCGTGGAGCCGCGGTCCGTGCTCGGCGTCCTGCTCGGCCACGCTCCGACGCGGGGTCAGCGTGATGACGTTGACGTCCATCACCGCCTCGACCGCGTCCCGGGTGCCGATCGTCTCCGGGAAGTGATAGCCCGTGTCGAGGAACACCACGTCCACACCGGGCCGGACACGCGACGCGAGATGGGCGACCACCGCGTCCTCCATCGAGGAGGTCACACAGAACCCGTCGCCGAAGGTGTCCACCGCCCAGCGCAGGATCTCCGGCGCGGACGCGTCCTCCAGCTCGCGCTCCGCCCACGAGGCGAGCAGCCGGAGCTCGGTGGACCGGCCCGTGTCAGCGCCCTTCATGTGCGGCTCCCTGGCCGACGCCCAGCGCCACGAGGCCGAGCAGCCGGAGGAACGAAAAGCTGAACGCGCGCTCGCAAGCGCCGCATTTCCAGGTGTCATGCCCCTCACCGGCCCTGAAGAGCCCTTTGTACTCGCAGTACGGGCAGGGGTGGAGCAACTCGCGTTCATTCATCGATTTCTCCTGTCCGGAAGCACTTTGACAAAGGGTCTTTCGGCGGCGGTAAACAACCGAAGAGAAAATTCCCTTTTCCGGAGTTCGGCAGTGCCGGTCACCCTAGCAACGGCCGCGGATGGGCCACTGACACGGCGCTGATATGTTCCGGATTCCGGCCCCGCAAGCGCCGTGTCAGCGCCCGGTCAGTGGTGTTTGAGATAGTCGCGGATGGATTTCGCGGTCCGCTGCGGGATCACAGGCAGCGAACCTTGATGATCCGGAGAAATCTCTTGCCCAGAGCCCCTCGGTCCGGGGCCATTGCGCATGCCTGCGACCGGGGGACCCGAACCGCAAGTTCCAGAAGAGGGGCATTGCACGATGAGACTATCCAGGCTCCGAAGAACAGGGTTCCCACGGCGTATGTCCGTGGTTCTCCTGACCTTGGGACTGACCACCGCCCTGCTCAGCGGAGCCGGTCAGGCATCACCGGAGGCCGCCAAGTCGTGGACCTCCCGGTTCACCGCGTCCAACGGAACCACCTACACCGCCACCAACAACCTCCTCCCCGCGGCGGGCGGACACGGGCGTGAGTGGCTGCTCGCCTGGGCGGGGCCGGCGGACCACACGACGCCCGACTTCCTCACCGTCATCGACGCGACGCCCGACTCACCGCACTACGGGGAGGTCGTCAACACGGTGACGATGGGGCCGGGCAAGGGCAACGAGCCGCATCACATGCAGTACCTCTGGCACAAGGGCGCCCGGCTGTTCGCGGGCGGCATCCTCACCGACACGACGTTCGTGTTCGACACGAAGGCCCTGCCGGCCGTGAAGCTCGTCGGCGTGAACGTCCCCACGGACACCCCGTGCGGCACGCTGCCGGACGCCTACCAGGTGCTGCGCGACGGCACCGCGTACGGCACGTACATGGGCGGACCCAACGTCACGGGGCCGTGCACGTACACCAACGGTGAGGTGCGTGAGGGCAACGGTGCCGCCGGGTCGCCCGGCGAGATCGTCTACTTCGGCAAGGACGGGAAGACCGTCTCCGAGATCCCCGCGGCCGTCAAGGGCGGCGAGGACCCGGTCCAGTGCGGCAACGTACCGGTGCTGACGGAGGCGAGCTGCGCCAACCCGCACGGCATCGCGGTCCGCGAGGACATGAACATCATGGTCGCCAGTGACTTCGTCGAGGCACGCAACTTCGTGACTCCCGAGGTCGAACTGCGTGAGGACCTCGCCCGGCAGACGGTCCGCGTCTGGGACATCAGCAACCGGGCCGACCCGAAGCTGAAGTCCGTGTCCAAGGTGGCGGACGGCCCCAGGGCCGCCCAGGAGTCGGATCCGATCTTCGGCGAGTCCCGGGTCCTCATGGAGACGGCGCTGCCCAACAAGCGCGGCCACAAGGGCGCGTTCGTGTCCTCGATGACCGGCGGCGCCGTCTACTACACGCCGGACATCACGTCCTCCAGGCCGAAGTGGAAGGAGGTGCTGGACGACACGACGCCGTACCAGACCTTCGCCCCCGACGGCTCGGTGACCGGTGGCGGCGACAACTCGAGCTGGCTGGCGGTCAGTCCGGACGACCGCTACCTGTTCCACACGGTGATGGGCGCGTCGAGGCCCTACGGGAAGCCGCTGGACCGGACGACCGGCATGGTCTACGTGCTGGACATCCGGAAGCTGCTCGCGTCGGGCGACGACCCGCGGTGCTCCGTCGACACCCTCGACGAGGCCTACAAGGGCGGCACGGAGAGCGACTGTCCCGGCCTGGTCGGCACCGTCCCGATCCGGGACACGACCGACGGCGGTCCTCACTGGGGCGCGATGGACAACTTCACGAAGGGGAGGGACGGCGACTACCGCGAGGCCACTCACGTCAAGCGGATCGCCACCGCCGACTACTTCCTGGCCGGCGCCTTCGGCGGCGACGGCGACCACCGGGTGTGCATGTTCGATCTCGGCGGGACGGCGGGCATCTCCCTGGACAAGCGGTTCCGTGACGAGGTCACCGGCGACCCCTGCGTCAGCTTCAACCGGAAGTCGTGGCCGCACGGCGACACCGGTGACGCCCGGCCCCACGGTGTGCTGTTCGTCGTGAGCGACGGCGCACTGCGGTGAGCAACACCTTCTCGATCCAGTTGTCCGCGGCGGCCGGCGGCCGCCGCGGGCACCTGGCCCAAGCCGCACAGGACTTCCGGCCGTTGTACGGCGTCCTGCTGGGCGCGCTCGTCCTGACCTGCGGGATCGGCCTGATCATGCTGCAACTGCGGTACGGGCGGATGCGGCGGCGGCGTACCGTGCTCGCGTCCTTCGCCGTCATCGTGATCACCTCGGTCCTGGTGGGCATGACGGTGTCGCACGACGCGGGACGGTCCGAAGCCGGCACGCCGGGCGTACCCCTGCTGCGTACCGCCGAGGCGGGGGCGCAGCGTGTACCGGTCCTCGTCGTTCCGAACCGTCCCGGGTTCAACCTGGTGGGCATCGCCGCGGACAGCGCCTCCGCCGGCACCGATCCCGCGCGGCTCACCGCCGGCCGACGGTACAGCGGTTCCGAGCGGACCTGGGTGGGAGTCACCCTGAAGTCCGGTGACCAGCGGCTGCATCTCTCCGTGAACGGTGCCCCGGCCTCGCTGGACGTCGACACCGGCCACGAGCCGTCCGCCGCGTCCGCCGCCCTGCGCGGCACGGACGGCCCCGAGTGCGCGTCCGCCGCCCTGGGCGCCCTGCTCGCCGGCAGCGCACGGCCCTGGTCCTCCTGTCCCGCCGACCGTCTCGGCACCGCCGACGCCGGGATGCTGCGGTCCACCGTGCGCTTCCTGGCGGCGCGCGGGGCACGGACCGTCGCCCTGCGCGCGGACGGCTCACCCCGTGACCGGGCCGCCGCGGCCGTGGTCCGCGAGGCCGCGGCCCGCGAGAAGGTCACCGTGGTGGCACCCGGCGAGGGTGCGGCTCCGCTGATCGTGGTCACGGGCTGGGCGGCCGCCGAGGCCCAGGTCAAGGAGGTCGGGACGGGCCGGGTCAAGGCCGAGGGCACCTACCTGGCCCCCTGGCTGCTCTCGCCGCCCGTGCTCGGTCCCAGCGCGGGCCAGATCATCCCGCTGCGCTACGACCCGCGGGGCCCCGCCGCCGAGCGCTATCTGTCGGCGCTGTCGAGGCGGTTCCCCGGCGAGGTGCCCAGCGCCGCCGGTTACGAGGCCTGGCAGCGGCAGTTGGGCGGCGACTTCGCCCCGGCCCTGATGTACGCGGCGGCCGAGGTGTACATCCCGGGCATGCCCGCGCACGAGCACCGGGGCGCGGACTGGCTCACCAGCGGAATGATCACCGCGGTCTCGGGACCGCTGAGACAGCCCGAGTCATGACGATCCGAGGCCGGCCCGCGATCCGCGGCCGGCAAGAGGCCGGAGAAGGGCAGCACACCATGACGGACACGGCGTCGGCGTCGCCCCCGCCGCGGGCGGGGCGCGAGGGCTCGCGCGACGAGGGCCAGTGGGCCCACGGGCGGCGCGAGCCCCTCAACAAGAACGAGGAGATCAAGAAGGACGAGGACCCGCTGCGGGTGCGGGAGCGCGTCGAGCGGGTCTACGCGCATCACGGCTTCGCCTCCATCGACCCTGACGATCTGCGCTCCCGCCTGCGCTGGTGGGGGCTGTACACCCAGCGCCGCCCCGGCATCGACGGCGGGCGCACGGCCGTCCTCGCCCCGGAGGAGCTGGAGGACGCGTACTTCATGCTCCGCGTCCGCATCGACGGCGGGCGCCTCGATCTGCGCCAGCTCCGCGCCGTCGCGGACATCTCGGTCCGCTGGGCCCGGGGCACCGCGGACATCACCGACCGGCAGAACATCCAGCTGCACTGGGTGCGTATCGAGGACGTCCCCGAGATCTGGCGCCGGCTCGAGGAGGTGGGGCTGTCGACCACCGAGGCGTGCGGTGACTGCCCGCGCGTCGTCGTCGGCAGCCCGGTCGCGGGAGTCTCGGCGGACGAACTCCTCGACGCCACCCCGGCGATCGAGGAGATCACCGCCCGCTGGATCGGCGACCCCACGCTGTCCAACCTGCCGCGCAAGTACAAGACGGCGGTGAGCTGGCTCCCCGACGTACCGTACGAGATCAACGATCTGGCGTTCCTCGGCAGCGTCCACCCCGATCACGGGCCGGGGTTCGACCCCTGGGTGGGCGGCGGCCTGTCCACCTCCCCGCGGCTCGCCGAGCGGCTGGGCGCCTGGGTGGCGCTGGAGGACGTGCCCGAGGTGTGGGTGGCCGTGACCCGGCTGTTCCGGGACTACGGCTATCGCAGGCTGCGCGGCCGCGCGCGGCTGAAGTACCTGGTGGCCGACTGGGGCGTGGAGCGGTTCCGCAAGGTGCTGGAGGACGAGTACCTGAACCGTCCGCTTCTCGACGGCCCGGCCCCGGTGCTGCCGGCCGCTCCCCTCGACCACATCGGGGTCCACCGGCAGCGCGACGGACGGTACTTCGTGGGTGCCGCCCCTGTGGCCGGACGGCTCTCCGGCGACGCGCTGGCCCGCCTCGCGGACCTCGCCGAGGCCCACGGCTCGGCACGGGTGCGGCTCACCCCGTACCAGAAGATCGTGGTGCTCGACGTGGCCGATCCGGCTCCGCTCGTCGAGGCGTTGCGCGCCGTCGGTCTGGAGGCGGAGCCGTCCTCCTGGCGGCGCGACACCATGGCCTGCACCGGCATCGAGTACTGCAAGCTGGCGATCGTCGAGACCAAGGAGCGCGCGGCCGTTCTGATCGGCGAACTCGAACGACGGCTCGCCGGTGAGGTGTTGGACATCAAGGTCAACGTGAACGGCTGCCCCAACTCCTGCGCGCGGACCCAGGTCGCCGACATCGGGCTCAAGGGACAGCTCGTGACCGGCGCCGACGGCACCCAGACCGAGGGATTCCAGGTGCACCTCGGCGGGGGCCTCGCCCTGCGGGAGGGGGCGGACGGCCGCTTCGGCAAGAAGCTGCGCGGCCTGAAGACCACGGCGGCCGAACTGCCCGACTACGTCGAGCGCGTGACCCGCGCCTATCTGGCGGGCCGGAAGAGCGCGGCGGAGACATTCGCCGAGTGGACGGCACGCGCCGGAGAGGACGAACTGAAGTAGACGGGTTTTCAGGTGTTCGCCTCGGCATCCGGTCGGGGTGAACACCGAAAGGCCAGGAACCGCACCTGAAGAATCCCAACTCTTGCACAGAGAAAGGACGGGCCGTGCGGATCGAACTGCTGGGACCGCTGGAAATCATCGACGAGGACGACATCCGCTTCCGCATACCGGGCGAGAAACTGCGCACCATTGTCGCGGCGCTCGCCCTGGCCGGAGGAAAGGTCGTCTCCCGGGACGAACTGATCGACGAACTCTGGGCGGAGAGGCCCCCCAGGGACGCGGTGAACTCGCTTCAGGGGCACATCGCGCGGCTGCGGCGCATTCTCGTGACCCGGATCGGCAGGGAACATCTGCGCGGGGTCGTGCAGACCACGCCCGCCGGCTACCGGCTCCAGCTCCCCGCCGACCACATCGACGCCCTGCGCTTCACCGCCCTCGTGGAATCCGCGGCACCGCTCCTCGAAGAGGACCCCGGAGCGGTCATCCGGACGCTGAACAGCGCCCTCGCCCTGTGGCGGGGGCCCGCCCTGTTCGACACCGGTCAGGGGATGATCTGCCGCATGGCCTACACCCACCTGGAGGAGAGCCGGCTGATCGCGCACGAGCGCAAGATCGACGCGCAGCTCGATCTCGGTCTCCACCAGGCGGTCATCCCCGAGGCCGAGCGCCTCCACATGCGCTATCCCCTGCGCGAGCACTTCTGCCGGCAGCTGATGGCCGCGCTGTGCCGCTCGGGCCGTCAGGGAGAGGCGATCAACGTGTACAGCCGTACCCGTCAGCGCCTTGTGCGGGAACTGGGCATCGAACCCTCCCCCCAGCTCAGGAGGGTCTTCCGCGAGATCCTCTCCCAGACCTGACCTCCGGTTCACCTCCGGTTCCGTGGACTGCCGAGCATGGCGGGTGCCCGGCCTCAGGCCCGGCCGAGGACCAGTACCGCGTTCTGGCCGCCGAACCCGAACGAGGTGCTCACCGCCAGCTCGCCCGTCAGATCACGGGGCCCCTTGGCCACGACGTCGATCTCGACCTCCGGATCCAGGCTCTGCAGGTTCGCGGTGGGCGGCACGAGCCGGTGTTCGAGGGTGAGCGCGGTGACGGCGGCCTCGATGGCGCCGGCCGCCCCCAGCGAGTGGCCCACCACGCCCTTGACGGACGTGACCGCGGGACGGTCTCCGAACACCCGGCGCAGCGTCCGGGCCTCCGTCACGTCGTTGAGGGGGGTGGACGTGCCATGGGCGTTGACGTGACCGATCTCGTCGGCGCCGACTCCCGCGTCCGCCAGGGCCGTACGGAGCGCCAGTTCGGCGCCGCGGCCCTCCGGATCGGGGGCCGTCGCGTGGTGGGCGTCGGCGCTGGCTCCGTATCCGCTGATCACCGCGTGCACCGACCCGCCGCGTGCCCGGGCGTCCTCCGGGCGTTCCAGGACGAGTACGGTCGCTCCCTCGGCGGGTACGAAACCGTCCCGGTCCACGTCGAAGGGGCGTGAGGCGTTCGCCGGTGCGTCGCGGCGGGCGGAGAGGGCGCCCATCTGGCTGAACCCGGAGACGATCGAGGGGATCAGGCAGGCCTCGGTCCCGCCGGTGATGACGATGTCGCAGGCGCCCGAGCGCAGCAGCTCGCGTGCCGTGCCGATGGCGGTGGTGCCCGAGGCGCAGGCCGTGGCGGTCACCAGGTTGGGGCCCCTGGCCCCGCACTCCATGGCGATGTAGCCGGCCGTCATGTTCACCGCGAGCATCGGGATCAGCATCGGGGAGACCTGGTCGAAGCCCTGGTCGAGCAGCACGTGGTGCTGCTTCTCCCAGGTGGCCGCTCCCCCGATGCCGCTGCCGATGACCACGCCGACCCGGGCGCCGTCCCATGCGGCCGTGTCCAGGCCCGAGTCGGCCAGTGCCTCGGCCGCGGCGGCCAGCGCGAGCTGGCTGCTCCGGTCCAGGCGCAGCGCCTTGCGCCGGCCCAGCGCCTTCGCGGGGTCGAAGGCGGGCACATGGCAGGCGAAGGCGGCGCGGGTGCCCGCGAGGGCGGGCACCTCGCTCGCTTCCGTCGTCTCGCCCCGCAGGATGCGCGTCCAGGAGGCGTGGGTGCCGATGCCCGCCGCGGTCACCATGCCGATCCCGGTGACCGCGGCGGAGAACGGCGGCCTGGCGTCCGGCATCAGCCCGTCACTCCCGACGCCTCGGCCAGCTTCCGCTCCAGCATCTCCGTCGCGTCGGCCACCGTGGCGTCCAGTTCCAGGTCGTCGTCCTTGACCGGGACGCCGAACTCCTGCTGGGCGGCGAGGCCGAGTTCGACCAGGGCCAGCGAGTCCACTTCGAGCTTGCGGAAGCTCACGTCGGGCGCGATCTCGTCGGCTTCCAGGCCGCAGACCCGTACCAGCAGGGCGACCAGACGATCGCTGGTGTCACTCATGGGATGTCTCTCCTCGGTTGTTCGTCGCGTAGTGCGAGTCGCGGTGTGCGGGACGGTCGGTGGTGTACGGGTGGCGCGGATCAGTACGCCTCGACGGCCGGCCAGCGGAGCGTGCAGGCGCCCCAGGTCAGCCCGCCGCCGAACGCGGTCATGAGCACCCGGTGGCCGGGGCGCAGGGTGCCGCTCGCGACGGCGTCGGCCAGGGCCAGCGGCACGGAGGCGGCGGAGGTGTTGCCGACGCGGTCGAGATGGATCGCGCAGCGCTCCCGGTCCAGGCCCATCCAGTCGGCCAGGGCGTGCATGATCCGTACGTTGGCCTGGTGGGCGACGAGCAGGTCGACGTCCTTCACCGTCCAGCCCGCGTCGTGCAGGGCCTGTTCGGAGGACTCGGCCATGGATTCCACGGCGTGCCGGAACACCGCCTGGCCGGCCATCCTGAAGTAGGGGTCGCCCTGCCCGGCCGTGGCCGGCCGCAGCGGGTCGCGGGAGCCCCCGGAGGGCACCTGGATCAGGTGGTCCGCCGATCCGTCGGAGCCCAGCCGGACCGGGCCGAGCGCGCCCGGTTCGTCCGGCCGGCCCGCCCGCAGGACGACCGCTCCGGCACCGTCGCCGAAGATGGCCCGGGTGGAGCGGTCCGCCGGGTCGAGGATGCGGGAGAACGCGTCCGCGCCGATGACCAGGACGGAGTCGGCCGATCCGGCGGCGATGAACCCGGCCGCGGTGGCCAGCCCGTAGAGGAAGCCCGTGCAGACGGCGGCCACGTCGAACGCCGGTACGGGGCCCAGTCCGAGCCGGGCGGCGACGCGCGGGGCGGTCGCCGGAAGGGGATGGTCGGGGGTCGCCGTGGCCAGTACCACCGCGTCCACCGCGATGTCCGAAGCGGACTTCAGGGCCCGTGCCCCGGCCTCGACGGCGAGGTCCGAGGTGGCGAGGCCGTCGTCGAGGATGTGCCGGGCGCCGATGCCGGTGCGGGTGCGGATCCAGTCGTCCGAGGTGTCGAGTTCCCGGGCGAGTTCGTCGTTGGTGACCGCCCTGGGCGGCAGCCAGGATCCGAGCCCGCACACGACCGCGGCCCGTGGGGTCACAGGGCTTCCTCCAGGCCCATGTACGCCAGTCGCGCGCGCTGCATCTTGTCGGCCCACTCGTGCGCCGTCCCGGCCCGCTCCTCGGCCGTGGTGTCGATCAGCCGGCGTCCGGGCCAGACCTCGTAGTCGCCGACGAGGTCGCCGTGCCGCTCCAGACCCTGCTGGAACAGCTCCTCGCGGCGCATCACGAGGTCCTGCGAGGGCAGCTTCTCCCACAGGCCGTAGCCCTCCTGGATCAGTTCCAGGATCCGCGGCTTGTCCTCGGGGTGGCGCAGCAGGTGTTCGCGGGCGATGGAGCTGCCGACGGTGAGGTGGCGGATCTCGTCGATGCCGGCGCCGCGCTCGATGTCGGCGGCGGCCGGGTCGAACATCCGCCACTTGCGCTCGCTGAGTTCCGCGGAGGGTGCGAGCACGCCTTCGACGAGCACCGTGAGGATCACGACGCCGCCGATGAAGTCCCGCCGGTCGCGCAGGGCGCGCAGGCCGAACTCCTCCAGGGGTACGAGGACGCGCTCGCTGTCGGCGGCGGCCAGCCGGTCGATCGCCGTCCACAGGTCGGCCTCGGCGACGCCGAGCGACAGCAGGTGACGGCGGAAGACCATGGCGTGCCGTGCCTCGTCGAGGAGTTGGGTCGAGTAGAACTCCAGCGAGGCGTTGTCGGGGGCGAGCGCCACCATGGAGGCGATGGCTCGGGTGGCCTTCTCCTCCGCGATGGACCGGAAGGCCAGTTCCTGGCTGAGCGCGCTGTTCAGGGGGCCGGGCTCGGACATCACCGGCAACGGGCGTACGTCGTCGGCGTGGCCGAGGGTGTGACCGCGCAGGGTGCCCTGCGGGACGGAGCGCAACCAGTAGCGCAGGTCGCAGGAGTCCGCGGTCAGTTCCAGGTTCATGGCGCCGTCGACGAGCGACGGGGCGTGCTCCCAGTCGGCTTCGGAGGGTGTGGTGGACACGGTCATCGATCCCTTTCCACGGACAGCGGTCGGATGGCGGCACGGCCGGGTCGCAGCTCGTCGGCGAAGTTGACCAGAGGAGTCCCGGCGCCCTGCGAGCCCCGCGACACACCGGCGAAGACGACCCGGTGGTCGCCGACGGCGGTGCTGCGGACGATGTGGCACTCCAGCCAGGCGACGGCGTCCTTGAGCCGGGGCACCCCGTGCGAGCTGAGGCCCGCCCAGGTCTCGGCGGGGAGCTGGGCCAGGCCGCGTTCACGCTTCTTCGAGGCGAAGTGGTCGGCGAGGAAAGCCTGTCCGGCGGCGAGCCCGTTGACGACGAAGCCGTCGTGCGCCAGGAGGGTGCGCAGGCCCCTGCTGTCCTCCCGCAGGGCCACGGAGATGATCGGCGGCTCCATCGAGGCGAGCGCCACCGTGCTCACCGTGACCCCTTCGACGGTCTCGGGGCCGCCGCAGGTCAGCACCGCGACACCGGTCGCCAGCCGGCGGACCGTGGACCGCGTCTGCTGCGTCCCCGCCGGGCCGCCGCGGCGCTCGGCGGCGAGGGCCTCCCTCATGAGGTCCTCGCATCCAGGTGGGCGGCCACCGGGGCCGGCCGTGCGCCCCGGCCCTCGAACTCGGCGCGGAAGCGAAGGTATCCGGGGTCCTCGACCGGCTCGAAGGGCAGCCTGAAACTCTTGAGGAAGTTCCCGAACAGCGCCCGGTCGCCGAAGAGGTGGATCGGCAGGGCGAGCAGCGCCCACTCGGCGCCGAACGCCCAGATCCACACCAGGGCCACCAGACCTTCGGTGACGAGGCTGTGCATCACGTTGTAGAGCACGTAGTAGACCTTGGAGATGTCCTTGGTCGTACTGCGGTGGTAGGCGATCGCGCCGGGGATGTAGCCGATCAGGTCGATGTAGAGGAACAGGCCGATGAAGACCGGCCAGGAGACGTCCCCGAGGTGGGTGAGGAACAGCACGCTGCTCACCGCCAGGCCCAGGGCGTACTCGGCGCGGTGCAGCTTCGAGGTGGCCGGCGTCTCGAAGAGGTTCTTGGCGTCCATCAGCGCGCTCCTCCCGCAGCGGCGGCCGCTTCCAGGACCGCGGCGAGCGCCTTGGCGACGGCCTCGTCGCCGATCACCTCGGCGTTCGGGAACAGTCCCCGGACCACGCGGGCGATGGTCTCCTTGAACACCCGCTCCGCGACCGGGTCGAGGATCCCCGCGAGCGAGGGGATGCCGAAGTCGAACGCGGTGTCGAAGGCGATCCGGCAGCCGTCGCCGTCGGCGGTGATGGCCCAGGTTCCGGAGAACTCCTCGAAGTCGCCCTCGGTCTGGGCGAACTCGATGGTCAGGCCCGCCGCGTCGAGCCGGTCGGTCTCCGTCCAGCGCAGGATGCCGTTGCGGAAGTACACCTCCCAGTCGCTGGACTCGTGCGTGCCGCTCGTCCGGCGGACCGTCACGGACCGTACGACGTCGACGAGATCCGGGTACGCCGCGAAGTCCTTGACCCGGGCGAAGGCGGCCTGGGGAGTCACCCCCGGCACGCCGAGGGTCACATGAGCACTACGCATGGCCGGTGCCACCTTCCGATGAGATTGCGTACGCGGAGGCCTGCCTGCCGCACGCGCGGTCGAAGGCCTCGTACAGGAAGCCGATGTCGGAGCGGGACAGCACGGCCGGCGGGGTGAGCCGCAGGACGTGGTCCGAGTTGAGCGAGTGGTTGGCGATGACGCCCTGTTCCGCCAGCTCGATCAGGAGGTCCCCGGCCGCGCCGGGCCGGGCGAACTCGAAGCCCAGCAGCAGGCCCCGGCCGCGCACCTCGCGCAGGCCGTCGCCGTAGTGTCCGCGGGCGATCTCCCCGAGCCCGACGAGCAGTTCGTCGCCGAGAACCCGGGCCCGTTCGACGAGTCCGTCCTCGTGGAGCGCGGCGAGCGCGCCCCGGGCCGCCGCCATCGCCAGCGGTGCCCCCGAGAAGGTGGAGGTGTGGAGGTAGGGGTCCCGGTCGAAGACCGCGAAGGCCGCCGGGGTGGCGACCACCGCCGAGACCGGGACGATCCCGCCGCTGAGCCCTTTGCCCACGAGCAGCGCGTCCGGGGTGAGCCCCTCCCGGTCGGCGCCCCACCAGGCGCCGAGCCGGCCGAGTCCGGTCTGCACCTCGTCGAGCACGAAGAACGCCCCGTGCAGGCGGCACAGTTCCTGTACCCGGGTGAGATAGCCGTCCGGCGGGAGGACCACGCCGGCCTCGCCCTGGACGGGTTCGACCACGACACAGCAGTCGCCCGGGTGGCGGAGCAGTACCTGCTCCAGGGCCGTGGCATCGCCGTACGGGACGTGCTCGACGTCCGGCAGCAAGGGACGGAAGGGCTCGCGGAAGACGTCACGGCCGGTCAGGCTGAGGGCGCCCATGGTCTTGCCGTGGTAGCCGCCCACGGTGGCGACGAGGTGCCGTCTGCCCTGGGTGCGGGCCATTTTGATCGCGCACTCGACGGCCTCGGCGCCCGAGCCCGCGAAGTGCACCCGCTCCAGGCCGGGCGGGGAGACCTCCACCAGTGCCTCGGCGGCCAGCGCGGCCTGCGGTTCGAGGAACACCCGGGTCGCGACGGGGTGCCGGTTCAGCTGCTCGGACACGTACCGCACCACCGTGGGGTGCCTGGCTCCCGTCAACAGCACTCCGTAGCCACCGCAGTTGAGGAACCGGCGGCCCTCGGCGGTGAACACCCAGGCGCCGAGCGACTCGGTCTCGATGTGCCCGCCGAACATCTCGCCCAGGACGGCCCGGCCCTTGTTGAGACGGCGCCGGTAGAGCCGGCCGAGTTCTTCACGGGTCAGGGGTGACGGTGCCGGGGCGGTCGGCGAGGGTGACGTCGCGGGTGTGGCGGAGGCCGGGGTGAGGGTCATCGCGGGCCTCACGCGATCCGCAGCGGCTTGCCGGCCAGGTGCTCCAGGAGCGGTCCCGCGATGCTCGACCTGGACGGCGGGTGGAAGGAAAGACCGTGCGAGGCCGCCGCGAGGTAGGCCACGTCCGGCGAGCCGATGAACGCCATCCCGCCGAGCAGTTCGACGGCCTGGTGCACCGACTCCGCCAGGGCGTCCTGCGCCGCGTACCGCGCGATGAGGGACTTCGCGAGCGCCTCGTCGCCGGTCTCCTCCTGCTCGATCATCCGCGCCATGCCCTCCAGCAGCAGCGCCGCGCTCTCCAGCCGGCACTGCAGCCGGGCCCGCTCGGAGTCGCTGCCCCGGCCGCGCTCCACGACGCGTTCGCAGAGGGCGCTCGCCATCCCGAGATACGAGCCGGAGATGAGCAGTTCGAACCAGATGAAGCCGACCGTCTGGAGGCTGTCCATGGCGCCCGGCTCGGCGTCCTCGGTCCGCATGAGCTGCTGCTCGCTGATGAACACGTCCTCCAGCCGGAGTTCGTCGCTCTCCGCGCCCGCGAGGACCGGGTTCCCCCAGAAGGGGTGCACGCTCAGACCCTCGACGCCCTTGGGGACCAGCAGGACGGCCGAGTTGTCGTCACCGGGCACGGCCACACTCGCGGTGAGCAGGTCCATCGAGTGCGACAGACTGCACGGCTTCTTCGCGCCGTTGATCCGGTAGCCGCCCTCGACGACCGTGGCCCGCATCGAGGGGGTCAGGATGCCCTGTCCGGTGCGGCCCTCCGCGAAGCCGGAGGCCACCAGCAGGTTCTGTTCCGCGATGCCCTCCAGCAGGGCCCACTCCGCGCCACTGGCCTGCAGACTCTCGGCCAGCGTGAACAGGGTGGCCACGGAGAAGTGGTGCATGGTCGTGGCGACCGCGAGCGACGGCGCGGCCGCGCCCAGGGCACGGGTGACCTGAAGCGCCTCCCGGGGACCCGCGCCGGAGCCGGCGTAGGTCTTGGGGATGACCAGCTGGGGTCCTCCGTGGCCGCGGAACAGCGCGATGGCGGGAGAGTCCGGGGACTCCAGTTCGCTCAGCGGGAACTCGTCCAGTTCGGCGAGCAGTCCGGGCATGAATTTCTCGCACGTCTCGCGCGCGGCATCCAGTGGGCGCATGGCAGCTCTCTCGTAGTGCGCGGACGGGGTGTTCAGGGCTCTCGCCGGTCCATGGCGCGCCAGGCGCCGAAGACCGCGTCGCGGGGACGGGATCCGGTGCTGACGCTGAGCCCCTGGACGTGCGAGGTGCGCAGGATCGGGTAGTTGGCCTCGCCGAAGACACCTCCGGTCAGGCCCGTACCGCCGTGCGTCGGCAGATAGGGCAGGAATCCGATGTGCGAGTCGTTGACCTTCAGGATTCCGCCGACGGTGATGCGGGTGACGAATTCGTCGACGACGGCCTTGTCGCCGGCCCATACGGAATTCCTCAGGCCGTAGGCGTTCGTGTTGACGAACTCGACGAAGCTGTCCATGAGTTCGGCGTCCGGGGCGGGGGCCGCGACCACGACCGGGATCAGCGGGAAGAACGTCTCGTCGCGTACGGCGTCGATCTCCCGGGCGTCCTTCAGACCGCGGACCACCACCACCGTCGGCTCAAGGAAGATGCCCGCCGCGTCGCGGGTCTCGTCGATCTGCATGGCGTGCCCGCCGCAGGCGATCTCCGCGCCGTTCTCGACGGCGTCCCGCAGACAGGAGAAGAACTTCTCGTTCCGCAGGACCGGGGTGAGGAGGACGTCCTCCTCCCAGGCGTATCCGGGACGGATGTGGCCGGCCAGGCGGACGATGTTCGCGATGAGCCGATCGGCGACTTCCGGGTGCACCAGCACCTGGTTCGGGATCATGCAGAGCTGTCCGGAACCGAAGAAGCTTTCCGTGATCGCCTCCGCCGCCAGTTCGAGATCGGCGTCCTTCCACACCACCACGGCGTCGTTCCCGGCCAGTTCGAGAATGGGCTTCTTGCCGGCGGTGACGCACTTCTCCTCGAAGGTGATGCCGTTCTCGCTGCTCCCGAAATACATGATGTCGTCGACCTTCGGGCTCCGCAGCCAGGCGGCGAGCATGGGCGCGGGGTCGCCGCACACCACGTTCAGCGTGCCGGGCGGGGCGCCGATCTCCTCCAGCGCCGGGATCACGATCTCGTGCAGGACGTACATCGCCCCGAGCGGGGCGCTGCGCGGCGCGCGGACCACCAGCGCGTTGCCCGCCATGATCGCGGTGGCGCCCAGCAGGGTGCTGGACAGCGGCGCGTTCTGCGGCGGGTTGAGACACACCACGCCGTCCGGGAGCCTGCGCACCGCCAGTTGCCGGTCGCCCTGCCGGAACTCCTGGAGCATCTGCGACCGGTAGAAACCCAGGGACTGCGGCCCGAAGCAGTCGAGCATGCCCGACACCTGCCAGCGGGCCAGCGGCAGCGGATGCCCCTCCTCCACCAGCACGTCGACGATCTCCTGGGCGCGCTCCACGATGCGCCGGTGGATCTGACGGCCCAGCCCGGTGAGCCGCACGTCGAGCGGGAACGCCGCCCAGCGCGGCGCGGCCCCGGCGGCGGCCTCCACGGCCGCCTCGACGGTGGCGCGGTCGGCCTTGGCCACCTTGGCGACGATGCTGCCGGGCAGTTCGGCCGGCTCCGCCAGCCCGCGCTCCAGCTTCCGTTTGAGGCTCAGGCTCGCGAACGCGTCGTCGAGCAACGCGTCGGCGCCGACGACATAGACCCACTCGCCGCCGTCCAGGCATTCTCCGTTCACATAGGACCGGTACGTACGCAACCGGCGTGCGGGCATCCCGCCGCGCCGCCGGCCGGCCGGAGCGGACAACTGAACGCTGGTCACCCCAGGTCCCCCGCCTTCTGTAGAGCGACTTCGATTCGTCGGCAACCTTCGCCAAGACCTCTGAGAAAGAGCTGAGACGGGTCTGAGACGGCTGTTTCAGCCGGCTTCACGACCCCGCTGAAAGAGTCCGTGCGTTCCTGTAGGTCTCTGGAGGGCGGTGCGGTGAATCGATCACGGACACGGCGGACGGCGACGCCCGCGGCGGACGCGAACGGCGATGTTCTCCCCGGGTTGCTGTCGGCCGTGGAGAAGCACGCCGACAATCCGAGCGCGTTCCTCGCGCTCAACGAGGGGAACCAGTACTTCCGTGAGGACGGCGGCGACGGTTTCGTCGTCTACCGGCGTTCCGGCCGCCATCTCGTCCAGTTCGGCGGGGTGTTCGCCGCTCCTGGACAACGGGCTTCCCTCCTGCGCGCCTTCCGCTCCTTCGCGCGCGAACAGCGCTGCACGATCGTCGGGATCCAGTTGCAGCGTGAGGACGTCGACCTGTTCCGCGAAGAGGGTTTCACCGTCAACCAGGTGGGCTCGTCGTACTCCCTCGACCTCTCCGCGTTCAGCCTGCGCGGATCGAAGTTCGTGAAACTGCGCAACAAGATCTCGCGTGCGCGGCGCAGCGGTCTGACGGTCGCCGAGACGGACTGGGAGACGTGCGCGCGAAACATCGAGCGGATCGACAAGGCCTGGCTGCGTTCCAAGGGGCGGCACGTCAAGGAGATCGAGTTCCTGGTGGGCCAGCTCGGCGGCCCCGCGCAGAAGCACCGCCGGCTCTTCGTCGGCACGCTGGACTCCGGGCCGGTCTCGTACATCTCGTACAGTCCCGCCCACGGCAGCAGGCCCGGCTGGCTGCACGACCTCAGCAGGCGGCTGCCGGACGCCCCGCCGGGAGTGATGGAGGCCGTCAACCTGCACGCGACGGAGACCTTCGTCAAGGAGGGCGCGGACTGGCTGCACTTCGGCTTCACCCCGTTCACCGGCCTCGACCCGCGGCACGAGCCGGCCGGGGCGAGCAGGCTGACGGGCCGGTTCATGCGGCTGCTCGCCGAGCACGGTCACGCGGTCTACCCGGCCTCGACCCAGCTCGCGTACAAGGAGAAGTGGGGCCCGCAGGTGGTGCTGCCCGAATATCTGGCCTTCGAGCGCGGCGCCAGCTTCGGGGCCATCTGGCAGGTCCTGCGGGTCACCAAATCGGTGTGAGGCGGAGACAGCATCATGAAAGCCGTACGACAGGCCGTACGACGCGAAAGTGCTGGACGGACGCCCGAATTCAGGGAGTACGGTGTGCACTCGCCGAACCACGGAGTGCGACACACGGGGGAAAACATGGGCACGGAGACGGCGCTGCGGCGCGAGAACGACGATCAACACTGTCTGAGCACCGCGCAGGCGGAGGAGTTACTGACGGGGGCGCCCTGGCGGCGCTTCCTGGTGATCGGCGACGAGGTCGCCGACGGACGGGGTGAGCCCGCGGAGGGCTACGGCCACGACGGCTGGGCGCATCGGGTGGCGGCCTGCCTGCGCCGGGTCCAGCCCGGCCTCGCGTATCTCAACCTCGGGAGGAAGGGCCGGCTCGCGGCGGAGATACGGTCGCGGCAACTGGGCCTCGTCCTGGAGTTCAAGCCGGATCTGACGGCGCTGACGTGCTGCGGCGCGGAACTGGTGCGCGATCCGTTCGACGCCGACAGCGTGGAGGCGGAGTTCGACCGGGTCGTCGCACCGCTGCGCGACAGCGGGGGCGATGTGCTGCTGGTGAACTGGTTCGACATCACCCGCTTCGGCCCCCGGCCGAGCGAGGAGGCCGAGCGTCTGCGGCTCCGGCTGCGCGAACTGGCCGAGCGCAAGCAGGCGGTGGCCCTCCGGCACGGAGCGATCTATGTGAACCTCGCCGAGCATCCGGCGGCCGCGGACCGGGATGTGTACGGCGCCGACGGCAGCGCCCCCACCATGCGTGGCCATGCCATCGCCGCCGCCTCGGTGATCCAGGGGCTCGGCGCCCATCTCACCGGCGCCGCGGACGAGTGCCGGTGAGTCTTCGGCCGGTTCCACCGGAGGGAGACACGCGGTACCGGGTCCGACGGACGGGAGGGTTCTCCCACCCGGCCCCACCAGCGGGGAGGTTCTCCCACCCGGTCCGCCGGGCGGGAGTGCCTTCAGGCCTTGGTGACGGAAGAGGCGATGGAGGAGAAGAGCTGGCGGAACTGGCGCAGCGTGGCTTCGAGCAGTTCGTCCGCGTCACCGTCGGCGTGGGCCAGCGCGACCGCGCTCTCGCAGGCGGCGCCGTGCACCATCGAGGCGACGGCGGTCACGTCGGCGCGGGGACGGTCCCTGCCGAGGAGCTGACCGAGACCGTAGGCGATCATGCGCCGGCAGTCCGAGCGGATCGCCCGCATCTCCGCCCAGCCCAGTGCCCCCGGCGCGTCGATGAGGGTGATCCGCTGCGTGCTCGGCTCCATCGACATGACCAGGAATTCGCGCATGCCCTCGTACAGACCGTCCCAGGGGTCCTCGTGGAGGGTGAACGTCTGCGCGATCGCGCTCGACAGCCGGTTCTCCTCCGCCTCGTAGACGGCGCGGAACAGGTCCCGCTTGTTCTTGAAGTGGTGGTAGAGCGCGCCCTTGCTCGCCCCGATCTCCTCACAGATCGCGTCGAGCGAGGTAGCGGTGTACCCGTCTCTGGCGAAGAGCTTACGAGCGGCGGAGAGGAGTTCGTTCGTCGTCGTCCGCGAACGCTCCTCCTGCGACCGGCGCACTCGCTGCTGACTGCCCATGGATCCGACCCGCCCTCCTGACCCCCCGACAACACCCACCGTTCGATCTTAGCGCTCCCCCTCGTACCAAGAGTTCACCGAACCTGGATCTCATAGACATACCATCGGTTGGAATGTAACATCACGGCCGCAGGGCGCCAACCCCGAGTCCAGGCCCGCGGCATGTCCCCAGCCCCTCTGGCCGTATCCGGCAAGGAGGTCATCAGCCATGCACAGCCCCGCACTTCCCGGCGTGGAGGTCCCCGCGGACCGGTGGGAACTGCTGCTTCCGCACCGTGAGCGCATCCACCGGCTCGCGCGGTCCCGCCTGTCCGGGGACCAGGAGGCCGAGGACTGCGCGCAGGAGGCCCTGATCCGCGCGGCGACCTTCCGCGACCTGGACGAGAGCCGGGTCGGCCCCTTCCTCACCACGGTGACGCTGCGGCTCTGCACCGACATCCACCGCCGCGACGAACGCGCCCGCCGGCTGCTGCGGGGCCCCTGGGCCGAGGTCATGGCGAGCCCGGAGGAGCTGATCTGCGCGGCCCAGGAGGAGGCCTGGGCGCTGGAGCAGGTCGACCGGCTCGCCGGGCGGGAGCACCAGGTGATCGTGGCCCGCCTCAACGGGATCAGCACCCGCGAGTTCGCCAGCCGGCGCGGTATCTCCCTCAAGGCGGCCGAGAGCGCCTTCACCAAGGCGCGGGCCAGGCTGCGCCGTTGGTACGAGGAGGCGCTGACGGGCTGAGGTGGCGGCGGGGACGGGCCCGGGCGGACGCGCCGCCCGGCCGCGGCCCGGGCGCCGCCGCCTCGCGCGGCTCACGACGGAGGACCGGATCACGGCGGAGGACCGGATCACGACAGGCGGGACGGCGGAGCAGTGGACACACACCGGGAGACAGACACCACCACAGCTCGCCGCCGTTCCACGCCGCGGTACCGGCCGTCGGACCACAAGGCGCCCCGTCACGGGCGGACAGCCCTCCGGACGCCCTGCCACGAGCCGACGGACCCCGCCGGGCCCCACCACGACTCGACGGACCCCGCCGGGCCCGACCGGGAGCCGGCCGGGCCGGCGGCGCTCGGCCTCGCGCCGGCCGAGTGCGCCACGCCCGGCCATGAGCCGGGAAGCCGTGTTCCGATGGACCCCCGTCCGCGGAGCCGTGTCCCGGCCGACCCCGGGAACCGTCGCCCGCGAGGCGGCCGGGGCCGGGGCCCGAACAGCCCCGGCCGCTCTCCCGCTCATGCGGTCGTCCGCTCCAGCGCCGCGTTCAGCAGCTTCGTGACCTCCTGGGCGGAGGCCGACTCCAGGGCGGCCAGCGCGTCCGCCGTGTCCGCGCTCCCCCCGGTGCCGAGGAACTTCTCGCGCACCAGGGCGGCGGCCGGGGGTCCGCCCACCGCCCCCACGGGGATGTCCACCCGCCGGCTCACCGAGCGGCCGTCGCGGAAGTCGACGGTCACGCGGGCGCCCGTCACCTTCCGCGCGGACCGGAAGTCCTCGCTCGGCGGCTCCAGTTCGCCCACCAGGTCCACGAGCCACTGCCCGTCGCCCTTCAGCCGCGCGCCGAAGGGCCGCAGCCACTCGGCGGCCCGGGGACCGGCCTGCCGGAGCGCCTCCCCGAAGGGAACCTCGCTGTGGAACAGGTCGTAGGTCATCGCGTCGTCGAGACGCGTGCTCACCAGGTCGGCGAGCCGCCACCGCTCCTCGTCCGCGACCCCGGGCGCGGCGAAGTCGCCGGTGGTCAGATCACCGGTGAGCAGGACGGTCGCCAGCAGGTACGGCAGGGCGAAGACGAGCGCGCTCACCGGCGAGTCGGCGCCCCGCAGATGCGCCCCCGCCTGGGCGTCCACCAGCACCGTGTACAGCGAGGTGTCCACGGTGATCCCGGTGACGTCCCGTGCCCGGACGGGCCCCAGCTCCCGGTGGAGTTCGAGTCCGCAGTCGACCGCCGCGTCCATGCCGGGACCGCCGGGGTGCACCTTGAACGACGTCGTGTGGGTGTGCCAGCGGCGCCCGAGCCCGGCGGTCACCGCTCCGGGCAGCGGTACGGCCGCGAAGCGGGACAGGAATCCCTCCGGATGCTCCAGGATCTCCCGGCTGCCCTCGAAGCCGGCCGCCGCGGCGTCGCACGCGTCCAGTCCGACGGACACGGGCGTCGAGGCGCTGAAGACCTTGGCGTCGCCGCCGAGGAACCCGATCGGCACGGTACGCGGCGGCAGCCCCAGGCCGAGACCGAGCGCGTCGGCCCAGCGCCGCGCGGGGGCGTTCTCACCGCGCAGCCGCCCCGCGACGGCGCCGACGACATGGGTGAAGGTGGCGCTCTGGCCGCGGAAGGGCCCCAGGGTGGCCGAGGCGGTGACGCGCGCGGCGCACTCGTTGGCCACGATCACCGAGGTCAGCAGAGCGCGCCCGTCCAGCTCCTGGCTCTGCGCGTACGCCATGGGCACGGCCACCGTCGAGTTGGACAGGTGCCCGGCGAACGCGGTGTCGTCGAAGTGCAGCCACGATCCGAGACCGGCGAGCACGAAGGCCGCGCGCCGGGGGTCGGGCTGCAACGGCGGTCCGAAGGCCTCGGCCAGTTTCCGGCCCAGGGGATGGGTCGCGCCGATGCGCATGGCCGCGCACTGGGACAGTATCTGCAGTTTCGCTATGTCCACGACATCCGGCGGTATGTCCTCGAACCGCAGGGCGTGGGCCCATTCCGCGAGTTCTTCGGTGAGGGTCATCGGTCTCCTTCACGGCGGCCGTTTCACGAATCGGCACCCATGGCGGCCCTCATGCGCCGCCCTGCTTCTTTCTGGTTACGCCGCGAGGGCCGGGAACCCTCGCAAACGACGGGAATATCCGGGCCCGGAAAACGGAACGCCCTCTTACTCAGGGGCGCGCCGGAGTGGACGCGTAAGACATTCGGCACGCGAACCGTCCTCGCTCGCCGGCTTCTTGCCGCGCCTGCCACGAGCCGGATTCCCGGAAAGGAATCACCATGCTGACACCGCACCAGCCCACCCGAATGCAATCGGGTCTGCCCAGCGACACCGCGTATCTCACCGCGCGCGCCCGCGCCGCCGACGCGGTCGTCGAACCCGCGCGCCGGCTGCTCGACGACCGCTTCGCCTCGCTGTTCGTCACCGAGCCCCCGCTCCCCCGGACGTCCGAGGAGGCGCTCGCGCGGCTGACCGCGATGGACTCGGCGCACGGCGGTTTCATCGCCGAGATCCTGCTGCGCCAGCGGTTCTTCGAGGACCAGCTGATACGCGCGGTCGCCACCGGCATCCGCCAGGTGGTGCTGCTCGGCGCGGGCTACGACACCACCGCGCTGCGGATGCCCGGCTACGACCGGCTGCGCTACTTCGAGGTGGACCACCCGGCCACGCAGCGCGCCAAGCTGGAGACGCTGGTGGAGGCGGCGGTCGACGCCCCGTCGGTCACGTACGTACCCGTCGACTTCGAGGCCGGCGACTCCCTCGCGAAAGCCCTCGACGGCGCGGGTTTCCAGCCCGGCAGCCCCTGTGTCGTGGGCTGGCTGGGCGTCACCTTCTTCCTGCGCCGCGACGCCTTCGAGCGCACCCTGCACCACCTCACGGACCTGTGCGCGCCGGGCAGCAGCCTCGTCTTCGACTACATGGACGAGAGCGTCATCGACGGCACCACCCCCTACGAGGGCGCCCTGTCGATGGCCCGCAAGGTGGGCGCGCAGGGCGAGCCGTACGTCACCGGCCTGACTCCGGAGGCGGCCTCCGAGGCCGTGCGCGAGGCGGGCTTCTGGCCCACCGAGGAGGTACGGGTCCCCGAGCTCGTACGGCGCTACGGAGGCGCCGACCCCTACTGCAAGGACGACGACTTCATGGGCCTGATCGCGGCCGAACGCGCCGCGCAGGAGAACGGAGATGCAGCATGACCACGACCGAAGGACCCACCGCCGAGCAGACCGACGCGCACGTCCTGTCCCCCGAGGACGCCGACCGGTTGCTGAAGGGCGCCCCCTGGACCCGCTTCGCGGTCATCGGGGACAGCCTCGCCGAAGGGCTCGGGGAGTCCTCGCCCGGCTACACGGACCTGCCCTGGGCGGAGCGGGTCCTGGAGGCTCTGCGGCGGGTCGGCCCCGGCGTGGAGTACCTGAACCTGGGGGTGCGCCATCTCAAGGCGGCCGAGGTGCGCTCGGGACAGCTCAAGGAGGCGCTGGACTTCCGGCCCGACCTCGCCTCGGTGGTGTGCGGCGGCAACGACATGCTCGCCCGTGACTTCTCGGCGGGCGCGGTGGAGGCCGAACTCGACGCGATGGTGAGGCCGTTGCGCGAGGGCGGCGCCGACGTCTTCGTCTTCACCATCCAGGACATCACCAAGGTCTTCCCCGAACAGCTCGGCGGCGGAGGCCTGAGCGGACGCATCGAGATCTTCAACGACCAGGTGCGCAAGGTCGCCGACCGGCACGGCGCCCTGGTCATCGACATGTGGGCCCACCCCACCAGCGGCTCCCGGAGCGTCTTCAGCGCGGACATGCTGCACGCCTCGATGCGCGGCCACGCCGTCCTGGCGTCAGCGGTGTTCGAGCGGCTCGGAGCGCATCTGGCGGCGCGGCCGGGCAACTGAGAGGGCCGTGTCAGAGAGATCTCAGAACGCCCTGGCACCTTGGAGACGTGCACCGGACCGCGAGCCTTCGAGGCAAGCGCTTCGGTGCACGAGGAGAGATTCCCGTAGCGGCCCAACGGGGATCCGGGAAGCATCCCGGATCGGGGCGTGAACGTCCTCGCAGGTTCGAATCCTGCTCTCTCCGCCACTCCGTGTCAGGTTCCGGACGTCTGCCCGTCGAGATACCAGGAGAGTAGGCATGCAGCCAGGCCGGTGGGCGGACTCCGGTGTACTGATCACCAATCCTGCCGCCGGGGCGGGACGTGCGGACGTCGTCGACGCCGGCACCCTGGCCCGGCGGTGCGCGGAACTGGTCGGGGACCTGACGGCGATCGGCACCCGCGACCGCGGTCACGCCGAGGAGATCGCCGGCAAGGCCGTGGCCGACGGGGCCGACGTGGTGATCGTGGCCGGCGGCGACGGCACCACCCGCGAGGTGGCCTCGGGGCTCGTCCGCGCCCGGCTGGAACGGCCCGGGGCGGCCCTGCCCGCGCTGTTCTGTGTACCGGCCGGTACCGCCAACTCCTTCTACCGCGAGCTCTGGTCGGACCTCCCGTGGCAGCGGACGCTGACCGAGGCGCTGTCCGGGGCCGCCCGCCGGGTGCGGCACATCGACATGGCCCACATCCAGGAGAGCGACACCTACGCCCTGCTCGGCACGGGCACCGGTGTCGTCGCGGAGGTCCTCGCGACGGCGAACCGCCTCACCGGCCTGGCGGGCCGCGACCGCTACCGGCAGGCGGTGGCCGATGTCGTGGCGGCGCACACCCCGTACCCCACACGGATCACGGTGGACGGCGAGATGGTGCACGAAGGCACCGTCCAGCTCACCAACATCGGCGGCGGCCGGTACCGCGCCGGGCAGTTCAGGCTGATGCCGCACTCCGTGCTCGACGACGGACTGCTCGACCTGTGCGTCTTCGACGGCACCTGCGACCTGATCGAACTGCTGAACCTGACCCGTGAGGGACGGCACGTCGAACGCCCCGGGGTGATCTACACCCGGGGCCGGCACTTCGTCGTGGAGCGCACCGACGGCGCGCCCCTGTCCCTGGAGTACGACGGTGAGATGGCCACCGGGGAGCGGGCCCGCTGCACAGTGGGCCTCCTGGCCGGCGTCCTGCCGTTTCTCGCACCGCCGCACCGGGCGTGAGCCAGGAAGGCGCGGCGGTCCCCGGATACCGAGGAGAACCCCATGCACGGCGCCGAGCGCACCGCCGACGACCGGTGGGTGCTGCCCACGGCCGGCGACACCTACTTCACCTGGAACTACGACGAGGGCCGCGACCGGCTGCTGAGCCTGTACCAGAAGGGCAAGGACAAGCAGTGGGACAGCACGGCGCGCATCGCGTGGGAGACCGAGGTCGACCCCTACGACGCGCTCGGCACTCCGGAGAACACGCTCGCCCTGTACGGCTCCCGGCAGTACGCGAAACTCAACGAACGCGAGCGGCAGGAAATGCGCCGGCACATGGCGTCCTGGGAATTCAGCCAGTTCCTGCACGGTGAACAGGGGGCGATGATCTGCTCGGCGCGGATCGTCGAATCGGTTCCCGATATGGATTCGAAGTTCTACGCCTCGACCCAGGTGATGGACGAGGCGAGGCACGCCGAGATCTTCTCCCGTTTCCTGAAGGAGAAGATCGGCATGGAGTACCCGATCAACTCTCATTTGCAGAGCCTGCTCGGCGATTCGCTCTCGGACTCGCGCTGGGACATGCCGTACCTCGGAATGCAGGTGCTGATCGAGGGGCTGGCGCTGGCCGCCTTCGGAATTCTGCGGGACAAGACGAACAAGCCGCTGCCGAAGCAGATCCTCGCGTACGTCATGCAGGACGAGGCCCGGCACGTCGCCTTCGGGCGGCTCGCCCTGCGGGACTACTACGCGCAGCTGACCTCCAAGGAGAGGGCGGAGCGCGAGGAGTTCGTCGTCGAGGGCTGTTACCTCATGCGGGACCGCTTCCGGATGCAGGAGGTCTGGGAGAACCTCGGCTTCGACATGGCCGAGTGCATGGAGTACATGGACAAGGGCCCCCGCATGCAGGCGTTCCGCTCACGTCTGTTCACCCGGATCGTCCCCTGTGTGAAGGACATCGGGCTGTGGGGGCCGGCGGTCAAGAAGGCCTACGCGGACATGGGTGTCCTCGACATGGCCAAGAGCGATCTGCTCGCCCTGATGGCCTCGGACGAGGCGCAGGCCGAACTGCTGGACCGGGAGCGCCGTGAGCAGCGCGAGCGTGAGGACCGCGAACTGGCCGACCGTGTCGCCGAGGTGGACGCGGCCGTCGCGGCGGGGGCAGACGACTCGCCGGACACCGGGAGTACGCCGGGGACCGGCCGGACGGCGTGAGGTGAAGGGCACGCCCGGGGAGATGTGCGACGAGTCGGCTGCGCTCGGTGACAACCCGATTGACGGCTGAGCACTCACACAGATACATTCCAACCATCGGTATGTTGGAGGTGTTAAGCGATGAGCGCTGGGCCCGCTGAAGCGGCGGCCAAGCGGGGGTACATGCCCCTGCTGCTCCTCGCGTCGAGTGCGACGTTCCTGGCCGTCCTCGACGTGACGATCGTCAATCTGGCCATCCCAGATCTGCACAAGGACTTCGAGGGTTCCGCCCTGGCGGACCTGTCCTGGGTGATCACCGTGTACGCCACGGTGTTCGCCGCCCTGCTGGCGCCGGCGGGCCGACTCGCGGACGTGATCGGCCGGCGTTCCCTGTTCACCGCGGGGATCGCCGTCTTCACCGCGATGTCCCTGATGTGCGCGCTGGCTCCGAATCTCCCCGTCCTGCTGACCGCCCGGGCCTTCCAGGGCGCCGGAGCCGCCGCGATGATCCCGGCGTCTCTCGCCATCGTCCTGATGGACACACCGCCCGAGGAACGCCGGGCCGCGATCGGCAAGTGGAGCGCGGCCTCCGCGTTCGCCGCCGCGGTGGGCCCGTCGATCGGCGGAGTCCTGGTCGACACCCTCGGCTGGCGGTCGCTGTTCCTGATCAACGTGCCGTTCGGTCTGCTGCTCCTGCTCCGCGCGCACATCATTCCCCGGACTTCCCGTCCGGAGGGCAGCAGGGTTCCGGACCTGATCGGGACCGTCCTGCTCGGGCTCGGCATCGGCCTGCTCAGCCTCGGCATCTCCAAGGGCGGGGACTGGGGCTGGGGTGACGCGTCGACGGTGGGCTGCCTGGCCGGAGGCGTCGTCGCCATGGCGATCACCCTGCTGCGCTCGCGGACCCACGAGGCCCCAGCCGTGGAGACCGGCCTCTGGCGCAGCCGGACCTTCGCCCTGGCGAACCTGTCCGTCTTCTTCTACGGCGCCTGCCTGTTCGCCTGGCTCCTGGTCGGCGTCCTGTACGTCACCTCGGTCTGGCACTGGTCGGAACTGAAGGCCGGCCTCGCGGTGACCCCCGGCGCCTTCGCGGCGACGCTGGTGGCCCTGTACTCGGGCAGGATCCAGACGAAGTACGGCCCGCGAGCCGTCGTGGTGGCCGGCGCGGTCGTCCTCGCGGGCACCGGCTTCTTCCTCGCCTTCACCCTGCCCGACGAGCCGAACTTCCTCGGCTACTGGCTGCCCACCGGCATCCTGGCGGGCGCGGGCATGGGCGCGATCACCACGGGCACGTCGACCGCCGCCGCGCTCTCGGTCTCCCCGCTGCGCTTCGCGGCGGCGACCGGGCTCAACCAGACGGCCCGGCAGGTCGGCGGCGCCTTCGGTATCGCGACGCTGGCCACGCTGCTCAGCAAGGCGAGCACCGACGCGTCCGACTACGGGCACGTCCTGCTCTTCTGCTCCATCGTCACCGCCCTGTCCGGGCTCGCGGGCCTGGGGCTCGTCATCAAGGCTCCGCCCGCCGCGCCCCAGACGCAGGCCGCCCAGAGCGCCACGGCCGATGCCACACAGCCGGCCGAGGCGAAGCCGGGCACCCACTGACCCCCGAGGGGCGGCGCACACCGGTCACCGCCCCTCGGGTCGCCGTCCATCCGATCCCGGCACACATAAAACCGACGGAAGGTACGCAAGAAATGCCCATCAAGACCAGTGAAGCTCTCTACACCGCAGTCGCCACCGCCGAGGGCGGGCGAGAGGGCCGTGTCTCCACTGAGGACGGCAAGCTCGACATCGTCGTCAGCCAGCCCAAGGAACTGGGCGGCACGGGCGGCGGCACCAACCCCGAACAGCTCTTCGCCGCCTGTTACAGCGCGTGTTTCCACGCCTCGATCGGGATCATCGCCCAGATGCAGAAGATCGACATCACCGGTTCCAGCGTGACGGCCCGCGTCGGCATCGGCCGCAACGACGCCGGATTCGGCATCGTCGCCGAGCTCACCGCCCACATCCCCTCGGTCGACGAGGCCACCGCCAAGACCCTGGTGGAGAAGGCCGACGAGATCTGCCCCTACTCCAAGGTGACCCGGGGCGACATCGAGGTCACGATCAAGACGGCCTGACCCGCGCGACGAGGACCCCGCCCCGGCGCGACTCCCGGCGGCGGGGTCTTCGCCCGTCCCGGCCCCTCCCGCCCCGGACGTCCGACGACCCCGGCCACGGCAGGCCGAAGGCGCCGCGTGGGACGGGTTCCGGAAGCGGCCGGGACCCGTCCCACGCGCCGGTGCGGGCCGCGTCAGGCGCCGACGTACGCCGCCAGGTGTTCGCCGGTGAGGGTGGAGCGGGCGGCGACGAGGTCGGCCGGGGTGCCCTCGAACACGAGCCTGCCGCCGTCGTGGCCGGCTCCGGGGCCGAGGTCGATGATCCAGTCGGCGTGTGCCATGACCGCCTGGTGGTGCTCGACGACGATGACCGACTTGCCCGAGTCGACGAGCCGGTCGAGCAGTCCGAGCAACTGCTCGACGTCGGCCAGGTGCAGGCCGGTGGTCGGCTCGTCGAGGACGTACACACCGCCCTTGTCGGCCATGTGCGTGGCGAGCTTGAGGCGCTGCCGCTCGCCGCCGGACAGGGTCGTGAGCGGCTGGCCGAGGGTGAGATAGCCGAGTCCGACGTCGGCGAGCCGAGCCAGGATCCGCTGCGCGGCCGGCGTGTGCGCCTCCCCGACGCCGAAGAACTCCACGGCCTCGTCCACCGACATCGCGAGGACCTCGCTGATGTCACGGCCGCCGAGGTGGTACTCCAGGACCGAGGCGTCGAACCGCTTGCCCTCGCAGTCCTCACAGGTGGTGGCGACTCCGGCCATCATGGCGAGGTCCGTGTAGATGACACCGGCGCCGTTGCAGGTGGGGCAGGCGCCCTCGGAGTTGGCGCTGAACAGCGCCGGCTTCACGTCGTTGGCCTTCGCGAAGGCCTTGCGGATCGGGTCGAGCAGACCGGTGTACGTCGCCGGGTTGCTCCGCCGGGAACCGCGGATCGGCGCCTGGTCGACCGACACCACGCCCTCGCCGGCCGGGATGGACCCGTGCACGAGCGAGCTCTTGCCGGAGCCCGCGACCCCGGTGACGACGACGAGCACTCCGAGCGGGATGTCGACGTCCACGTCCCGCAGGTTGTTCGCCGACGCGCCGCGGATCCGGAGCGTGCCGCTGGGCTCGCGCGATGTCTCCTTGACCTGGGCCCGGTCGTCGAAGTGGCGGCCGGTGACGGTGCCGCCCTTCCGCAGTTCCTCCACGGTGCCCTCGAAGCAGACGGAGCCGCCGCCCGTACCGGCTCCGGGGCCGAGGTCGACGACGTGGTCGGCGATCACGATGGTCTCCGGCTTGTGCTCCACGACGAGCACGGTGTTCCCCTTGTCCCGCAGCCGCAGCAGGAGGTCGTTCATCCGCTGGATGTCATGGGGGTGCAGACCGGCGGTGGGCTCGTCGAAGACGTAGGTGACGTCGGTGAGCGAGGAGCCGAGGTGGCGGATCATCTTGACGCGCTGCGCCTCTCCGCCGGACAGCGTGCCCGCCGGGCGGTCCAGCGCGAGGTAGCCGAGGCCGATCTCCACGAACGAGTCGAGGGTCTGCCCGAGCGCGGAGAGCAGGGGCGCGACCGAGGGCTCGTCGAGACCGCGGACCCATGCGGCCAGATCGCTGATCTGCATCGCGCAGGCGTCGGCGATGCTGATCCGCTCGATCTTCGACGAACGGGCGCCCTCGCTGAGCCTGGTGCCCTCGCACTCGGGGCAGGCGGTGAAGGTGACGGCCCGGTCCACGAACGCCCGGATGTGCGGCTGCATCGCCTCCTTGTCCTTGGAGAGCATCGACTTCTGGATCCGCGGGACCAGCCCTTCGTACGTCATGTTGATGCCCGCGATCTTCATGCGGGTCGGCTCGTGGTGGAGGAAGTCGTGGAGTTCCTTCTTCGTGTACTTGCTGATCGGCTTGGCCGGGTCGACGAAGCCCGACTCCTTGTAGAGGCGCATGTTCCAGCCGTCCGAGCCGTAGCCGGGGATGGTGATCGCGCCCTCGTCGAGGGACTTGGAGTCGTCGTAGAGCTGGGTGAGGTCGATGTCGGAGACCGCGCCCCGGCCCTCGCAGCGCGGACACATGCCACCGGTGCGGTTGAAGGTCGCCTTCACCGCCTTCTTGGCACCGCGCTCCACCGTGATGGCACCGCTCGCGCTGACCGAGGGGACGTTGAACGCGTACGCGCTGGGCGGCCCGATGTGCGGCTCACCGAGCCTGCTGAACAGGATGCGCAGCATCGCGTTGGCGTCGGTGGCGGTACCGACCGTGGACCGGGGGTCGGCGCCCATCCGCTGCTGGTCGACGATGATCGCGGTGGTCAGACCTTCGAGGACGTCGACCTCGGGCCGCGCGAGCGTGGGCATGAAACCCTGCACGAAGCTGCTGTAGGTCTCGTTGATCAGCCGCTGCGACTCGGCGGCGATCGTGTCGAACACCAGGGAGCTCTTGCCCGAGCCGGACACGCCGGTGAACACCGTCAGCCGGCGCTTCGGGATCTCGATGCTGACGTCCTTGAGATTGTTCTCGCGCGCGCCGAGCACACGGATCAGATCGTGGCTGTCGGCACCATGCGGCGCGGACGACCGCGGGTCCGTCCTCGTGGCCTTGCTCATCGTGTCTCCATCTGTCGGGCGGGGCCGCCTTCGCGGTCTCCGCCGGCATCGCCTGCCTCGATCCAACCAGCTTCGCGCGGCACGCCGGGTCCACCTTCGCCGACTCCGTCCACGCGGACGCGGGCACCGTCCACGGCGTACGTCGTCGGCGGTGCCGGCCACGTGAGGTGACGGCCTCCACGCGCCACGCTAGGCGAGGCGGGACCCTCGTCGCTTCTCGAATCCTGACCGGTCGGGCAGGCGGTCGTCTGGGGAAGTTCCGGGTCCGGGGCGAGAATCGGAGGGTGACCATGCCTTCCGACACGTCGCCCATGTCCGGCCGGACGCAGTGCGGCAACCGCGCTCGCAGTCCGCTGCACGCGTTCCTGCGGACGGAGACCGGCAGTGCCGCCGTGCTGCTCGCCGCCGCCCTGCTGGCGCTGGCCTGGGCCAACATCGGTCCTGACACGTACGAGACGGTGTGGAGCACGGAGCTGTCGATCCGCGTCGGGTCGGGCGGAGTGTCGATGGACCTGCGCGAGTGGGTGAACAGCGGACTGATGACGCTGTTCTTCTTCGTCGTCGGTCTGGAGGCGCGGCGCGAGTTCGACCTGGGCGAGTTGCGCGAGCGGCGCCGGGTCACCCTGCCGCTCCTGGCGGGACTCTGCGGCATGGTCGTCCCCGTCGTCGTGTACCTGGCCATCACCTCGGGCCATGGCTCGGCGGCGCACGGCTGGGGTGCCGCCATGTCGACGGACACCGCCTTCGCCCTGGGCATGCTCGCCGTCTTCGGCTCCCGTCTGCCCGGCACCCTCCGGGTCTTCATGCTCACCATCGCCGTCGTGGACGACTTCCTGGCCCTGGCCATCGTCGTCTTCGCCTACAGCGACACCATCAAGGTGCCCGCGCTGCTGACGGCGCTCGCCCTGTTCGCGGTCGTCCTGCTGCTGCGGCGCACGATCGGCGCCCGGGTTCCGTCCCTGTACGGCGTGCTGGGCGTGGCGATCTGGGTGGCGCTCCTGAAGTCGGGCGTCGACCCCGTGGTGACGGGGCTCGCGATGGGCCTGCTGACCTACGCGTACGCGGCCGAGCGCGGCGATCTGGAGCACGCCAGCCGGCTGTTCCGGCGTTTTCGCGAACAGCCGACGCCGGAGCTGGAGCGCACGGTGCGCCGTGGTCTCGCCTCGACGCTCTCGCCGAACGAGCGGCTCCAGCAGATGTTCCATCCCTGGACCAGCTACGTGATCGTGCCGCTCTTCGCCCTGGCCAACGCCGGGATCACCCTGGGCGCCGGTCAGCTGGCCGACGCCTTCACCTCGCCGGTCACCCTCGGCATCTTCTTCGGCTACCTGCTCGGCAAGCCCGTCGGCATCATCGGCGGCACCTGGCTCACCACGCGCGCCGGCCGGGGACGCCTTCACCCGCCCGTGGGCTGGGGCGCCATCACCGCGGGCGGCACCCTGGCCGGCGTGGGCTTCACCGTGGCGCTGCTGATCGCGTCGCTGGCCTTCGACGGCGACCGGCTGGAGCAGGCGAAGATCGGCATTCTGGCCGCGGTCGCGGGCTCGTTCCTCCTCACCTGGGTCGTCACCCTGGTGATCGGCAGGCTCACCGCGCGCTCGCGCGCGCAGGCCCTCCTCGGCACCGGCCAGACGATCGTCGATCTGAGCGAGCCCGTCGACGTGGAGCGCGACCATGTGCGCGGGCCCCTCGACGCGCCGGTGACGCTCGTGGAGTACGGGGACTTCGAGTGTCCCTACTGCGGTCTGGCCGAGTCCGTGGTGCGCGAACTGCTCTCCGACTTCGGGGACGTCCGCTATGTGTGGCGCCATCTGCCGCTCACCGATGTGCACCCCAACGCCCAGCTCGCCGCGCAGGCCGCCGAGGCCGCGGCCCGCCAGAACCGCTACTGGGAGATGCACGACCTCCTCATGGGACACCAGGGCGACCTGGGGCCGAAGGACCTGTTCCGGTACGCCGCCCGGCTCGGCCTCGACAGCGGCCGCTTCCGCGAGGACCTGAGGGGCGGAGCGGGCGCGGCCCGGGTGGCCATGGACGTCGAGTCGGCCGATCTCAGCGGTGTCTCGGGCACGCCGACGTTCTTCGTCAACGGCCGCCGTCACTACGGCGCCTACGACATCGCCTCCTTGACGGCGGCCGTGCGCGCCGCCCGCCAGCGGACGACGCTCACCGGAGCGGGCCAGGAGAACTGAGGGCCGCCGGACCCGGTTCAGGCCGCGCGGGCTCGCAGGCGGCGCAGCATGCGGGCGTCCTCGAAGCCCACGGCGCGGGCGGCGGCGTCGAGGGTGGCGCCGTGGCTGATGAGGTGCTCGGCGCGCTCCAGACGCAGGGACTGCTGGTAGCGCAGCGGTGTGAGGCCCTGCGTCGCACGGGCGAAGAGGCGGGTGAGGGTGCGTTCGCTGACGCCGACGGCCGCGGCCAGTTCGGGCAGGGGCACCGGCCGGTCGAAGCGGGCGTCGAGCAGGTCCTGGGCGCGGTGGACGGTGTCGTCGAGGTGGGACCGGTGCCGGAGCATCGCGCTGGCCTGGGGTTCGTGGCCGTTGCGCCGCGCGTAGACCACCATGTCCCGGGCCACCTGCGCGCCGACCGCCGGGCCGTGCCGGGTGGCGATCAGGTGCAGGGCGAGATCGATCCCGCTGGCGATGCCCGCCGATGTGACGACCCGGTCGTCCTCCGTGTAGAGGACGTCACGGACGACGGCAGCCCGTGGGTAGCGGCGGGCGAGTTCGTCCTGGACGTCGTGGTGGGTGGTGCAGCGTCGTCCGTCGAGCAGTCCGGCCCGGCCGAGCGCGTCGGCTCCCGCGCAGACACTGGCCACGGTGCCGCCGCGCGCATGGTGGTCCCGCAGGACCCGCAGGGCCGCCTCACCGATGGAAGGGCCGTCGCCGAGGGTGAGCGCGCGCCAGCCGGGCACGACGATCAGGTCCTCGGGGCCGAGTTCGGGCCAGTCGGGCGTGGTCACCAGCGGCAGCCCCTGGGCGGTGACGATCCGCGGCCCCTCGGCGACGTAGCCGAGGGTGTAGGGGTGCCCGAAGTCGCCGGCCGTGGAGAAGACCTGCGCGGGGCCGGCCAGGTCCAGCAGATGGACTCCGGGCACCAGGAAGAAGACGATGTGGCTCACGATCCGGTCATCATGCCCGAGACGCGGCGGCGGTCTCCAGCTCGTCGACGGTGGCAATGGTGGCGAAGCGTCCGGCCAGGGCGTACTCGGTGCGCCTGATGACGTCCTCGGCGCCGAGGGTGCGGGGGTCCGCGAGGAGTTCCGCCACGCTCTGCCCGGCGGGGGCGTCGCGGTGCGGGACGGGGTTGGTGGCGGTGGCGTCGGAGACGAAGGTGACCTGGTAGCCGAGGTCACTGGCGAGGCGGGTGGTGGTCTCCACGCACTGTTCGGTCCGGATGCCGCAGACCGTGAGCTCGCGGACACCGCGCTCGGTGAGGAGTTGCTGGAGGTTGGTGGTGGTGAAGGCGTTGTGCGAGGTCTTGTGGATCAGCGGCTCCCCGTCCTGGCGCTCGAGCTCGTCCATCAGCCGGACATGGCCGAGGGCGGGGTCGAAGACGTCGCCGCTGCCGGGCTCCGTGTGCAGCACCCACACCACCGTGTCGCCGGCCCGGCGGGCGAGCCGGACGAGCCGGTCCACCTGGTCGGTGATCTTCGGGTTGGAGATGGTGTCCCACAGGGGGTGGGCGCGGAAGGATTCCTGGACGTCGATGACGATCAGTGCTCGGGTCATGTCCCCACTCTGACCGGGGCGCGCGCCACGGGGACAGGCCTTATCGGGTCCGGGAGCGGACCGATCCGGTCACGTCCGGCGCCGGCCGGGGACGGGCCGAAAGACGGCTCCTCGATCCCGGCCGTCATGCGTGTCCCCCTGTTCCGGCGCCGAACGACGGGCACATGAACACGGGGGCGCCACACATGTACATGGGGACAGACATGAACACTGCACACCGGACAGACATGAACGTGCGAGAACAGTGAGACATGAACACGGAAGAACAAGGGACATGAACACGGAAGAGCTCGGGACATGAACACGGGAGGGCATGGGACATGGTTCCCGTGCCGCACCGGGCCCGGCGCCTGTCGTGGTTCCGGCCGCCCGGAGTCGGGCAGCCGGAAACCACGACAGGGCGATCACCCGCGTGACGCTCGCTCGGCGGCCTCGGCGGCCTCGGCGACGCGCTTGATGTGCGCGAGGCGCCGGTCCCAGTCGGCGGCGAGGGCGGACATCCACCGGGCGGTGGCGTTCAGCGCGGCCGGCCGTACCGCGTACCGCACCTCCCGCCCCACCCGGCTCCCGGTGACGAGCCCTGCGGCGTCCAGCACGGCGAGGTGCTTGACCACCGCCTGCCGCGAAACGGGCAGTTCCTCGGCCAGTCTCGTGGCCGTGACCTCACCCCTGGCCGCCAGCAGGTCGAGCACTTGACGCCGCGTCGGGTCGGCCAGCGCGGCGAGGACGCTGTCGACCTCCTCGGCCTCGCCTCGTTCCTCGGTCACACCGACGGCTGGGCGGCGCGCTTCTTGAACGCGTCCAGGACCTGGGGCCAGCCGTCGCTGTTGTCCTCGTGGGCCTTGTGCCGCAGTTCGGCGGAGCCGGCCAGCGCCGCGAAGCCGCTCTCGACGACCCGCAGGCGCGTGCTCGCACCCTCCGGGATCAGAGTGAACTCGACCAGCGTGCTGTTGCCGTCGCTCAGCGGGTCCCCGGGGAAGGCGCTGGTCCAGCGGTAGGCGACGTACGTGGGCGGCTCGACCTTCTCCACCCGCACCGGGAACTCGCCGTACCGGGCGTTCTTGACCACGGTCGACTCGCCCGCCCTGCCCTCCGTGGTGGGCAGGCTCTCCTCGTCGGCGACCCAGAACCCGGGCACGGCCACCAGCGGCCAGACCCGCTCCAGGGGCGCTTCGATCAGGGTTTCGCGTTCGATCCGGTCCTCGGACATGAGGGACTCCTTCACAGCGGCCAATGACGCAACTCCAGGGTTGCACGTCCCATCCTTCATCGCAACCCTGCGGTTGCACGTCAGGAACGGGGTGCGGGTGGAGGAAGGCGGGGTGCGCGAGGTGCCAATGGGATCCGACCAGGACACCCCTAACCCCAAGTAACACATCCAGCCATAGTCGGCCATGGTGGTCGCAGGCATGAAACATGACCCCCCAACTCCCCCGAGTTAATTGATTGTTGGGGTCATAGCTCTATGCAAGGAGGGTCGCGATGCCGATCATTCGTGTCATGAACCTGCAGCCCGACGGGCGGGTCGCAGCCTCATGGAGGTGTTGGGATGCACCAAAGACTCGCCACCGGCTTCGCCGCCTCGGCCATGGCCCTCGTGGCCGTCACGGCGACCGCTACAGCCGCTAGCGCCGCCCCGGCCGACAAGCCCCAAGTCCTGTCCAGCTGGACCCAGACCAGCGCGTCGAGCTACAACACCTGGGTCGCCGCACGCGCCAACCAGTCGGCCTGGTCGGCGTACGCCTTCGACTGGTCCACCGACTACTGCTCCACGTCACCGGACAACCCGTTCGGCTTCCCCTTCGCCACTTCATGTGCCCGCCACGACTTCGGCTATCGCAACTACAAGGCCGCCGGCGCCTTCGATGCCAACAAGTCCCGTCTCGACAGCGCCTTCTACGAAGACCTCAAGCGGGTCTGCGCCGCATACAGTGGAGCCACGAAGACCAGTTGCAACAGCACGGCCTGGACCTACTACCAGGCCGTCAAGGCCCTCGGCTGACCCTCCGCCCACCCACCGGGAGCCTCGACAGCGCGCAGACACACTTGCCATGTGTCCGCCCGCACCTCGGTGTGATTCGAACCAACCGCGCTCCGACCGGACATCAATGACGGGCTGTCAGCTCCCAGCCCATCACGGCGGGCGCTGTTTCCCGGTCCGCAGTCGGACCCGACCCACCCGCCCCGCACCCACCAGCCGTGCCTCCGTTACCTTGTGTCCACAGGACCGTAGGGGGAACACATCATGGCTGCAGGGATACGGGGCGGGTGGCGAGGGGCGGTGTACGTGGCCTTGTCGGCCGTCGTGGCGACGGGCTGCTCGACCACCGCCGACGAGAGTCCGAAGGCGGGCACGAGCGCGACGTCCACGGACCAGGCTTCCGGTGCCACCGGTACAACGGCCAAGAGCGGTGCCACACTCGGTCCCGCGGGCTCGGCCTGCGAACTGCCGGTCAGCTTCGACACGGCCGAGGACTGGAAGCCGCAGTCCGTCGACGCGGCGGCACAGGCCCCGACCGGAACGGACGGGACCGGGGACGTCACGGACACGCTGCTCCGGCAGGGACCGGTCACCCTCGTCTGCGAGATCGACGCCAAGCCCGCCGGGAACATCGGCTACCTCCGGGTCTGGACCGGGAAACCGGGCGCCGACGACGCCGCCACCGTGCTCAAGGCCTTCGTGGCCGCCGAGCACGGCGCGGGCAAGGCGGTCTACCGCACGTTCGACGCGGACGGCCTGTCCGGCGCCGAGGTGGAGTACGTCTACACCAGTGAGGCCTTCCAGGAGTCGAAGAAGGAGTCCGCCTTCGCCGTCACCACCGATGACGGCCCGGTCGTCGTGCACCTCGGCGGACTGGACACGGCGGAGCACACAGAGATGCTTCCCGCGTACCGGCTCGCCCGGCGGACGCTGCGCACCACCTGACCTCCGCGAGCGATCCGGCCTCCCCGAGCGACCGGGCGACGAACCGCCACCCGCCTCACAGGACCGGCCGCCACGCGGGCACCGCACGGGCGGATCGTCCGTGAGGCGGTTTCGACCGACCGGACCCAGAATGAGTGGGACGGCCTCGTGAACCCGGCCGTCGAGCCGTCCCGGGGCAGCCGGATCGTGACCGTTGGCCTTGCGGTCTCCGCCCCTTGAGGCTCGGGACTTGCGAGCGCGCGGGTGGTCGAACGATGAAGACGGACGAACCGGAAGCCACGGCCGACGAGAGCAGAGCGTCACGCGGGGCGAGTCGTGCTCCCGCCCCGCCCGCGGACCCTGTCACGACAGCGGCCCCGGCGGCTCCCGAGGACGCCCGCCCGGACGAGGCGGTCGCCCTCCGTCGTCTGGCCACGAGCCTGAAGGCCGCGTACCCCTCGGTGGACCCGTCCGTCGTGGACCAGGGGGTCGCGACGGCCCGCGGGTCCTTCCGGCAGGCGAAGGTCAGGACGTACGTCCCCATTCTGGTCGAGCGCCGGGTCCGCGCGCTGCTCGCCGGCCTCACCGCGGAAGAGGCCGCCCCCGATCCGGCTGCCGTCGGCGACACGGGTGCCGGGGGGCCGGGGACGGCCGGGACGGTGAAGCGGTCCGCCGAGAGCCCGCGGCACCCTCCCCTGCTGGGCCGGCTGATACCCGCCAGGCTGCGGCCCGCGCCCGCCTCCGCGACCGACCTGGGCGGTGCCGGTGAGGGCCCATGACCGCGCGGTACTCACCGTGACAGGAGAAGAGGCGGGTCGTCATGACGGATGCCAGGGCCGAACGCGTCGCGAGGCTCATCGAGCCGCTGCGGGTCGAGCCGGGGTCACGGGTGAACCTGGGCGAGGACTTCGACCCCCGGTACAAGGGCGGCCTGAAGAAGAAGCAGGGGGTGGATCTGCTGCGCACGGGCGTGTCACTGCTCGCCGAGTACCAGGAACGGCTGGCGGCCCAGGACACGTACGGCGTCCTGTTGTGTCTTCAGGCACTCGACGCCGGGGGCAAGGACGGCACGATCCGGCACGTCATGAGCGGGGTGAACCCGCAGGGCGTCAAGGTGAGCAGCTTCAAACAGCCCTCCGCCGAGGAGCTCGACCACGACTACCTGTGGCGGTACGCGGCCAGGCTGCCCGCCCGCGGCGACATCGCGATCTTCAACCGTTCGCACTACGAGGAGGTCCTCGTCGTCCGGGTCCATCCGGAGGTCCTCGACCGGCAGCGGCTGCCGGCGGACGCGCGCGGACCGGACATCTGGGACCGCCGCTACCGGGCCGTCAACGACTGGGAGCGCTACCTCACCGACAACGGGTTCAAGGTCGTGAAGATCTTCCTGAACCTGTCCAAGGAGGAACAGCGCACCCGTTTCATGAAGCGGCTCGACCTGCCGGAGCGGAACTGGAAGTTCTCCGCCGCCGACGTCCGGGAGCGCCGACGGTGGGACGAGTACCAGCGGGCGTTCTCCGAGATGCTCTCGCGGACCAGTACGCCGTGGGCGCCCTGGTACGTCGTCCCGGCGGACCGGAAGTGGTTCGCGCGCATCTGCACGGCGGCGGTACTGGTTCACACGCTCATGGACATCGACCCCGCTTACCCGGTGGTCGGCAAGGAGGCCCGCAAGGATCTCCGGGCCGCGAGGCGGGAACTGGAGGCCGACGCTCCCAAGGGTGCGCCGGCCGATCCGTACGCGGCCCGCCACCCGGTTCCCGGGGCGGGCGGGGGACAGCGACGTGACGGCCGTGGCGCGAAGGGGCGGCACGCATCCGGCGCGGACTCGCGGACCGGGAAGCACAAGCGGAAGTAGGTCCCTGACTTTCCCGAGGCGGGGACAGGGCCAGGACGGCGGGGACAGGGCCAGGACAGGGACGGCGGACCGGATCCAGATCGGAGTGCTGAGATGGCGATGCAGTCGAGCGGCCCGAAGGCTCCGGAGCGCGTCGCTCCGGAGCTCTGGTACGCGCGTGATCCACAGGACGTCGCGTCGGCTTTCGGCGTCGACCCCACGTCCGGACTCACCGCCGCCCGGGTCACCGAACTGCTGGCCGAGAACGGGCCGAACACGCTGCCGGAGGAGAAGCCGAAGCCGGCGTGGCGGCGGTTCGTCGAGCAGTACCGCAGCTATATGCAGGTCGTCCTCCTGGTGGCCGCGGTCGTCTCGCTGGCGATCGCCGAGTGGAGCACCGCGATCCTGCTCGTGCTGCTGACCCTGCTGAACGCGGTCGTGGGCCTGCGTCAGGAGGGGAAGGCCGAGAGCGCGATGAACGCGCTCCAGTCCATGCTCACGGCGACGGCCCGGGTGAGGCGTGACGGGAGCGAGTCGGAGATCCCGGCGGAGCAGGTGGTCGTCGGCGATGTCCTGCACATCTCCGCCGGGGACCAGGTTCCGGCGGACGGGCGGATCATCGAGGCGCACGCGCTCCAGATCGACGAGTCGGCCCTCACCGGTGAGAGCGTCCCCGCGTCGAAGGACGCCACGACCCTGCCGAAGATCCTGCTGGGGCCGGGGGATCAGTCGAACATGGCGTTCATGCACACCCCGGTCACCCACGGCAGCGGTCTCGTGATCGTGACCGGGACGGGTGAGGGCACCGAGCTCGGAAAGATCTCGGAGATGCTGTCGGCGACCGAGAGGGAGGAGGCGCCGCTCACCAAGGAACTCGACACGCTGACGCTGTGGATCACGGCCGCCGCGGGCCTGACCATGATCGTGATGTTCGCGCTCGGGTACCGCCGCGACCAGGCGTGGGACGCCCTGTTCGTCAGCGCGGTCTCGCTGGCCATCGCCGCCATTCCCGAGGCCCTGCCCACGGTGACCCAGGCGATCCTGTCCGTCGGCAGCCTCAGTCTGGCGAAGCGCAACGCGATCGTGAAAGAGCTGCCGTCCGTCGAGACCCTGGCGTTCACGTCGGCGATCAACTCGGACAAGACCGGCACCCTGACCATGAACCAGATGACGGCGGTGGAGGTGGTGACGCCCACCGACCGCTACACCGTCTCGGGCACGGGTTACGGCCTCGAAGGCAGGATCCACCATGCCGCGGGCTCCTCCGCGGGCATCGAGGAGGCGATCCTCCCGTACCTCGTGGCGAACGACGGCAAGCTGGTGGACGGCGAGGTCGTGGGCGATCCCACCGAGGGCGCGTTCCTGGTGCTGGCCCACAAGGCCGGGCTGGACATCGAGGCCACCCGCGAGCGGCTCCCCCGGCTCGCCACGCTGCCCTTCGACCCCGGCTACAAGCTCATGGCCACCTTCAACTCCACGGTGGACCCGTCCGGGCGTCCGGTGGTGCGCTGCTTCGTCAAGGGCGCGGCTCCGGCGGTGCAGGCCCGCGCGACGACCGCGCTGTCGGGCGGCGCGACCGTCCCGTGGGACGCCGAGCTCAGCCGGCGCGCCGACGAACAGGGCGAGCGCATGGGCGGGGAGGGGCGCCGGGTGATGGCGGCGGCGACCCGGGATCTGGACCCGGCCGAGTTCGATCCGGACGGGGACCTGCTCGGGTACGTCATCGGGCTGCGGATGACGAGTCTGGTCGGGATGGTCGACCCGCCGCGTGAGGAGTCCAAGGCCGCCGTGGCCAGCGCCCAGGCGGCCCACATCCGGGTCCGCATGGTGACCGGGGACGACGTCACCACGGGAGCCGCCATCGCCCGGCAGCTCGGCATTCCCGGCGAGGCCGTCCTCGGAGCCGACTTCGCCGCGCTGCCGGAGAGCGAGCGGCTGGCCCGTATCGACGGCATCGGTGTGGTGGGACGGGTCGCGCCCGAACACAAGGTGCTGCTCGCGGACACGCTCAAGAAGAAGGGCGCCGTCGTCGCGATGACCGGCGACGGGGTCAACGACGCCCCCGCCATCAAGGCCGCCGACATCGGCATCGCCATGGGCAGCGGCACCGACGTGGCGAAGAACGCGGCGCGGATGATCCTGTCCGACGACAACTTCACGACGATCGTCTACGCGGTGGAACAGGGCCGCAAGCTCTACGACAACCTCACCAAGTACATCCGCTTCGTGCTGCTGTTGCTGGTCACGTTCGTCCTGACCTTCCTCGGGGCGACCATCTTCAACATCGCGGCCGGTGAACCCTTCACCCCGCCGCAGGTGCTGTGGATCCACTTCGTGGTCAACGCCTCGTTCGGCTTCGCGCTGGGCTTCGACAAGGAGAGCGCGGGGCTCATGCGGCGCAGGCCGCGTCCCCGGGGCGAGTCGGTGCTGACCCGGCCCGTGATGGTGACGGTCGGGCTCAGCGGGCTGGCGATCACCCTGATCCTGCTCGGGCTGATCAAGCTGGGCGAATCCCGTTACGACAGCGTCGGCATCGGCAGTTCGATCGCGTTCACGGCGTTCGCGCTGTGCCTGATCGTGGCCGCGTTCGAATGCCGCAGCGAGACGGATTCGGTGCTGACGCCGAGCACTTTCGACAGCAAGCAGATGAACTGGACGGCGCTCGCGCAGTTCGTCCTCGCGGTCGCGGTGACGCAGATGGACGGGTTCCGCCGCATCCTCGGCACCACGGAGATCGACCTGCGGCAGTTCGGCTGGGCCCTGTTGTCCGCCGTCGCGTTCCTGGTCGTGTGGGAGGTGGGTAAGCTCCTGGCCCGCAGGGCACGGGCCACCGGCTGACCACGCGGGCCCCTGCCCATGACCCCGTCGGCGCGATCCGAAGGACTGGCCCGTGTCGAAGCACCACGGCATCCCGAGCGGAGGGTGGCGCCCTCCTGTGCCGGCGCTGCCCGGCCTCCCTGTGCTCAGGCACTACCGGCGGAGCTGGCTGCGCGGAGACCTGCTGGCCGGGGTGACGGTCGCGGCCTATCTGGTGCCGCAGGTGATGGCGTACGCCAGCGTCGCCGGGCTGCCGCCCGTCGTCGGTCTGTGGGCGATCCTGCCCGCCATCGTGCTGTACGCCCTCGTGGGTTCGTCCCGGCTCCTGTCGGTGGGGCCCGAGTCGACGACGGCGCTGATGACCGCGACCGTCGTGGGGCCGCTCGCCGGCGGCGATCCGGAGCGGTACGCGGTGCTGGCCTCGGCGCTCGCCGTCACCGTGGGGCTGATGTGTGTGGTGGCGTGGGCGGCGCGGCTGGGCTTCGTGGCCGATCTGCTCTCCCGGCCGGTGCTGATCGGGTATCTGGCGGGCGTGGCACTGATCATGATGGTGGATCAGCTCACGAAGCTGACCGGTGTGCCGACGGACGGTTCGGAGTTCTTCCCGAAACTGGCCTCCTTCCTCGGGAACCTGGACGAGGTCCATCCCGCCACGGTGATTCTCAGCGCGGCGACGCTGGTCGTCCTCTACCTGGCCACGCGTTTCCGCTGGCGCGTCCCCGGGCCGCTGCTGGTCCTGGTCGCCGGTACGGCCGTGGTCGCGGCCTTCGGCCTCGCGGACCACGGCCTCGCGGTGATCGGGGAGATCCCGGCCGGACTCCCCCGCCCGGACCTCCCCCCGCTCGACACCCTGCCCCAACTGCTGCTGCCCGCGGTCGGCGTCCTGCTCGTCGGGTACACCGACTTCATCCTCACCGCGCGCGCCTTCACGACCGACGACGGCGGTACGGCGATGGACGCGAACCAGGAACTGCTGGCCCTGGGCGCCGCGAACCTCGGCGCGGGCACCCTCCAGGGGTTCCCGGTGAGCAGCAGCGCCAGCCGTACGGCCCTCGCGCAGTCCGCGGGCGGGCGCACCCAGGTGTACGGGCTCACGGCCGGGCTCCTCGTGCTGGCCGTGCTGTTGTTCCTGAGTCCCCTGCTCACGGACACGCCCACGGCCGTCCTCGGCGCGCTGGTCGTCTACGCCGCGATCCGGATGATCGACCTGGCGGGCTTCCGGCGGCTGGCGGGCTTCCGGCTCCGGGAGCTCCTGCTGGCCCTCGGCTGTCTCGTCGGCGTCCTCGCTCTCGACATCCTCTACGGGGTGCTGGTGGCCGTGGGTCTGTCGGTGGCCGAGCTGCTGAGCCGGGTGGCACGCCCGCACGACGCGGTCCAGGGGCTGGTACCGGGCCTCGCGGGCATGCACGACGTCGACGACTTCCCGGACGCCCGGGTGATCCCGGGTCTGGTGGTCTACCGCTACGACTCCCCGCTGTTCTTCGCCAACGCGGAGGACTTCCGGCGCAGCGCCCTCGCCGCGGTGGCCGAACAGGAGGTCCCCGTCAGGTGGTTCGTCCTCAACGCGGAGGCCAACGTGGAGGTGGACATCACCGCCCTGGACTCGGTGGACGAGCTGCGCCGGGAACTCGGGGACCGGGGCGTCGAGTTCGCGATGGCCCGGGTCAAGCAGGATCTGCGGGACGATCTGGACGCCTACGGGCTGAGCGCGTCCGTCGGCGAGGAGCGGATCTTCCCCACCCTGCCCACGGCGGTCGCCGCCTACCGTTCCTGGTGCCGCGACCACGGCGTCGATCCGGGCGACGAGGACGCCGACCCCCAGCCCTAGGGCGCGTCCGCAAAGTCGCGCCTGCCCGGCGACGCCTGGCACGCCCTCCGGGCGGACGACGCGACTTTGTGGACACGCCCTAGGGGCTGTCGTTCGGAATGCGGCGGGAATCCTCAGGGGATCTCCTGTTCGGCCCAGATGATCTTTCCGTCCGCCGTGTAACGGGCGCCCCAGCGATGGGAGAGCTGGGCCACCAGGAACAGGCCCCGGCCGCCCTCGTCCGTGCTCCGGGCGTGTCTGAGCCGTGGGGCGGTGCTGCTGGCGTCGGAGACCTCGCAGGTCAGCCGGGTGTCGCAGAGCAGCCGTAGCCGGATGGGCGGTACGGCGTAGCGGATCGCGTTGGTGACGAGCTCGCTCACGATGAGTTCGGTGGTCATGGTCAGTTCCCCGAGGCCCCATGTCTCGATGACGTGGGTGGCGCGGGCCCGCATCTCGGAGACGGCGGCCGGGTCCACCGGCACCTCCCACGAGACGACGTGGTCGTCCCCCAGGGAGCGGGTGCGGGCCAGGAGCAGGGCGATGTCATCGGGCTGCGGTACGGGCACGAGCTGCCGTACCGCGGCCGAGCACAGCGCTTCGAGGTCGGGATCGGGCCGGGCGAGCAGCTCTCCCAGCTGCGCCATGCCGAGTTCCATGTCGTAGTGCGCTCCCGCCACGAGGCCGTCGGTGAAGAGGCCGATCAGGCTGTTCTCCTCGAGCTCGATCTCCCGGCTCTCGAAGGCCATCCCGCCGAGGCCGAGCGGTGGACCCGCGGGCAGTTCGGGGTAGGAGACGCGCCCGTCGGGGGCGACAAAGACAGGGGGCGGGTGTCCGGCCCTGGCCATCGTGCAGCGCCTGGTGACGGGATCGTAGACGGCGTACAGGCAGGTCGCTCCGAGGAAGGACGCGGTGGTGCTCCGGTCCGCGTCCTGTTCGGTGGTGGTCAGGTCGGCCCGCTGTTCCTGGCCGCGCTCCTCGCTGAGCCGGAGCACGAGGTCGTCGAGGTGCGCCAGCAGTTCGTCGGGGGGCAGTTCCATGTCGGCGAGGGTCTGCACCGCGGTACGCAGCCGGCCCATGGTGGCCGCCGCGGTGATGCCGTGGCCGACCACGTCGCCGACGACCAGGCCGACCCGGGCCCCGGACAGCGGGATGACGTCGAACCAGTCGCCGCCGACGCCGCCGCTCGGGTCCGCCGGCAGATAGGAGGAGGCCACCTCCAGGGCTGTCCCCCCTGACAGGGCGTGGGGCAGCAGACTGCGCTGGAGGGTGACCGCCGCCGTGTGTTCGCGGGTGTAGCGGCGGGCGTTGTCGACGCACAGCGCCGCGCGCGCCACCACCTCGCGTGCCAGCAGGACGTCGTCGGGCTGGAACGAGACCGGGTTGAGCGAGCGCAGGAACGTGGTGAGTCCGAGGGCGGTGTTGCGCGCCCGCATCGGCACGGAGATGAGGGAGTGCAGCCCGTACCGGCGGATGCTGGCCGCCCTCTCGGGCTCCTCGGCGATCCACAGGTCGTCGTCCGGGTCGAGGACCTGGATGAGGACGGGCTCGCCGTTGGTGAGCAGGTGCACGTCGTGGGGCGGCGGCAGGAAGTCCGCCCGGTCGCCGATCCGGGCCACGGCCTCCGGGCACCCCTCCCGCACCGAACTCATGCCCGCGCGCCGCATCATCGGCTTGGCGGGTGCGGGTCCCGCGTCCGACAGCCAGGCTCCGTGGCCCTCGGTGCTGAGGACGGATTCCAGCAGGTCGACGATGACGAAGTCCGCGAACCGCGGAACGGCGAAGTCGGCGATCTCCTGGGCCGTCCGCATGACGTCGAGGGTCCCGCCGATGGTGGTCCCGGCTTCGTTGACGAGCGACAGGATCTGCCGGGCGTTCCATCGGTCGGTGACGTCCAGGACCGTGTAGCACACGCCGGTGTAGGACTTGTCGACGCCGACCAGCGGGAAGAAGGAGGAGGAGTAGGCGTGCCGGCGGTGCGGGTCGGCCCAGCTCCATCCCAGGTACTCGTAGTCGATCATCGGCTCGCCGGTCGCCAGGACCTTGCGCATCAGTCCCTCGATGGTCTCCGCCTGGAGGCCGGGCAGCAGTTCGGTCAGCCGGCGTCCGAGCCGCTGCTCGCGGGGCACACCGCCGAGGTGTTCCAGGGTGTCGTTCATCCAGACGTAGCGCAGTTGCAGATCGAGCACCGCCATGCCGACCGGCGAGCGGGTCAGGAACCCGTCGAGGAAGGCCGGGCCCACCGTCCACGGCCGTCTGCGGTCCCGTGCCGAGATCAGGAAGCACTCGCTCCCGCCCATGCGGAACGACGCGGAGACGCGCAGGTCGGCGTCGACGCGCCGGCCGTCGCGGTGCCACAGGGGGATGTGTCCGCTCCAGCCCATTCCGCCGCGGCAGCGCTCGGCGACCGCCGCCACCCGCGAGGGGTCCCTGGGCATCGCGAGCAGACGCGCGGCCGGTGAGCCGACCATCTCGGCCGCCGGACGGCCGAGAAGGGCCTCGGCCCCCCTGGTCCAGGCCGTCACCAGCCCCTCGCCGGACACCACCGCCGCCGCGTCGGAGGACGCGTCAAGGGGATCGCCCGGTCCTTGGGACACGGGCGCGTCGGAACCTTCCTGCGAAGAAACCATGAAGCTCTCATCCTCTACACGACCATGTTCCTGCTTGTCCGCCGGATGTGCAGGCCCACCGGACGATCACCCCCCGGCACGGCACCGCACGGCACCGACCCCTCATCCTGAACATGCCAATGGGCGCTCTGGAGTGGGCAAGGCCGGGGGCAGGGCGCAGCATGGAAGGGCCGGAACCGGCACACACGTGCCCGGCGGCGGCCACGGAGCCCGGCACATCGCGCCGGCCGGTGGAGGAGGGTCAGGGATGACAGCCGAGTCCACGCAGTCCGACAGTGCGGGCGGTCTCGAACCCGCACGGTCCCGGCCGACCGGCCTGCTGGACGTCCTCAACGTGGGCGCACTGGTCCTCGACGCCGACGGGCGCATCGTGTTCTGGACCCCGCAGGCCGAGGAGCTCATCGGGTACTCGGCGGAGGAGGCCCTCGGCAAGTACGCGGCGCGCCTGATCATCCACCCCGAGCACATGCAGTCCGTGACCGAACTGTTCGCCGATGTCCTGGAGACGGGACGCAGTTGGGCGGGCGCGTTCCCCATCCGGCACAAGGACGGCAGCACCCGCCTCATGGAGTTCCGCAACATGCGGCTCCTGGACGATCTCGGGGACGTCTACGCCCTGGGCATCGCGGCCGACCACACGTTGCTCCAGCGCGTCGAGACCGACCTGGCCCTGTGCGAGCAGCTGATCAGCCAGTCACCCATCGGACTGGCCCTGATGGACCCCGACCTGCGGTATCTCATGGTCAACCCGGCGCTGGAACGGATCGACGGCATCCCCGCCGAGGACCATGTCGGCCGTCATCTGCGGGAGACACTGCCGTTCCCGGACGTGGACACCGTCGAGTCCGCACTGCGTCAGGTGCTCACCACCGGCACACCGCTGCTCGACCAGTACCACGTGGGCCGCCCGCCCGCCGATCCCGACCACGAACACGCCTGGTCCCTCTCCTTCTACCGGCTGGAGGACCCGGGCGGACGCATCCTGGGCGCGGCCGCCTCGGTCGTCGACGTCACCGAACGCCATCGCGCGGCCGCCGAGGCCGACCGCGCGCGGCGTCGTCTCGCGCTCGTCGCCAGCGCCTCCACCCGTGTCGGCACCACCCTGGAGGTGGAGCAGACCGCCCGCGAACTGGCCGACATCGCCGCCCCCGAACTGGCCGACGTGGTCGCCGTGGACGTTCTCGACTCCGTCCTGGCCTGCCGCCGCAAGCGCAGGCCGGACAACGGCCCGGAGTTCTTCCGCGCCCTGGCCCTCAAGGCCTCGCACCCCACCGTCGCCCTGCGCGCCGCCGACCCTCCCGGCGACCTGGCCACGTACGAGGGTGACCGCCTGGTGACCCTGTGCGTCCACACCGGCAGGCCGGTCCTGGTGCGGCACGTCGGCGAGCACGATCTGCCGCGCATCGCCCGCGACGCCGAGGGCACGGCCCTGCTGGCGCAGGCCGGTGTCCACTCGTACCTCGCGGTTCCGCTGATCGCGCACGGCGAGGTGCTCGGCGCCCTCGATCTCAAGCGCACCCGCAATCCGCTCCCCTTCGACGAGGACGACGTGGTGCTCGCCGGTGAGCTGGCCACCCGCGCCGCCGTGGCCATCGACAACGCCCGCTGGTTCCAGAGCGTGCGCAACACGGCCGTCACGCTCCAGCGCAGCCTGCTGCCCCAGCATCCACCCCGGCTCACCGGTCTGGAGGTCGCGTCCCGCTATCAGCCGGCGCAGGCCACCAGCGAGGTCGGCGGCGACTGGTACGACGTGATACCGCTGGCCGACGACCGGACCGCGCTGGTCGTGGGCGACGTCATGGGCAACGGAATCGACGCCGCCGCCACCATGGGCCGGCTGCGCACCGCCACCTGCGCGTACGCCGACCTCGACCTCGACCCCGGCGATGTGCTCCAGCACCTCGACAAGATCACGTGCGATCTGGAGCACTACATCGTGACGTGCATCTACGCCGTGTACGACCCCCACAGCGGGCAGTGCCGCATCGCCAACGCCGGGCACATGCCGCCCGCGCTGGTGCGTTCCGCCGCCGCCCCCGAACTGCTGGACCTGCCCCCGGGCGCCCCCCTCGGTGTCGGTGGCATCTCCTTCGGGACCACCACGGTCGAACTCGGCCCGGACGATCTGCTCGTCCTCTACACGGACGGTCTCGTGGAGACCAGGCTGCATCCCATCGACGACCGCCTGAACGTCCTTCTCTCCTTCCTCGACGAGGCGGACCGGCCGCTGGAGGAGATCTGCGACCTGCTCCTGTACGGACTGCGCAACTCCGACGACCACGACGACGTCGCCCTGCTCGTCGCCCGCGCGAAGTAGCCCGGCGAAGCAGCCCGTGCGAAGCGGCCCTACCCCTTGTCCGTGTCCTTGGAGTGCCGGCGGGAGGAGACCTGCTCGCGCGTGGTGTGCCACCGTGACCGGGCCTGTTCGACCACGCTGTCCCACTCGCGGCGGACCTCGTCGTCGGAGGGACGGTCGCCCGCGCGGATCCGGACGAGTTCATCGCGCATCTCGTGCCCGAGGGCCGCCGACGCGACGATGACGAACATCGCGGCGAAGAGCGCCGAGATCATCGCGAACACGGCGCCCACCGCCCCGTAGCGTGCGGCGTAGGAGTTGAACAGGCGCGGCAGGTACACGGTCGCGCCCACCGAGTAGAGCGCGGTCGCCACGCCCGCCGTGACACCGAAGGGCAGAAGATCGCGCCAGGGGATCCGCTTCGCGGACAGCGCCCAGCCGCTCCAGACGAGGAAGGCGACGCTCACCGGGATCTCGCACACCGAGGCCACCACGCCCAGCTTGCTCCCCCCGAGAACCGCGTGCATCCACCCGGTGACGGCCGCGTAGCCGGCGAGCCCGAGGATCCACCACAGGCCGTTCCTCGTGTTGCGGACACTCAGCGGGGGCAGTTCCCAGGTCTGCTCGAACAGCCGCTGCGAGGCGCGGGCGAAGCTCAGTACGGAGATGATCAGGAACAGGCTCCCGAAGACACCCACGCTCGCGCCCGCGCTCTCGGCGGGGGCCAGGAGCGACTTGACCGCCGCGGCGCCCTGACCGGTGAGGCCGTAGCGCTGGATGATCCGGTCGGCGGCGTCGTAGTCCGAGAAACTGCTCAGCACGGCGCCGATGAGAATAGTGAGGGGGATGAGCGCGGTGAGCGCGCTGGACGCCAGGGCCATCGAGCGGTCGAAGCCCACGATCTTCTGGAACCGGCTGACGACGCGCAGCGCGAACGCGGGACGCAGCCAGAACGTCAGCAACCTGACGAGGCGCTCGCGATTGATCCCCGCCGTCCTGTCCTCCATGTCATCAGGCCCGGTATGGCGCTGCGAGCGTAACGGACGGCCGTCGCGGGCGGGACGGCCGACACGGCCCGCCGTCCGCGTCCGGGCCGGGCGGCCCGTGCGGAGCCACCCGGCCGGCCGTCCCCCGCGGCCGGCAGGCGTTCGACGCGCTCACTCCTCCTCGGACAGGGCGATCTCCGCCCAGATCGTCTTCCCGCGGGACTCGGGCCGGGTTCCCCAGCGCCGGCTGACCTGCCAGGTGAGGTAGAGGCCCCGGCCGCCCTCGTCGACCTCCTCGGCGTGCCGGAGGTGCGGCACGGTGCTGCTGTCGTCGGTCACCTCGCAGGCGACCGCGGATCCGTCGAGAATGAGGCGCACGGAGATGGGACCGTCCGAGTACCGGACCGCGTTGGTGACGAGTTCGCTGACCACCAGGGTGACGGTGAAGGCGTACTGCTCCAGCCCCCAGTCCGCCAGCGCGCGCTCGGCGCGGGAGCGTGCCTCGCCGGCGGACGTGGGGTGGTTGGGCAGCGTCCACGAGGCGACCTGGTCCGGTCCCAGACCCCGGGTACGCGCCAGCAGCAGGACGGCGTCGTTCTCCATCTCCTCCGGTGCCAGCTTGTAGAGCACCTCGTCGCAGACCTCCTGAAGCGGCCGGTCGACCGGCTGCAGCGCGTCGCCGACACGCTCCAGTTGTTCCTGCGGGTCGTCCGAGACGGCACGCAGCATGGCGGTGTTGGACAGCAGGACGACGCTGCCCTCGGCGAGTTCGAACTCGGCGCTGCCGTACTTCGCCAGACCACGGCCCAGCGGCGGCCCGGCGGGCGCCACGGCGTATTCGACGGTCCCGTCGGGCAGCGCGAGCACCGGAGGCGGATGCCCCGCACTGGCGACCGAGCAGCGGCGGGTCACCGGGCTGTAGACGAGGTACAGGCAGGTGGTGTCCTGGCGCGCGTCGTCCAGTGCGGCGTCCGGACGCCGCGGCCGCTCTCCATGCAGCCGGGTCACCAGGGCGTGCAGCCGTTCCAGGACCTCTTCGGGAGCCAGGTCGAGGACGGCCAGGGCGCTGATCGCGGCCCGCACCTCGCCCATGGTGGCGGCCGCCTCCAGGCCCCTGCCCACCGTGTCGCCGGTCACCAGCGCCACCCGCGAACCGGACAGCGGGATCACGTCGAACCAGTCGCCGCCCGCGCCCAGCGGGCAGTAGCTGTAGGCGGTCTCGACCGCGTCGTGGCCGAGGACCCGGGCCGGCCGCAGACTGAGCTGCAGGACACGCCCGGCCGAACGCTCCCGTGCGTACAGCCGGGCGTTGTCCAGGCACAGGGCCACCCGGTCGGCGAGTTCGGCGGCCAGCGCGAGGTCGCCGTCGTCGAAGGCGTGCGGGGTGCGGTCCCGGTAGCAGTGGGCCAGCCCGATCACGGAGCCGCGGGCGACGAGCGGCAGCACGAGCAGCGAATGCGCCCCCGCCTCGGTGAGACGCCGCCCCCGCACCGGCTCCCTGCCCATCCAGTCCGCGTCCGGGGTCAGCCGCTGGACGGCGCGTGGCCGGAGGTCGGACAGGCACTGCACGAAGGGCGTCGCCACGGACAGGCCGATCACCTCGCCGATCGAGGGCAGGTACCGCTCGGCGTCCAGGGCGGAGGAACGACGGCTCGTGCACCGCAGGGCCCCGTACTCGAAGAGCGTGCCCGGAGCGCCGGCCTCGCCCCGCAGGACGGAGTCCAGGACCTCGACCACGACCGTGTCGGCCAGCGCGGGAACCATCTCGTCGGCGAACTCCTGCGCCGTACGGAAGATGTCCAGCGTCGTGCCGATGCGCCCGCCCGCCCGCTCCAGCAGGGCCAGTCGCGCCGCCGCCCGCTTGCGCTCGGTGATGTCCACCACCGCCGTCGCCAGCCCCAGGACCGCGCCCGTGGCGTCCTCCAGCCGGAAGCACGAGACCGACAGCACGATCTCGGCCTGGTCGGGACTCAGATGGCCGTGCACCTCCACGTCCAGCGAGGGCACACCCGTCTCCAGCACCTCGAGCAGCGTCGACTCGTAGTTTCCGGTGTAGAAGTCACCGGCCCACTCTCTCGGGTGGCGCCCCAGCGCCTCTTCCAGGGCGAACGCCTTGACGTAGCGGGCCGCCGTGTTGAAGCGCACCAGACGAAGCTGTGTGTCGAGGACGTGCAGACCCACGGTCGACTCGGAGAAGAGCGCGCCGAGAACGGCCTTGTCCAGCTCCGCGTCCGGCCGGCCATGTCCGTCCAGCGATGCACCCATGACACTTCCGTAGACCGTTGACCACCTATACATTCCGTTTTGTCAGAGTTCCACCATATTCGCTCACCGGCGACGCGCGACCGGAGCGCCGGTGCGGCCCCGCGGTCCCCCGTCCGCCCGCTCGGCCGCCGCGCTCAGTTCCCGCCCGCCTCCGGGTCCCCGCCCTCGGCCCCGGCCCCGGCCCCGGCCCCGGCCCCGGCCCCGGACGAGCGGTACACGAACGTCGGAAAGTCCTGCCCGGTCGCTCGGGTCCAGGCGGAGACGACCGCGTCCGGGTGTTCCGCGCGGGCGTCGGCGAACGCGGTGACACAGCGGGCGTGGACGTCCGTCCGGCCGGTGCGGCGGGTGAGCGAGAGCAGGGCGCGCAGCGCCGCGACGGCGTCGTCGGCCCGGCCCTCGGCCAGATGGGCGCGGGCCTCCTCGCCGAGCGCCAGGGCGAGACCTGAACGGGCGGCGGCCAGGGAGGCCGCGTACCGGCCGGTCTCGGCACCCGCCGCCTCGTCGGCGAGGATGGACTCCGACTCCGCGTAGCAGGCGACGGCCGCCCCGTGGTCGCCGGCGCGGCGGAGGGCACGGCCGAGCACCCGTAGACGGCGGGCCGTCACGGCGTGGTGGGCCGGCCGGTCCGACTCGGCCGGACGGCGTGTGAGAGCGACCGCCTCCCGTGCGGCCCCGACCGCGCCGCCGAGGTCTCCGTCGTCCAGTCGCAGCCGGCTCAAGTCCTCCAATGCACGCGCGAGTTGCGGCTCGTGCGCCATCGGGTCGAACTCCGCCGCACGCCGGTGCGCGGCCACGGCGCGTTCACCGGCCCGGACCGCTTCACCGCGGTCGCCCGCCGCCGTGTGGCAGGCGGCCAGCCGCTCCAGACAGACGGCGAGGAGGGAGTCGTGGGTGTCCGGCCGTTCGGCGACGAGCGTGGCACACAGGTCGACCGCCTCCCGTCGGCGGTTCAACTCCGTGTCCCGGTGCCCGAGTTCACCGAGCCGGTCGGCAAGGCAGTCCAGCGCCAGGATGAGCAGGGGTTCACCCGCCGTCCGGTCCCGGTCCGCCAGGGTCCGCGCTTCGGCCACGGACTCCTCCGCGGTCGTGCGCGCGGCGGACCGGTCCCCGGTGGCCGCCAGGCAACGGGCCAGGTCCGCGAAGAGCCTCACCCGCAGCGGCCGTACGACCTCGGGCGCGACCCGCAGCATGACCGGGTCGGCGGCGTCCCGGGCCTCCCTGCCGACGGACAGCGCCTCCTCGTGCCGGCCCAGTGCCACCAGCCCCGCGGTGAGTTCGCACAGCACGCGTACACGCACCAGGATCGCGTGGCTCACCTCGCGCAACGACATGTCCCGCAGCAGCCCGGCGCACTCCTCGTAGGCGGCCACGGACTCCTCCGTGCGGTTCAGGGCCGCCAGCACCAGGGCGTAGGTGCGCAACGCGCCCGGCAGGGTGCCCAGGGTCCGGTCCCGTCGGGTGAGGACGAGGCGGCGGTAGGCGGCCACGCACTCCCCCGCCGAGACCAGCGCGTCGTCCGGTCGCGCCAGGCCGAACTGCGCCTGTGCCAGGAGGTGCAGACGCAGGGCCCGCTGCGCCGGCGACCACCGGGCGCCCGGTACGGCCGAGGACGCGTCCAGCACCGTGCACGCCTGCTCGCAGCGGTTGACGAGCACCAGCGTGTAGGCGTGCCAGACCAGACTGCGCGCCAGCAGGTCACGGTCGCGCGGGCGGGCGCCCTTGCTCTCGGCCAGCGCCCGGTACACGGCCGTCGCCTCCTCGGCCCAGGCCAGCCGACGCCACGGCGGGGGCGGCCGCAGCAGCACCCAGCCGGGGACCACGCAGCGCGTCAGCGCGGCGCCGAGCAGCCGCCGCCCCGCACCGGGACCGAGCCGGGCCGCCGCGCGCGGCAACGGCAGCAGTACACGCACCAGCCCCATCGGCGCCCCCTTCCGGGATCCTCGTCCAAAGGACGGCCGGGCACCCGTATAGGTTGCCCGGAGAGCGCGGACACAGGCTGTCGCTCCGGTGGGAACACAGCTCCGATCCCCCATGCTTACGGAGGCTGTCGCCGCTCGGTCGCCGGTGGGGCGACCGGTGGTCCGGGGCGACAGCCTCCGTTCGCGGACTACTTCAGACCGTAGGCGCGGATCACCTCCTGGGTGATGCGGTTGCCCGCGTCGTCCCAGCCCTCGGCCTTCAGCGAGACGTAGCCGTGGTGCGGGGCGTCGTAGCAGGCCGTCCAGGTACCGGACCTGCCGGTGGCCTTGACCGGCTTCCACGTGGTGCCGTCGTCGTACGACACCGACAGCGTGGCGCCCTGGATCTTCCCGGCACCCGCCGCGCCCTCGAGGTGGTGCGGGATCAGGCGCAGCGCCTGCGGCCCGCCCCGCACCCTCGCCGGCTCCGGTCCCGTCAGGAGCCGGCGGCCGAGCCCGCCGGCTCCGTGGGGGCGGGAGCGGACGTGCTGATCCCGCCGGTCGAGCCCGGCTCCGGGGTCTCCGCGGAGCTGCTGTCGGGCGAGAACACCGCCACGCCCACGAGCACCGCCAGCAGGAAGACCACGGCTCCGGCGGCCGCGCCCACGACTCTTCGCCGGTCGGCGAGGAGTTCGCCGACCCCCGAGCGCGGGCGTCGGCGCGACCGGTGCCCGCCGCCCGCGGTGTCCCTCAGCACCGACGGCAGGGCGTACGTGGTCGCGGGGCCCGTGGCCCTGACGGCCTGCCGGTGGCGCCCCGGCTCCGGCATCACCGCCGGGAGCGGCTCGGCACGCCCCTGCCAGGAGCCCGAGCCGTACCAGGCGGCCGCCTCCAGCGCGGTGGGCCGGTCCTCGGGCTGCTTCGCGAGCAGGCCGAGCAGATGGTTCTCGAAGGCGGGCGGCAGATCGGCGCCGAGCTCGCGCGGCGGGGTGGGGGCGGTGTCGAGATGGTGGTGGAGGACCGCGACAGGGCTGCCCGCCTGGAACGGAGGCCGTCCGGTGAGGAGCTGGTACAGGACACAGCCCAGCGAGTACATGTCGGAGGGCGGCCCGGCGGTCTTGCCCAGGGCCCGTTCGGGGGCCAGGTACAGGCTGGTGCCGACGATCTGCCCGGTCGCGGTCAGACCGCCCGCCGGATCGTCCATGAAGCGGGCGATCCCGAAGTCGCCGATCTTGACACTTCCCTCGGCGTCCAGGAGCAGGTTGCCCGGCTTGATGTCCCGGTGCACGATGCCCTGCTGATGCGCGGCGGCCAGCCCCGCGGCGGCCTCGGCCGCGATCCGCGCGACCCGGTCGGCGGGAAGCCTCCCGGCGTCGGTGAGGACACCGGCGAGACTGTCGCCCTCGACCAGCTCCATCACGAGGAACAGCCGGTTCTCATAGGCCCCGAAGTCCAGAACACCCACCACGTGGCGATGGTTGAGCAGGCCCGCGGTCTGGGCCTCCAGACGGAACCGGGCCGCGGCCGTCGGGTCGGCGTCCTGGGAGAGAAGCAGTTTCACGGCCACGGACCGGCCGATCATCTCGTCGTGGGCCCGCCACACCTCCCCCATCGCACCCCGCCCGAGAGTGGCCTGCAGCCGATACCGCCCCGCTATCAGCACTTGTGCTTCATCCTCACGCCGTTGGGATTCCGTCGATCGCCACAGGTCGATTCCCTACCGAGCATGAGTGATCATCGGGGCGCCGCAGCAGGTTGAGCCTACTGCCAACACGAGGGTGATCAGACGCTGTTCACCCTCGGCCTCAAGATCACGGAGAACCGTTCGGTGCGCCACCGGACACTGACGGAAAGTGACTCCGAGAACCGCTCCAGGGGCGGGCCGGCGACGACCCGGGAAGCAGCCCCGGCGGGCGGACGCACGGAAGCCCCGCGCTTCGGACCGCCCCGGGCAAGCGGTCCGCGCATTGGTATGGACCTGGTGAGGACCTCCCACTACCCTCGTTCACGCAACTCTGAGAGCGCTCTCTCCTGCCCTTCGCCCCACTCACCGACCATCGGATCGACGAAAGGCAACTCCCGTGAGACGCACCACAGTTCTGCGTACCGCCTTATCCGCCGGCCTGCTCGTCAGCGCCGCGACGCTCGGACTCACCCAGGCCGCGGCCGACGAGGCCCCCCTCACCGCCACGACATCCCGGGCACCCGCCTCCTCGGCCCTCGTCTCGGCCATGCAGCACGACCTCGGACTCACCGAGCGGCAGGCGACCGCCCGACTCGCCCAGGAAACCGCCGCACGTGGCGTCGAGGCCACCGCCAAGCGCGTGGCCGGCGCCGCCTACGGCGGCTCCTGGTTCGACGCGAAGAGCGGCAAGCTCGTCGTGGCCGTCACCGAAGCCGCGTCCCGGGACGCCGTGGAGGCGACCGGCGCGCGCGTCACCCTCGTCGAACACAGCCAACGGCAGCTCGACGCCACCATGGCCCGCATCGACGCGCTCCACGCACCGGCCGGCGTGGGCAGTTGGCACGTCGACCCCCGGGCCGGCTCCGTCGTCGTCGACGTGGTGTCCGCGCACAAGGATGACAACGATGTCCGGTCCTTCGTCGCCCGCGCCCGGGCGGCCGGTCCCGTCGTCGTGCGGCAGACGGACAAGGCTCCGAGGACGTTCGCGGCCGGCACGGTGGGCGGTGACCCCTACTACACCGGCAACGTCCGCTGCTCCATAGGCTTCTCCGTGTACGGCGGCTTCGTCACCGCCGGGCACTGCGCCCAGCCGGGCGCCTCCGTCCGCGGCTGGGACGGCAGCTACATCGGCAACTTCCAGGGCTCCTCGTTCCCGGACAACGACTACGCCTGGGTCAACGTGGGCAGCGGGTGGTGGACGGTACCCGTCGTCCTCGGCTGGGGCACCGTGTCCGACCAGCTCGTCCGCGGCTCGGGCGAGGCGCCCGTCGGAGCGTCGATCTGCCGCTCCGGCTCGACCTCCCACTGGCACTGCGGCACCGTCCTCGCGAAGAACGAGACCGTCAACTACAGCCAGGGCGCGGTGCGCCAGATGACCAAGACGAGCGTCTGCGCCGAACCCGGCGACTCGGGCGGCTCGTTCATCAGCGGCGACCAGGCACAGGGCGTCACCTCCGGCGGCTGGGGCAACTGCAGCAGCGGAGGCGAGACCTGGTACCAGCCCGTGAACGAGATCCTGAACCGCTACGGGCTCAGGCTGCACATGGCCTGACCCGACCGCACCGGCCCGCTCGTCCGCCGAGCGGGCCGGTGCACCCGCGAGTCGTCCGGGACGCGCGGTGCGGCGCGTCGGCCTTCGGCCCCGGCCCCGGCTTCGGGCTTCGGGCTTCCGGCTTCCGGCTTCCGGCTTCCGGCTTCCGGCTTCCGGCCTCCGGCCGAGCGGGGCCGGAGGCCTGCCGGTGACGGCGTGCCCGCGTCGCCGCGACGGCGGCAGCCGTGCACCATGGGCGGGTACCTCTCCCAGCTTCGGAAGGGCTCCTCGTGATCAGCATCCCGGGCCGCACGGCCCACGACGGTACGAAGGTCCCGGCTGTCGGCCTCGGCACCTGGCCGATGGACGACGCGCAGGCCGAGGAAGCGGTGAGCCGCGCGCTCGGCATGGGCTACCGGCTCGTCGACACGGCGGCCAACTACCGCAACGAGACCGGCACCGGACGGGGCGTCGCCCGCTCCGGCGTCCCTCGTGAGGAGATCGTCGTCACCACAAAACTGCCGGGCAGGCACCACGGTTACAAGGAGACACTCGCCTCCTTCGAGGAGTCACGGGTCCGCCTCGGACTCTCCTACGTCGATCTCTACCTCATCCACTGGCCCCTGCCCCGCGTCGACAAGTACGTGGACTCCTGGAAGGCGATGATCGAGCTCCGCGCGGCGGGCCTGGTGCGGGCGATCGGTGTCTCGAACTTCACGGCCGAACATCTCGGCCGGCTGGAGGCGGAGACCGGAGTGGTGCCCGCGGTGAACCAGATCGAACTCCATCCCCTGCTTCCCCAGGACGAGTTGCGCGCCTTCCATGACGACAAGGGCATCATCACGGAGAGCTGGAGTCCCCTGGGCCGTGGCTCCGCCCTCCTGGACGACCCCGTGCTCGGGAAGATCGCCGAGACCCACGGTGTGACGCCCGGGCAGGTCGTGCTGCGCTGGCACACACAGCTCGGAGCGGTGCCCATCCCCAAGTCCGCCGACCCCGGGCGCCAGCGGGAGAACCTCGACATCTTCGGGTTCGAGCTGACTCCCGCCGAGATGACGGCCGTCGGCGACCGTCCGCACCGGCGCCTCGGCGGCGACCCCACGACACACGAGGAGTTCTAGAAGGCGCGAGGCTCCGCGAATCAGGGCCGCCTCAACACCTTGATGCCTCAAGGCCTCAAGGGCCCAAGCCCCTCAACGCCTCAACACCTCAACACCTCAACGGTTCAGTGGCAGTTGAGCGCTCGCACCGCGCGCCGGCCGGAGCCCCGGGTCCAGAGGACCCGGGTCCGGCCGGCGCGCGGGCCGGCGGCGGGCTACGTCGCGTCGCGCACCGTGCCGGTGAACTCCGGCCCGTCGTACCGCGTGCCGTTCTCCTCGTCGTAGACCCGCAGCCGCAGCCGTACCGTCTCCGCGGGCTCGGTCACCGTGTCCGCGACGACGGGAATGGTGATCTCGGTGCTCGTCCGGCCGGGCGGAACGTCGGGGTACAGGAAGAGTCCGCTCAGCCGGGACAGGGGCCGTGACGGCAGTGGTGCCTCGCCGGTGTTGTTCCGCAGCCACTGGGGATCGACGTCGGTGGTGGACAGTTCGGCGCCCGAGGCGACGGGCAGGACGACGACGTCGGCCGCGATCTCCACGTCGGCCGCCGCGGAGAGGGACATCCGCCAGGTCAGTCTCCCGCCCTCGACGGCACTGGCGGCGGCCGGGGTCACCTCGACGGTGGGCACCGGATCGTCGTTCAACGCGGTCACACCCCCCCGGTAGGCACCGGTCACGGCACCGTGGACCGCCTTCACGAAGATGTCGTGGGACACGTCGTAGCCGTAGCGCGCGTTGCCCCGGACCTCGACCGGCACCTCGGGGCTCTCGCCGCCGGGCCGTACGGTCACCTCGCGCGACGTGGTCCGGCCCGTGTCCGGATCGGCGACGAACAGCCGGACCGTGCCCTTCCCCTGCCCGGTGACCTTCACCGGCACGTGGTAGGTCCGCACGCCCGACTCGCCCTCCGCGACGCTCAGCCGGCCGATGTCGACGCGTACCAGGTCCGCCGCCCGGACCGCGGGGGTTCCGCCGCGCCATCCCCACGCGTCGATGAGCCACGCCTGTCCGGAGCCGGTGCGCGGGACGATCTCCAGGGACTTCACCCGGTGCGGATCGACCCCCGCGCGGAGTGCGGCGGCCAGCGGCAGCCTGACCTCCTGAGCCCAGAAGGAGGCGGTTCGGTCGGTTCCGGGCAGACCGTCGAGACGGACCCGCCCCAGGGTCGCCCGGTGGCCGGAGGTGTCGGTCAGGGCGATGTCGAACCGGGCGTCCCTGGTGTTCGGCGGAACGATCAGACGCAGCGCCAGATCCCGGGAGCCGGCGATCGAGACCGGCCGCGCCGAACCGACCCGGACCGCGTGACCGGCGGACGTCCATCGCAGTGCCACGGCACGCCGGCCCGGCTCCTGCGACGGCGCCCAGGTGGCGAAGTGCGGCGAGACACCGCTCCGGCCGGAGCCGAGGCAGGCCGCCGACACGGACTCGGTCACCTCCTCGCACAGCCTGCCGCCGTCGACGGAGACCTGTCCGTCCGGCAGGAACGCCGGAGTCCGGCGTCCGCCGACCGCGTGGGTGAGAACCCGGACGGGACCGGCGGAGGGCGCGCGCCGCCCCGAACCGTCGAGCAGCGGCCGTACACGGTCGTCACCGGCGACGAACAGCCGCGCGGCGGCGGCGATGTACGTCGCGCCGGCGGTCTGCTGCTGACGTGCCGTCAGTCTCGTGGCGGTGCCGGGCGAGCACACCCGGTCGCGCTCGTCCCCGTTCCAGAAGTCGTCCTCCGCCGGTGCCTGGGCCTGGCCCGGGGTCCACTCGGTGTTGAAGAAGTTGTGGTTGGCGCCGACCATGTAGACGGCGCTGTGCAGAGCGGCGCCGCGGCTGACTCCGCGTGTCGCGTCCACGTACATCTCGCCCTGGAGGTCGGACACATCGCCGTCGCAGCCGGGCAGGATCGTCGCGGAGGGGACGTCGGGCGCCGGGTTCTGCCCGAAGATCGTGGGGCCGATGAGGACGGTGCCGCGGATGCGCCAGCGCACCGGCCCGTGATAGCCGTCCTGGTCGGCCGGGGCTCCGTACAGGCTGTCCATGGCTGCCCGGTTCACGCCCTCGCCGCCGCGCGAGTGGCCGACCAGCAGGACACGTGACAGGTCCGCCGGAGCCGCCCGCCGTACGACCGGGGGCGCGGAGGCCGGGTCCGCGGACCAGCCCGCCCACCGGGCCAGGTGCTGCCGCACCAGCGACGACCGGGCCTGCGCGCCGCCGTCCTCCGCCGCGTAGTCCTGTCCGTTGACGCCGTTGGCGGCGATGGACACGGTCACGTATCCCTGCGAGGCCAGCAGCTTCTGGTCGGCGAGGTAACCCCGGTAGCTCGGGATGGGCCTGCTGCCCGCCGGGCAGGGCCATTCGCCACCCGGGTCGTGGCCACGGCCGTAGCAGGTGGCGTGGCGGCCGTGCAGGAACAGGGCCAGCGGCCGGTGTCCCGGGGCGTTCGTGGGCGCGACCACCACGGCGCGCATCTCCACGCGCTCGGCCAGGCCGGGCAGGCGGACCGAGGGGAGCTTGTAGTCACCGGTGGCCGTCCGGTACGAGCCCGGCCTGCCGGGGTCGACGGCGTTCACCGGCAGCCGGGTCGACGGCCGGTCCGACAGCCCGGACGGTTTTCCGGGCTCCTTCGGCCCGAGGGACCGGTTCCGCCCGGCGCCCACCGCGTCCAGGCGCCGTTCGCCGGTCCGTGCCTGGAGGCCGGACGGCTTCCCCAACCGTGCCGCACCCAGCGCGAGCCGGAAGGAACGGCCGTCCGGCGCGCCGACGGGACGGCCGAGGAAGCGGTCCCCGGAATAGAACGCGACGCCCGAGTCGCTCATGGGCACCGGCCCGGCCGAGCGCCAGACCAGCTGTCGCGCCGCTCCCCCTCCGGTGAGGCTCCACCCGGCGGGAAGTCCGCCGTCGGCGTCCTCGGCCGAGGCCGGTCCCACGGACCGCGCGGAGCCGGCGGTGTCGTACTGCGCCTGGGTCGATCCTGGCGATCCCGCGACCGCTGCGAGCAACACCGCAGCGATGACCCCTATTCGCCGGACACGGAACAAGGTTCTTCTCCTCCTGGTCGGCATGCGCCCCCGTCGCCACGTCGGTCCCGAAGGGCTCCCCCGTCCCACGAGGACGGAGGAGGAGGCCGGGGGGTTGCCTCGCGCCGGCGTGTTCTTCCTTCTCAACTCCCTTACGGCGAAGCCGATTCGAGCATTCCGGCGAGACGGAGGGTGCGCGTGGCGCTCTCTTTCGCGGCCACGCGTGCGGGCCCCGGCGCCGGGGATCGGCGCCGGGGCCCGCACGGGCAGGTCAGGGCTGGAGGGGCATCGTCCAGCAGTTGGAGAAGGCGTGCTTGCCGGAGAGACGGTCGGTCAGCCAGGAGATGGCGTCGCCCTGGTCGGTGAGGAGGGGCGCGACGTGGTTGAGGAGCAGTCCGTCGCCGAGGTTCGGCAGGACGATGGCGTCGTACGTGATGTCGGCGCCCTTGCGGCACCAGTCGACGGCGAGTTGACGGGCCTGGGCGTGCGGAACGATGTCGTCCTGGACGCCGGTGACCAGGCGTACCGGACTGGTCGGCTTGAGATTGCCGATGCGCTGGTCGGCGAGCGTGGCCTGGAGGGCCGGTGTGCTCGCGACGAGGTCGCTGACGGAGCGGCCGTCCGTCGTCCAGGAGGTGCTCTTCTTGAACGCGTATCCGAGGATCGCGTCGCCGACGCACATCGTGGAGAGGTCGTTCAGCGCGGCTTTCCCGGCGGCGTTGATGTGGGCGTCCGCGAAGTCCTGGAGATCGGGGTCGGACTGGAGGAAGCCGTTGAGGGACCAGCCCAGGGCGCCGGCGAGGGCGCTGCCGTCGATGCCCTTGATCACCTCGGTGAGGTTGGCGGGCGGTGCGCCGGCGTAGGTGCCGGCCAGGGTGATGTCCGGGGCGTAGGAGGGCTGGAGTTCGGCCGCCGACGCGCTGGCACCGCCGCCCTGGCTGTAGCCGAAGAGGCCGACGGGTGAGGCGGAGGTGACCGAGGTTCCGGCCAGCGCGCGGGCCGCGCGGACGGCGTCGAGCAGCGCGTGGCCGCCGTCGAGGCGGTCGACGTACGTGTGGAGCCGGTCGGTCGCGCCCAGCCCGACGTAGTCGGTGACGACCACCGCCACACCGGAGGCCAGGAGCCGGTAGATCGAGAGGTCTTCGTAACCGACCGAAACCGTCTCGTCGTTCAGGCTGATCGGGTGTTCGAGACCCATGGAGGCCGCGCACTGGTCGCCCTGGCCCATGGTGCCGGGGGCCACGGCCACCAGGGGGCGCGGACCGTCGCCCTTCCAGCGGGCCGAGGGCTCGATGTAGGCGCCGGTCACGGCGACGGGCCGTCCGTTGGAGTCGGTCGACTTGTACATCAGGCGGGTCGCGGTACCGGGGAGCGGACCGTCGAGGCCGGGCAGGCTGAGCGCGAGGGGGAGGGGTTCGCTGCGGATCAGGGCGCCGTTGGCCGCGGGGAGGTTCGCGGGCGGCGTGTAGAACGCGGGGATGGTCACGCCACGGGACACCACGTCGCCGGTGCCGGCTGCCGCCGCGGGGATCGCCTGGACGCTCAGACAGGCGAGTACCGCGAGTGCGGTGGCGAGGAGGCGGCCTCGGTTCCGTGCGACGGGCCCGGGGCGTGTGGAGGGCAGATCCCGTTCCGGACGTCGGCCGGACACCGGACGCGGCTGATGGGTGCTGTGGGGTCGTTCCATGCGGCTCACTCCCTGCTTCGTCAAAACGTGGGGGTCGTGCGGGCGGCCGACGGCGTCAATGGCGTGACGCCGGGTGTGGCTGGGGAGCCGGCCGGGGGCCGTCACCGCGGGACTGCCGGTGACGGTCACGGGTCGGTGAGGGGGGGGGAAGAGCGGTGCCGGGATGCGGAGTCGGGCAGGACGGGACCCCGCCCGGCCGCATCGCGGAGGTGGACAGGACGAAGACACCGTCGACGCGCCGTCGGCCGGGCGGCGCGTGGTGCGGCGTCCACCCGCACGTCGTCCGACGTGCGGGTGGGGCGGCGGGGCTCGGGGGTCGTGTTCGGCGGAGCCCGGGGGCTCGTGGCTGCGGCTCCGCCGTTCCGTACTGTGTCCCGCTGTCCCGTGCCGCCCTGTTCCTGTATCGGTTCCCGGCAGCGGCGGACGTCGAAGTCCCGTTCGACGTCCGCTAGTTACTCCCGAGTCACATCAGGAGAGTAGGAGTGGATGTCACTCAGTGACAAGATGTCTGCGTGCGCCATTTCCGAACGGCTCGCTATGCTGCCTCCGGTCGGACGGACAGGGATGGTGGGGCGACGGTGCGCGAAGCGGCACCCGCAGACCGGGCCACGAAGGCCGCGGCGGCCGCGCGGCCGTCACTGGGCGAACGGCGCAAGGAGGCTCTTCGTCTGGACATAGCCCGTGAGGCCGTGCGCCTGTTCGTCTCCCAGGGCGTCACGAACACCACGGGTGACCAGATCGCGGAGGCGGTGGGCGTCTCGACCCGCACACTGTGGCGCCACTTCCCGACCAAGGAGAGCTGCGTACGCCCGTTACTGACGGCGGGACTCGACGCGGCGACGGATCAACTGCGGCACTGGCCGCCGGAGACCGGCCTGCTGGACTTCCTCACCCGCTCCTGCCGCCACGGGACACTGCCGTCCGCCGACCCCGCGGTGCTCGACCTGATCCGCATGACCCCCACCGAGCCGGCGCTGCGCGCCGTCTGGCTCCAGGCCCATGACGACGCGCTGCCCGTCCTCACCGAAGTCCTCGCCCGGCGTTCCGGCGGGAGCACCGACGATCTGCGGGTCAAGGTGCACGCGGCCACCGTCAACGGCGCGCTGCGCGCGGCGGCGGAGGACTTCGCCGTACGTTTCGCCGACGAGGCGCGGGCCTCGGAGGAGGACCTCGCCGCGTGCATGCACGCCGCACTCCGCGCGGCGTCGGAGGGCCTGCCGTACTGACGCCGTCAACGGCCCGTCGGGACCCACCAGTTGGAGCCCCGGGCCGCGGGCGAACGGCCCGCGAACCGTCCGCGAGCCGCAGGCGAGCCGTGCGGGAACGACGGCCGGGTAAAGAGTTCACCTGGTCTAGTCCAAAGGTCCATTTGGTCTAGTCCAACATATTGACGTGATCGCGACAGGGCCCGGAAGCTGGGGACTCCCCCACCCCTCTGGAGGCACAGTGAGACGTCTTCGCGCATGTCTGGGCGCGGCTGCCGCCGTGAGCCTGGCCGCGGTCGGCACGACCGCTCTCGTCGCGGGCAGCGCCTCGGGCGCGACCACCGCGCTCGGCAACCGGTGGTACGCCGCCGCCCCCTACCTGATGCCGCTGGACAACGACCCGCCGGACGCGGGCGCCATCATGGACGCGACCGGCCTCAAGGCCTTCCAGCTCGCCTTCATCCTCGCTCCCAACGGTGGTGGCTGCACGCCGACTTGGGACGGAACGGCCGCGGTGTCCTCGGACACCGCCGTGCAGTCGGTCATCAACACCATCCGCGCCAAGGGCGGCGACGTCTCCGTCTCGATCGGCGGTTACGGCGGCACCAAGCTCGGCCAGGCCTGCTCGGACCCGGCCGCCACCGCCGCCGCGTACCAGCAGGTCATCACCAAGTACGGGCTGCACGCGATCGACTTCGACCTCGAGGAGCCGGAGTACGAGAACACGGCGGCCGTCAGGAACGAGATCGGCGCCGCCAAGATCCTCCAGCAGAACAACCCGGGTCTGTACGTGTCGGTCACCACGGCCGGAACGGCTGACGGAACCGGCTGGTTCGGCAAGCAGATGCTGCTGGAGGCGAAGGCGCAGGGCTTCACCCCGAACAACTTCTCCATCATGCCGTTCGACGGCGGCTTCAACGGCGCCACGGCCCAGACCGGCGCGCTCGCCAACTTCAACACGATCCTCCAGTCGACCTTCGGCTGGGACCAGGCGACCGCCTACGCCCACGAGGGTTTCTCCGGCATGAACGGGCGCAGTGACACCGGCGAGTACTTCCCCCAGGCCGACTTCCAGACGGTGCTGGACTTCGCCACGAGCCACAGGATGGACCGCTTCACCTTCTGGTCCCTCAACCGCGACCGTCAGTGCTCCCCCGCCGACAACGGCGGTCGTACGTCGGGCACTTGCTCCAGCGTGGCCCAGAACTCCTGGGACTTCGCGAAGTACTCGGTGAAGTTCGCCGGCGCGACCCCGCCCACCGGTACCCCGACGCCCACCCCGCCCCCGACTCCCACGCCGCCGAGCAGCGCCTGCAAGACGGCCTGGAACCCGGCCACGGTCTACACCGCCGGCAACGAGGCTTCGTACGACAACCACAACTGGAAGGCCAAGTGGTGGACCCAGAACGAGGCGCCGACCGGCGCCGAGTGGGGTCCGTGGCAGGACGAGGGCGCCTGCTGACCACCTGACCGGCTCCGGACGGGCTCCGGACGGGACGCCCCCACGGGCGCCCCGTCCGGCTCCGCCGGCCCTCGGCCCGCCGCAGGGCCGTACCCCTGAGGGGACGGCGTCACCCGGGATCCGGGCGGCTCCGTCCCCTCATCGCGTGACCCCGGGGCCGGCACGCAGTGCCTCCCTCATCGCCTTCGCGGTGGCCGCCGGGTCGTAGCCCTCGGGCACGCCCGGGACCAGGACGATGTCCCCTTCGATGTGCCGCGAGCGCAGCGGGGCGATGTCCCGGTACGCGGGTGAGTCCCACCAGGCGCGCGCCTCGGTCATGCCGGGGAAGCCGATCACGACGACGTGGCCGGGCCAGCCGCCCTCCACCACCTCGTGCCGCGTGGCGTGCACGAGGAAGCGGCCGCCGTACGGTTCGAAGGTGGCGCCGATCCGCTCGATGTACTCGGCGATCTCCGGGTGCGGTGCGGCTTCCCGCAGGTGGGCTATGGCGTACGCGGTCATGGCATCCCTTCCGGCCGTTCGGGCTCCGTACGCGGACGACCTTGCCAGGCGCGCGGGAGGGCGTCGATTACCCGGGAGGTAAGCGGTGACTCAGGCCGCGTGGCCGGGCCGCGTGAAATCCCCTGCCCCATCAGACCCCGCTCCTGGGGGCGAATGCCCTCTTTGCCCTCGGATTCCCGTCGGCCACGCGCGTTCTCCCTGTTCAGGGTCTTGTAGCTGCCGCCGATGCCTGGTCTTCTGTACGCCCGGTGGGCAAATGGCGCCTCGCCTCATCACGGTCTGCCCGCGGCCCGGGTGAGGAGGGGCCGGCAGGAGAGGCGAACGACGTGGACTCGGTGGCTGGGCAGGACGTGCGGAGGCAACTGCCCGAGGGACTGGGTGCGGCGCTGCACGAGACCGCCGAGGACATCGCCGCGCTGCTGCGGGCCGACGCGGACATGGAACGCCGGATCCCCGGGGCCACGTGGAGTGTCGGCGAGGCGGCCGCACATCTGGCGCTGGCCAACGAGCTGATGGCCCAGCTCGCGGCGGGACACGCGCGCCCCTACGGGGACGGCACCCCGCAGAGCCTCGCCGGGGCCAACGAACGGTCGCTGGCGGAGTTCGGGGAGCGGCGGGCCGAACCCCTCGCGGCGATGATCGTCGAACACGCCGACGCCTGTGCCGCGTCACTGGGCGAAGGCGTCCTGGAGGGCCCCGTGGTCACTCCGCTGGGCCCGATGAGTCCGGCGGAACTCGGGTCGTACCTGCTCACGCACATGCTCGGCCACGGCTACGACCTCGCCCGCGCGCTGGGGCGGCCGCACATGCTCGACCGGGCCCGGGTGGAGCTGACCCTGCCGTTCCTGCTCACGGCGATGCCGCGGGTGACCGAACCGCGCAACACCGCCGGCATGAACGCCCGGTACGTCATACGGCTGTGGGGCGGCGGCGCGTTCGGCGTGACACTGGCCGACGGCGTGGTGGCCGTCGACGAGCGGCCGCCGGCGGGACCGGACTGCACCATCTCCATCGAGCCGGTCACCTTCCTCCTGATGGCCCTCGGCCGCCAGGGCCAGGTGAGCCCCCTTCTCCGCGGCCGCATCCTCGTCCGTGGCCGCAAGCCCTGGCTCGCGCCCCGCTTCCCCGGCCTCTTCACCGCGCCCTGAGCGCACCGCCCCCGCACGGGCCCGCTCTCCGCGGTCCTCCCGCGGGGGTCAGCCGAGCCTGCGGTCGAGGTTGAAGGCGGCGCTGATGAGGGCGAGGTGGGTGAAGGCCTGGGGGAAGTTGCCGCTCTGTTCGCCGGTGTGGCCGATCTCCTCCGCGTAGAGGCCGAGGTGGTTGGCGTAGGTGAGCATCTTCTCGAAGGCGAGCCGGGCCTCGTCGAGACGGCCCGCTCTGGTGAGTGCCTCCACGTACCAGAACGAGCAGATCGAGAAGGTGCCTTCCTCGCCCTGGAGACCGTCGGGGCTCGTCTGCGGGTCGTAGCGGTAGACCAGGGAGTCGGAGACCAGGTCCTCGCCCAGGGCGTCGAGGGTGGCGAGCCATTTGGGGTCGGTGGGGGAGATGAACTTCCCGAGCGGCATCATCAGCAGTGACGCGTCGAGGATGTCGCTGTTCTCGCACTGGGTGAAGGCGTTGCGCCTGGTGGACCAGCCCTGGCTCATGATCCGCTGGTAGATCGTGTCGCGGGCTTCGCCCCAGCGCAGCACGTCGGCGGGCAGGCCACGGTGCCGGGCCAGCCGCATGGCACGTTCGATGGCCACCCAGCACATGACGCGGGAGTAGAGGAAGGGCTTACGGCCTCCGCGGGTCTCCCACACTCCCTCGTCGGGCTGGTCCCAGTTCGCGCACACCCAGTCGACCAGCCCGCGGATGTTGTCCCAGTGCGCGCTGGACAGGGGCTGCCCCCACTTGTCGTAGAGGTAGAGGCAGTCGACGAGGGCGCCGTAGATGTCGAGCTGGAGCTGGCCGACGGCGCCGTTGCCGATCCGTACGGGCGCGGACCCGCGATAGCCCTCGAGGTGGGTCAGCTCGCGTTCGGGCAGGTCACGACGACCGTCGATGCCGTACATGATCTGCAGCGGGCCCTCCGGGCCGATGTCCTCCGGTATACCGGTCTGGACGTGTTCGGACAGGAAACCCATGAAGGCCTCGGCCTCGTCGGTGAAGCCCAGGCGCAGCATCGCGTACACACAGAACGCGGCGTCGCGGATCCACACGTAGCGGTAGTCCCAGTTGCGCTCACCGCCGATCCGCTCGGGCAGGCTGGTGGTCGGCGCGGCGATGATGGCGCCGGTGGGGGCGTACGTGAGCAGTTTCAGTGTGAGGGCGGAACGGTGCACCATCTCCCGCCACCTGCCCCGGTAGCGGGACTGCGACAGCCAGTGCCGCCAGTAGCGCACGGTGGCCTTGAAGTCCCGCTCGGCCTCCGTCACGGCGCAGAACCGCGGAGCCACCTCGTCGGTGATCCGGTCGAGGGCGAAGACCGCGGACTCGCCCTCGCGCAGCTTGAACAGCGACCACACGTCCTGCCCCGCGGCCTCGACCGGCACCGTGGCCGTCAGGGCCAGCTTGAGCGCGGGTGTGGTGAAGACGGCCTGGCCGGAGTCGACGTGCACGGTGTGCGGGACCGTCCCGTAGGCGAAACGGGGGGCGACGCGCGCGCGAAAGGGCAGGGTGCCGCGGACGCACACCACACGGCGGATCAGGCGGTGCCGGCCGGCCTCGCGCGAGTCGTCGACGACCGGCATGAAGTCCTGGATCTCCCCGACCCCGTCGTCCGCGAAGAACCGGGTGATCAGCACATTCGTGTCGGGGAAGTAGAACTGCTTCGTCCGTGCCGGAACGTCCGCGGCGAGTTCGAAGCGGCCGCCCCGGTCGGCGTCCAGGATCGAGGCGAAGACGCTGGGCGCGTCGAAGCGTTCGCAGCAGTACCAGTCGATGGTGCCGTCGGTGCCGACCAGCGCCGCGCTGCGCAGGTCGCCGATCAGGCCGTGGTCGGCGATCGGCAGGTAGCGGGGGGTGCCCGTGCCGTACGGGCCACCGGGCGCGCCATGGGTCCCGCCGTCGGCTCCGACCCCGGAGTTCATGTCCGCCGTACTGGCCATACCGGCCTCCTCTGGGCCGTCACCCGAGCCTCCCCCTCCGCTCCAGGCTAACGAGTCGTCCGCGTTCGGGGGTTTTCCCGGGTGTTCACGGGGGCTCGCGCGGGTTCAGTGCAGGACGACCTTGGCGGCGACGATGATCAGGCCGAGGGCCAGGTTGACGAAGCCCTCGGCGACGACCAGCCCGCGCGAGGCGCCGGCGCGGACGGCTCCGAGGCACGCCCACATGATCTGCTGGGCCACGGCGATGCCCAGGGCGATCCACAGGCCCGTGCCCACGCTCGTCCCGAAGACGGCGCTGAGGGCCACGGCGACGGCGGGAAGGGTGGCCGCCTCGACGATGGACCACTCGTGCGTGCCGATCCGGCGGATCTGGCGCAGCGACCAGCGCTGGCCGACGATGCGTTCCCCGGCGATCTGCGCGTAGACATGCGTCGCCCAGAACACCAGGCCGGTGACCACCAGCAGCACGACGGCCTCGAGCCGCGGGTACTCCCCCGTCGTTCCGGCCGTGGCCACCACGGAGGCGGCCAGGATGGAGCCGTAGATGGCGCCCGCGTAGTCGGTCCGCTGGTGTTCCGGCCGGTACGCGCCATCCCCGCGCTCGGGCGGAACGCTGGAGCCACTCACCCGTTCACGATAGGCGGCGGGCCGGGGCCACGCCCGGCGGGCGGGGCCGTCCGGGCGGGCTCCGGCGGACTCTCGCCGTACGCGGTGCGGGGGGCGACAGGGAAAAGGCCAGGCTCAGCCGCCGTCACCGCGCCGCCGGGCGCCGGACGGGCGGAAACACGCCGTGACCGTCTTCCCGTGCCGCTGGCATTTCATGTCCCACTCGTCGGCGAGCATCCGCACGATGCCCACCCCGCGGCCGGACAGCGCTCCCGGCTCCGGGTCACGCTGGAGCGGCGGTGTGGAGTCCTCGTCGTGGACACTCACGTGCAGGCAGTCGCCGTCCCAGGTGAGGACGAGACGCGCGTCGCTCCGGGCGTGGATGTGGGCGTTGGTGAGCAGCTCGGACACCGTCAGCACGACGGCGTCCACCGTCTCGGGCTCCTCCGCCGTCCACGCCAGGGACTCCAGGTGCGCACGGGTCCAGCGCCGTCCGGCGCTCACCCCTCCGGAGACCGGGAACGAGTGCGCCCAGCCCATCGCCTTGACCGCCATGACGCGACCTCGCTTCCGTCGGTGTCGTCCGTGCCCCTCGTACGGGTCGTGTACCCACGGGACATGCGTACAGTCGGCACCGTCACCGATCGCCTCGGCACATCCCGGCGGCCCTCCGCGCCCGCCCCGCCGAGGAGTTCGGGCAGGGCACTCATGTGCCCGGAACGGAGCCCGGACGGCACGGAGGGAGTCGGTCCCGCGGAACGGCCCGAACTCCCCTTTGGGGCGAACCCGCACGCGAAAGGAACAACGGGCCAACACTGTCCGTACTATCTGTAAGCCGGGGCATACGCACCACGTGCGGTCGCCCAGCCATGCAGCCCGGTCGACACCAACACGCCCTGCCCCACGGCACCTTCCCGGTGTGTTCATGTGCGACCGCGCGTCGAAGAGAGGTCCCATCGTGCCCGACACCAAGACTCCCACCGAACTGACATCGCAGTACACGGCCCAGGTGGTCGCCGACCTGGAGCGCAACGCCAAGGAACAGGAGCGCATCGGCGGGGAAATGGAGGCGCTTCAGGAGCAGTTGAACGCCCTGCGCCACGACCACGCCGTCCTGACCAACCTGCATCAGGCGCTGGGGGCCACCACCGCGCCCGTCGAGACCGGCCCCGAGCCGACGGCGGCGACCTCGGTGCCCCGCCAGAAGACTCCCGGCAAGTCCGCCGAGGGCAAGCGCGCACGGACCAGGAAGGCCGGCGGCGCGAAGGCCACGACGGCGCGGACGTCCGCGGCCAAAAAGCCCGCGGCCGAGGCCGCCTCCACGCAGCCCACCCTCATCGAACTCATCCGCCGCTATCTCACGGAGCAGCGGGAACCGCGCTCCGCCGCCGAGGTCTCCACGGCACTGGGCCAGACCCACCCCGAGCGTCGCATCCAGACCAATGTCGTCCGGACCACCCTGGAGAACCTCGTGGCCAAGAGCCACGCGCACCGCGCCAAGCAGGGCACTTCCGTGTTCTACACGGCCGTCGACACCGAAGAGCCGTCGCCCGGCACGGACCAGCCGGCGAAGGCGGAGGCGAAGGTCAAGGCAGAGGCGAAGACGGACAGCGCCTGAACGGATCGACCCCGGTTCGCCGTGCGGGACCCGCGCGTCCACCCGGCCTCCCGGGCCCTGCGGGCGAACGGCCGGGCGCTCGCGAGGACCCTCGGCGTGTGTCCCGCGCGACCACGCGTCCCACCCCTTGACGCGCCCTCTCCCGAAGGCGGTCCCCGCCGCCGCGAGGACCTGACGAGGTTCCGCGGGAGCCGGTGAAGTCCGGTGCCGCGGCCGCGGCGTTCACGCCGCGGCCCGCCGCCGTCCGGCGCACGGGTCAGGCCGTCACCTTGGCGATGAACGCCGCGAGGTTCGCCACGGTCCGCCGGATCTTCTCCTCCAGCGTCAGCGACTCGTGCATCCGCCCTCCGGCGCCCGCGTCCCGCTTGCCCCGCACATACAGCGAACAGGCGAGGTCGCTGCAGATGTAGGCACCGACCGAGTTGCCCTGCTGCCCGGCCTTACCCGCCTTGGGCGCGACCATCAGGGAGACGCCTCCGGTGTGGGTGGTCACACACATCGAGCACATACTGCGCCGCAACTGCCCCACCGTCGCGCCGGGGCAGCGCAGCACGATGCCCTTCAGGCCGTCACCCGACTCGGCCACGACGTAGGCGCGGTCGGGTGCCTGGGGGTCCCGCCAGCCGAGGTAGTCCAGGTCGTCCCAGGGCCGTTCCGCCAGGTCGCGCGGGACGGAGAGGCGCTTCGCCTCACCCTTGCTGCAGTTCACGAACGCGGTGCGGATCTCTTGCTCGGTCAACGGCTTCATATAGCTCACGGTAATTTGCCTAAAAGCTTTAGGCAAATGCATAATCGGTTACGCCGAGGGAGAGGAAGGACATGGGCCGCGCGGGACTGAACACCGAACGCCTCACACGGGCGGGGGCGGAGCTGGCCGACGAGGTCGGCTTCGATCAGGTGACCGTCTCGGCGCTGGCCAGGCGGTTCGACGTCAAGGTGGCGAGCCTGTACTCGCACGTCAGGAACTCACAGGACCTCAGGACCCGCATCGCCCTGCTCGCCCTGGACGAACTCGCCGAGAGGGGTGCCGCCGCGCTGGCGGGCCGGGCCGGCCGGGACGCGCTGACCGCCTTCGCGAACGTCTACCGCGACTACGCCAGGGAACACCCCGGCCGCTACGCCGCCGCACAGCTCAGGCTCGACCCCGAGACCGCGGCGGCGAGCGCGGGCGTCAGGCACGCGCGGATGATGCGGGCGATCCTGCGGGGCTACGACCTCACGGAACCGGACGAGACTCACGCGGTCCGGATGCTGGGCAGTGTGTTCCACGGCTATGTGAGCCTGGAGTCGAGTGGAGGCTTCAGCCACAGCGCCCCTGACTCGGGGGAAAGCTGGGCGCGCGTCCTGGACGCCCTCGACGCCCTGCTGCGCAACTGGCCCGCGCCCTGAGTCCGGCGCCCGGCGGCCCGCGTTTCCCGTTCCCGTGCCGGACAACCGTCGACACCGCCGGTGTCCGGCACAGGAGCATCCGCCCGCGGTCCGTGCCTCAGCGGTAGTCGGGATTCGGGGCGTCCGGGCGGCAGCCCGCGTCCCATCGCGAACGCTGGTTGCCGTGGGCGGGGATGCCGCCGGACCGCTTCAGCAGGGCCGCCATGTGCATCAGGTTCCAGGTCATGAAGGCGGTGTTGCGATTGGTGAAGTCGTTCTCGGGACCGCCCGAGCCCGGGTCGAGATACGAGGGGCCGGGTCCCGCCGGCCCGATCCAGCCGGCGTCGGCCTGCGGCGGGATGGTGTAGCCGAGGTGCTGGAGGCTGTAGAGGAGGTTCATCGCGCAGTGCTTCACACCGTCCTCGTTGCCGGTGATCAGACAGCCGCCGACGCGCCCGTAGTAGGCGTACTGACCCGCGGAGTTGAGCAGTCCCGAGCCGCTGTAGAGCCGCTCGACGACCTGCTTGGTGACCGAGCTGTTGTCACCGAGCCAGATCGGCCCGGCGAGGACGAGGATGTCGGCGGCCATCACCCGCTCCTGAATGGCGGGCCAGTCGTCCACGGCGAATCCGTGTTCGGTCATGTCCGGGTAGACACCCGGGGCGATGTCGTGGTCGACGGCGCGTACGACCTCGGTCGTGACTCCCTGCGCCTCCATGATCGCGCTGCTCCTGTCGACCAGGCCTTCGGTGTGGCTCAGCCGGGGCGCCGGCTTGAGGGTGCAGTTGATGAACAGCGCGCGCAGGTCCTCGAAGCGGTACGCGTCGTCGGCTGCCGAGGTCGAAGGTGACTCGGTCACGGGTGACTCCTTGGTGCGGGGCCGCGGCGGTGCGGGCCGGGAAACGGAGGCGACCCGGTTGCCGGGTCCGGACGGTGCTCAGGGGAAGCGTCTCGCGTACGCCCCGGCTCGTCCTCGACCGACTCACGGGAACACCTCGCACAGGGCGCGCACCGGAGTGTCGCGCGCCGTGCGGATACGGCCGGACGCGGCACTAGTGTGAAGGTCGTGATGACTGAACGATGGGAACTCGGCGGCGACTTGGGCGTCGCGCGCATCGGCTACGGCGCGATGAAGCTGACCGGCTGGCCGCGCGGCGAGCGGCCGGACCGGGACACCTCACTGGGCATCCTGCGCCGCGCCGTGGAACTCGGGGTGAACCACATCGACACCTCGTACTACTACGCACGTGACGGTGTGTCGGCGAACGAGCTGATCCGGGAGGCGCTGCACCCCTATCCGGACGACCTGGTGATCGTGACCAAGGTGGGCGCCCTGGTGGAGGGCGCCGACATCGCCCTGCCCGCGGACCGGAAGACGGGCCTGACCGCCGGCAATCTGCGCCGCGGTGTCGAGGCGAACCTCCGCTCGCTCGGAGTGGACCGGATGGACGTGGTGAACCTCCGGATGGGTGATGTCGGCGAAGCCGGCGGGGCCTTTCTGGCCGAGCCGCTGGAAGCGCTGCTGGCGCTGCGGGACGAGGGCCTGATCCGGCATCTTGGTGTTTCCAACATCTCGGCCGACCAGTTCGCCGAGGCCCGCAAGATCGCGCCGATCTCCTGTGTCCAGAACCTCTACAACCTGTCGCGGCGCGATGACGATCCCCTCGTCGACGCCTGCGCCGAGGCCGGTGTCGCCTACGTGCCCTTCTTCCCGGTCGGCGGCTTCCAGCCGGTCACCGCCGAGCACCTGGAGGCCGTGGCCGCCCGCCACCGGGCGACCACGCCCCAGGTGGCCCTGGCCTGGCTGCTGGCCCGGTCGCCCAACATCCTCCTCATCCCCGGCACCGGCTCCCTGGCGCACCTGGAGGAGAACATCGCCGCCGGAGCACTCGAACTGACCGCCGAGGACCTCGCCGAACTGGGGTGACCGACACCGGGCGATCCGTTCCGCGCCGCCTGCAACCGAAGCGGCCCCGATCGTGTCTCACAGCACACGACTGGAGCGCGGGGGCACCGGAATGCCTCACGGGCCCCACGTCCCGGGGAGGCATGGGTCATGAGCGGTTGGGCGGTACCGGGCTACACCGAGTCCCGCGAGCTCGGTTCGGGGGCGAGCGGGCGCGTCGCGCTGGCCGTGCACGAGGAGACCGGCCATCCGGTCGCGGTCAAGTACCTCAGCGAGTCGCTGCGCACCCGTCCGGGCTTCGTGCGGGAGTTCCGGGCGGAGGCGCGGCTGCTCGGCGGGCTGCGCAGCGACCATGTGGCCGGTCTCTACGAGTACGTGGAGGGGCCGGAGGGCGCGGCCATCGTCATGGAACTGGTGGACGGGGTGTCCCTGCGGACCCTGCTCGGCCGGCAGGCCCCCCTCGAACCGGAAGCCGCTCTCGTCCTGCTCAAGGGCTCACTGCTCGGCCTCGCCGACGCCCACCGCCTCGGCGTGGTCCACCGCGACTACAAGCCGGAGAACGTCCTCGTCCGCACCGACGGCACGTCGAAGCTCGTCGACTTCGGGATCGCCGCCACCGACGGCACCACGGCCGGCATCGCGGGCACGCCGTCGTACATGGCTCCCGAGCAGTGGACCGGCGCCCCCGCCTCACCCGCCGCCGACGTGTACGCCGCGACCGCGACGTTCTTCGAGTGCCTGACCGGCCGCAAGCCCTACACGGGCGAGAACCTGGCCGAACTCGCCCTCCAGCACGTGGACGGGGTCATCCCCGCCGACGAGGTCCCCGAGCCGGTCCGCTCCCTCGTCCAGCGCGGCCTCGCCAAGGCTCCCGACCAACGGCCCGCCCACGCCGAGGACTTCGTCGCGGAACTCGAGGCCACGGCTGGCGGCGCGTACGGCCCGGACTGGGAGGAGCGCGGCCGCCGGCGACTCGCGGCGCTCGCGGCCCTGTGCCTTCTGCTGGTCCCCTCCGCCCCCTCCGTGCCGCGCCACGCCACGGACGCGGCGCGCACGGTCCTCGGCAGGGCACCCGACTGGCTCCGGGCCTGGCAGCCGAGTCTGCGCGCGCTGCTCGTGTCCGGGGCCGCGCTCGTCGCGGCCCTCCTGCTGACGTACGGCGTCGACCGGCACGCCCCGGACTTCGGCACACCCCGAAGGGCCGCGGAGGCACTGGCCACCACCAGCGCGCGGCCGGCCGGTGACAGCGGCCCCACGGCGACGGCGGACCCCGGGTCCTCGACACCGTCCTCCTCGTCGTCCGCGTCGGCTCCGCCCTCGCCCTCCGGTTCGGCCACGGACACCACCGCGGAACCGTCGGCGTCGGCCTCGGCGTCCGGTTCGGCGTCCGCGCCGGCCACCGTGGCGCCTCCGACACCGCCGGCCACGACGACGTCCGAGCCCACCACGACATCTCCGTCGCCCACCCTCACCGTCAACGTCAAGTCCGTCACCTTCGGCGAGTTCCGGCAGACGGGCACGGCGACCGCGGCGGCGACGGCCACCGTCACCACCGACGGCACCGGGCCGGTCACCCTCACGGTCGCGTGGTTCACCGGTGAGGTCAGCGGGCAGGCCGGAACCCAGGACGGGGCGGCGGAGACGTACCGGCGCAGCGGTTCGACCCAGTACACCATCGTCCTCGACCACACGTTCCAGGGAGCGGGCTGCTACTGGGGAGTCCGGGCGGGCACCCAGCCGGCCTCCGCCGACGGCGGCGCCTGGCAACAGCTCCTGACCCGGCGGTGCTCCCTGCGATGAACGACGACTCCGGCGCCCCGGGCGCCCACTCCCCCGACGACGACTACAGCGCGACCGTGCTGGGCAGCCACTGGATCCAGCGGCCGGACTCCTCCGACACGCTCGCCCTCACCGGGAGTCCGCCCACCGTCGCGCTGTCGGGCGCCGAGGCCGGGGCCGTCGCGCCCGACCGGGTCGAGGGCACCCTGCTGCGTTTCGGCCCCGGCGTGAACGCCGACACCGTGCGCCGGGTCGCCGTGACTCCCGCGGCCGTGCCGGTACGCCGCCGGACCTGGCGCCGGCACGTGCTGCCGGCCGTGGTGCTGCTGGCCGTCGTCGCCCTTCTCCTGTGGCATCGCTCCGAGCCGTCCCTCGGGGTGGAAAGCGTCGCGGTCGCCGCCGTGTCGCCCTCGCCCGGATGCGACGAGACCGCCGACATCACGGGCGTCGTCACCACCAACGGCAGTCCCGGCGAACTCACGTACCGCTGGGTCCGCAGCGACGGCACCTCCTCGGACGTCCTGCACGAGGATCTGACGCGTCACCAGAAGCGGGCGCGACTGCACTTGCTGTGGACGTTCCAGGGCAACGGCCGCTACGCGGCACGCGCCGAGCTGCACCTGTTGTCGCCGGTGCGCCGCACGGTGTCGACGAAGCTCACGTACCACTGCCCGTGACAGGGCCGGGCACCCGCCCGGGCCGGCCGGGCGTGCGGCGCCCTCACACGCTCGACGGTGTGCAGGCGCTCAGACCGGTGACGTAGTTGAGCTGGGGGCCGTAGCCGGCGAAGGTGGCGATCGCCCGGGGCAGCAGGGTGCGGCACGGGGCGCCCTGGCCGTCGGTGTACTGGACGGTGACGTCGACGGTGGTGTCGCAGTCGTTGACGACGGTCGTGTAGCGCCAGTCGCTGTAGTGGTGGACGCAGTCCGGAACGGGGGTCGCGTCGACGGCATCGCCCGCGAGGGCCCCCTGAACGGCGTCTCGCGCGACGGCGGGCGCCTCGGCGGCACCCATCAGGCCCACGATCGCGACGGACAGCCCCAGAGCCGTCCTGAGCCCGCGCGGATGGATGAGGCGGCTGGTGGTGAACATGGAGGCGTCCTTCGGGTCGGCGGGAGCGGCGGCCGTGGAGCCGCGCCGCGTGCCACCTTGCAACGCCTGCAAGAATTGCGCAAAGCCATGCAACGCCTTTCAGTCGATGATGAACTCTCAACCGAACAGGTGCCGTTCACGAAAATGTCCCGACCTGGGCCTTGCGCCCCCTCCGGTACGACCTGTGCGCGGGGCCGGCCCGGTGACGGCGGGACCGCGGGTCGGCCCGGTGCGGGCCGGCCGGGCGGTCAGCCGCGAGATCTGCCCTGGTCCCGCCGGCCCTGCCGGGGCTGGGGGCGGCCATGTCCGCCGGCACGGCGACGTGACGGTGCCGGGGGTGCGTCCGCGCTGTTGAAACCGGGGCCGCTCGGGGCGCTGAATCCGCCGGGGACCGCAGGAGCGGCCGCGGGGGCACCGGCGGCGGCCGTCGGCGCGGAGGGCGCGGACGGCGTACGGGTGCGCGGCACCGCGCGGCCCAGGACGCGGGTGTGCGTCATCAACGGGGCGCAGGCGGCGCAGACTTCCATCAGGTTCCACACCTGGGCAATGGCCGGATCATGGCGCAGCACCAACAGCACACTGCCCATGCAGTGCACCTGGCTGCCCTCGTGGGAGGCGCACTGCGTCTGCCGGCAGGCGCAGGCGGCGTCCGCGTGCACGGTGGCCGCGCGGGCGTGGGCCCCGATGTGGGCCTCGGCGAAGCGGCGCAGCGCGGCGAGGTCACGGGACCGCGGCGGCATGGCGCAGGGAGAGGAGCAGGTGACCGAAGCGGTGCGGTCGCTGTGGCCGGAGATGCGGACGGTCCACGTGCGTCCCGGACGTCGCGCGGCAGGAGATTCTGAGTATGGGAGGTCCAAGACCGGCAGTCCTTCGGCAGTGGGATGTTCGCGCAGATGCGCATGGAGTTTCTTTACCCGCGCGGGCCGGTCCGTCATTCACCGGTGGGCCGCGAGCGTCCTCGAATCTTCGAGCGATGGCGTGCGCGGGCCCGGACTGCTGTCGTGCGGGGTTGCGATCTTCCCACAGCGGCGCGTCGGACGAGTTCGACCCGCCTGGGGCCCTTGAGGATAACCCCGCCGTGACGTGCGGGTCATCAGGGGTGGGCGCGTTCCGCGCCCGCGATACCGGCCCGCCGGGTCAGCGTCCGGGGCGGCCGCCCGTGACGCGGCTCCACCAGGAGCGGGTGGCACCGAATCCGGTCTCGTGGGCCCAGACATGGGTGCACGAGGGGCACTGGAGGTGGAGCAGGCTTCCGGTGGTGGAGAGCAGGTAGCGCCAGTGGTCGGAGCACGACCGCCGCTGCTCGCAGGAGGCGCATCCGCGGCTGTCGGCACAGTTCGGGCAGGTCACCCAGGCGCGCCGCCCGATGTCCGCCTGCGGGTCAAGCGGCAGCACGGCCGTCTCCGCGACGGGGAAGCACGCCGGCCGCGACGAGGTCGTCGTACACGCGCTGCTGCCGCTCGTCGAGACCGGAGTACAGAAGCGCGTACGCGGCCTCCTCCTGGCGCATCACCTCCATGGGGTCCCAGTCGGGACCGAGAGCGGCCAGGACCTGGGCCTGCCGCAGGACCTCCTGGGCGGTGAGATCGACGAAGAACTCGACCGGCCCGGAGGCGGGGCCGCTGGGAAGCGAGGGGTTCTGTGGGGCCATGGGAGAGAACTTAGGTATGCCTTTCTTGTCGGGACAAGGGGAGGTGTGCGAAGTCACAGCGAGCTCAAGGCCGGCGGGTGCTTACGAATCCCACACATCTCCGCCATCCGCTGATCACATCATCGGTATGCTCCTGGAGCTTCATCCGCACCACTGAGGGGGGATTCCTCATGCGTATCCGCAATGCCCTGGCCGTCACCGCCGCCGCTGCCGGCGCGCTCGCCGCCATCGCCACGGCTCCGGCCCAGGCCACGGAGTACTCGTCCGCGCTGAAGATCAAGGGCGTCCAGTACGACGCGCCCGGCCGGGACTCCAACAGCTGCTCCAGCGGCAACACGAAGAGCGAGTACCTGACCATCAAGAACTACTCGCACGGCACGACCGTCAACCTCAAGGGTTACGTCGTCAAGGACGCGACGGGCAACAAGTTCACCTTCCCGGCGAACCACTACCTGGAGCCCGGGGACTCGGTGAAGCTCCGCGGCGGCCACGGCACGGACTCGGACGCCGGCAACGTCGTCTACCGCCAGAACTGCAACTTCATCTGGAACAACGACAAGGACAGCATCTACCTGTACAAGTCGTCCGGCGCCCGTGCCGACGTCCACTCGTACACCAAGTCGGCCAACGACCGTGACGGCAACGGCTACATCTCGTACCACGGCTGAGCCGAGGGCCGGTGCCCGCCGACCGGTCCCGTGAGGCCGCCGGGCACCGTCCGCCCGGAGACGACCGTCCCGGGCGGGGCGACCGCGTGGTCGCTCCGCCCGGGACGGGACGACCGCGTGGACCGGGGGCTTTCGTCCCGGTCCACGCCGTGACAGGCCTGTCCGGGGACATCGGGGGCAGACGGCCGTGGACCCGGGGAGGAAGCGCGTCCCGGGCGGAAACCAGCCGTAGCGCGCTGCCCCTGGGAGTCCCCGATGCCGACCGCCGTACCGGACGGAGCCGCCGAAGTGACCGGCGGCCGCACCGAAGCCGTGGGCTCCGCCCGCTCGTTCGCACTGCCCCGGGGCACCGGCCGGACCGCCGCCCGCATCGCCGCGCTGACCGCGTGCCAGGCGGCGTCGATGGTGGGCCTCGGACTGCTGATCACCGGTCCCGCCCGCGGATGGTGGCCGCTGACGGCCGAGGACACCGTGAACGAGCGCCTCGAACAGGTCCGCACGGGCACCCTCACCACGCTGTCGTCCATCGCCTCGGAAGCCGGCAACACCCTCACGATCGTCGCCCTCACGCTTCTGGTCTGCCTGGGGCTGGTCCTGATACCCCGCCTCCCCATGTGGCGTCAGGCGATCTTCCTGGCCGTGGCCGTCTCGCTCCAGTCGCTGGTGTTCCTGGCCATCACCGAGTCGGTGGACCGCAACCGGCCGGACGTGGACCGTCTCGACGCGTCGCCGCCCACGTCGAGTTACACCTCCGGGCACACCGGGGCGGCGACCGCGCTCTACACGGGGCTGGCGGTTCTCGCGCTGTCCCGGGTCCGCGGGCCGTGGCGCAGGGTCGTGGCCGGGCTGCTGCTGCTCCTGCCGCTGCTCGTGGGCGCCGCCAGGCTCTACCGGGGCATGCACCACCCCACGGACGTCCTGGGCGGCCTCGTCAACGGCGGGCTGTCCCTGCTGATCGTGGGGCGCGCCCTGCTCGTCGGCCCGTCCGTGACCGCCGTGCCGTCCGGCACACGCTCCGCACCGACCGTCGCCGAGCGTCCCGCCGGTACGACCGCCGTGATCCTCAACCCCACGGTGACCGACGAGTCCGACCGCGACGAACTGCGGCGGACCCTTGAACGCCATGGTCACCGCGAACCCGTGTTCCTGGAGACCACCGCGGACGATCCCGGGGCCGGACAGAGCGTCCGCGCGGTCCGCGAGGGCGCGACACTCGTCGTGGTCTGCGGTGGGGACGGAACGGTCCGCGCGGTCGCCGACGCCCTGGCCGGCAGCGGCGTCCCCCTGGCCGTCGTCCCCTGCGGCACCGGCAATCTGCTGGCCCGCAATCTCGGTCTGCCGCTCTCCCCGGTCGCCGCGCTCGAAGCCGCGCTGAGCGGCGGTCCGCACCGGCTCGACCTCGGAAGCATCGAGGGCGACGGCCTGCCCGCCACCCGGTTCGCCGCCATGGCCGGGGCCGGGCTCGACGCCGCGATGATGGAGCACACCGATCCTCGCGCCAAGGCCGCCCTCGGCTGGCCCGCCTACGCGCTGGCCGGGTTCGGAACGCTGCGCACACCCCGTATGCGGGTGACCATCCGGCTGGACGGCTCCCCCGCCTTCCGCCGCACGGCCCGCATGGTGCTCGTCGCCAACGTGGGAACCGTCCAGGGCGGGGTCACCCTGCTGCCCGCCGCCCGTCCCGACGACGGGCTGCTCGACCTCCTGGTCCTCGACCCGCGGGGACCCGGCGGCTGGCTGCGGGCCGTCCGGACACTGCTGCGCAAACGCGCCACACCCCGGCGGCCGTCCACCGCGAGCACCCTCACGGCCGAGGGCGACGACCGTCACGGGCTCCCCGTGGAGTTCTTCACCTTCCGGCGGGCCGAACTCACCTTCGACGCGCCGCAGTCCAGGGAGCTCGACGGGGATCCGGTGGGCCCCGGCCGGCGCCTGACCGCCGAGGTCCGGCCCGGCGCCCTGACCGTCCTGCTGCCCTCCCGGGAGAAGTGAATGGGCACCGCGACGAAGGTCCCGGAGACCCGTGCCATGTCCGGCGACGAGCTCTCGGCCGACGAGGCCCTGGCGTCGCTGCGCCGGTACGGCGGCTGGCCCCTGCTGCGCGACGCGTTCATCCGGTTCCGCTACGCCGACGGGTTCAGTCATTCCCGTGCGCTCGCCCTCCAGACGGTACTGGCCCTGATCCCGCTCGCCATCGCGTTCGTGGGCCTGTCCTCGGCCCTGCACACCGAGAACATCGGCAGAGTCGCCGAACTGACGATCCGCAGGCTCGCCGCGGGCCCGAGCGCCGACGTCGTCGACGACGCGCTGCGCCGCAGCCGGCACACGGCGGGCGACGGGGCGCAGGTCGCCCTGTGGTTCGGGCTGGCCTTCTCCCTGGTCAACGTGACCACCGCGATGTGCCAGATCGAGCGCGGTGCCAACCGGATCTACGGGAACGAACGCGACCGCGTGTTCCACCGGAAGTACCTGCGCGGCCTGCTCATGTCCCTGAGCGCGGGCATCCCGCTCGGCCTCGGTTTCGTCCTGATGGTGGCCGGCGGCGACCTGGCGTCCGCCGTCGTGACGGTCTACCACATCGACGGAGGCGCCAAGACCGCCTGGGACATGCTGCGTTGGCCCTTCGGCCTGCTCCTCGCCCTCATCTCGGCGAGCGCGATCTTCCGCCGCTCGCCCCGTCGCCGCCAACCCGGCTACACCTGGCTGGCCTTCGGGGCGGCCGTGTACCTCGTGCTGTGGACGGCACTGACCTGGCTGTTGAGCCTCTATCTCGGGCTCAGCGGCACCTTCGACACGGTCTACGGCCCTCTCAGCGCCTTCATGTCGCTGCTGCTGTGGGCCTATCTGACCTCGATCGCCCTGTTCCTCGGACTGTCCTTCGCCGCCCAGTTGGAGGCCTCCCGCGCGCGGCGCCCCGGTCCGGTCCAACCTGATCCGGGAGTCTGAATGGCGGCGCGCACAACGGTCCGGAACCTGAGGGACCGCCGCCGGGCGGCCGACCGGCGGTTCGGCGCCCGGCTGCTCGGCTCGGCCGCGGTGGCCGCGATCACGGCGGTGCCGTTCGGCCTGCTCCTCGTCCTGGTCGAGGGCCGGTGGCAACCCCTGCGCCGGCTCGACGCGGGCGCCGCCCGCCGGCTGCACGAGATCGCCCTGGAGCATCCCGCCTGGACGAGTACGCTGCGTTTCCTCTCGGACCGGGTCTGGGATCCGGTCACCCTGCGCACGGCTGTGGCGCTGCTGACCGTCTGGCTGGTGCACCGCCGGGCCTGGCGTCTGGCCGCGTGGGCCGCGGTGACAGCGGTGGCCGGCGGGTTCATCGGGCTCCTGGTGAAGACGGTCGTCGAGCGGGCACGTCCATCGCTGGAGGATCCGGTGGCACGGGCGCCGGGGTTCTCCTTTCCGTCGGGCCACGCGATGACGGCCACCACCTCGTTCGCCATCCTGCTGCTGGTCCTGCTGCCGCTGGTACCGCGCTCCTGGCGCGCGCTGTGCTGGGGCGCCGCCGTGCTCTCGGTCCTCGGCGTCGGCTTCACCCGCGTCGCGCTGGGCGTTCACTGGTTCAGCGACGTGCTGGGCGGCTGGCTGCTCGGTCTGACCGTCGTCACCCTCACCGCCTGGGCGTTCGAGGCCTGGCGGGCCGACACGGGCAGGCCGCCCGCCGACGTCGGCGAAGGCCTGGAGCCCGAACTCACCGACGAACGGCCCGAAGCCGCGGCCCCCGGAGAAACCGGGGAACGGGCCACCACATGACGCTCCGTCCGGACGCGCTGCGCCTCGGCGCGGGGAGGTTCCCCCGATCGGCCTACAGGCCCCTGGTGTTCACCCGCCGGCGGCGGCGCAGAATGGCTCGACACCGATCCGAGGAGCCCTCATGATCTTCATCACCGTCAAGTTCAGCGTCCGCCCCGAGGACGCGGAGAAGTGGCCGGAGATCACGGCCGACTTCACGGCGGCCACCCGCGCCGAGCCCGGCTGCCTGTGGTTCGACTGGTCCCGGAGCCTCGACGATCCGACGGAGTACGTCCTGGTCGAGGCCTTCCGGGACGACGAGGCCGGGGCGTCCCACGTCCAGTCCGCCCACTTCAAGGCCGCCCAGCAGGCCCTGCCTCGCCACCTGACCACGACGCCCCGCATCGTGAACATGAAGGTCCCCCAGGACGACTGGTCCCTCCTGGGCGAGATGGTCGTCGAGGAACGGCCCTGAGGCCTGTCCGGCAGCCGCCGCGGCACCGGGCGGTGGTCCCGCACCGGGCGGTGGTCCCGGCCTACGGATTGAGGACGACCTTTCCGGCGACGGTGCCGGACTCGGCCAGTCGCAGCGCCTCGGCAGCCTCGCTCAGCGGCAGCCGGGCGGCGATCCGGGCGGTGACGTCACCGCGCTGGAGGGCGCCGAAGACCTGGGTGAGGTCGGCGCGCAGCCGGGCCCGGAACCGGGTCCGGGACAGGGACCGCCCGGCCCAGATGTTGAAGAAGTACGCGTGGCGGCCGTTGGGCAGGGCGTTCCACAGCCAGACACGGCCGAGCAGCTTGAGCACGGGCCACTGCTTGGACCCCGTGTCGTCCCGGGTGGAGGCGCTTCCGTAGGAGACGAGCGTGCCGCCGGGAGCCAGCAGGTGCCACGAGTCGACGGCGCTGCGGCCTCCGACGTGGTCGAACACGGCGTCGACCCCGCCGGGCGCGAGTTCGCGTACGCGCGCCGCGACGTCCTCGGTGCGGTAGTCGACGGGGATGACGCCCTGTTCGCGCAGGGAGTCGTGGTGACGTGCCGAGGCCGTACCGATCACCTTGGCGCCGGCGGCGCGCGCGAGCTGGACCAGGACCGAACCGACGCCGCCGTTGGCGCCGTGCACGAGAACGGTCCGGCCCGCGCTGATCCGTGCCTTGCGGTGCAGCATCTGCCAGGCCGTGATGCCGTTGACGACCACGGTCTCCGCCTCCGCCGCCCCGACGCCGTCGGGCACCGGTACGACGTCGGCCGCCTCCACGCGCACATGACTGGCCCAGCCGCCGACCTTGACCAGCGCGGCGACCCGGGTTCCGGTCAGGCCCGGGTCGACCCCGTGGCCGGTGGTGAGAACCGTGCCGACCAGGTCGTAGCCGGGAACGAAGGGGAACGGCGGCTGGTCGTAGTACCGCCCTCGGCGCATCTGCTGTTCGGCGAAGGAGACGCCGGTCGCCTCCATCCGGACGACGACCTGGCCGGGGCCCGCGACCGGCACGGCGCCGTGCCGGATCTCCAGCCCTTCCGGCTCCACCTTGCCCGGCAGGACGACCTCGACGAGCCCTTCGGCGTTCATGACGACCTCCACTGCGCTCCGCGCGAGTTATCTGCTATCGCTTTAGTTAGAAGCTATAACGCACAGACGTGAGCGTCAAGAGCTTTCGTTATAGGTTCTAACTCGGAGCGTGTCGGAGCGCGCCGGAGGGCGCCGTCCGGGCCGCCACCGCCTCGGGTACGCGCGGGGACTACGGGGCGGATTCGGCCGTCCACTCGATGTCCGGCGGCACGACACGCGCGCACCGCGGGTTCCCGAGCGCGTCGGTCAGCCCCAGCCGCCCGACGAGGAGACCTTCGCGCGCGGCGGCGTCGAGCACGTCCGCGGGGACGGCGTCGAGCATGAGCTTGGCGCGACGGAACATGCTGAAGACACCCGCCTCGTCGACCGTGCCCCACGACAGATAGATGAACCGGTGCCCCAGGCGGTCCTGTACATAGGGGCCCTTCAGTTCGATCCCCGTCGGCGAGGGCTCGGCCGTACAGGGGAGGGTCCAGGTCGCGAGGGTGCCGTCGCCGGGCTGGGGATCGAGCAGTTCGGCCGGACGGTCACGGCGTTGCACCGCCACGTGGATGTTGTCGTACGCCGCGACGGTGCCGCGGCCTTCGGGAGCCGGGCAGGTGAGGCCGGGCAGGTCGTCGGCGTCGATACGGATGTGCATGCGGGCCATCATGCCGTCGAACCGCCGGGGGGCACCCGTCGCGCCCGCAGCGGTTCAGTCGTCGGCCGGCACCCACGGACCGGGCGGGCGGCCCGAACGGACCGCCGCTTCGATCTGGTCGAGCTGGGCGGTGAGGATCTCCTCGAACGCGGCGCGGCGGTCCGTCCCGAGCGGGCGGATGTCACGGGCGAAGTGGGCCAGGGCCGGGAAGCGTTCGGGGTCGGCCTGCATCCGACGGAGGGTCCCGGCCAGGCCGCCTTCTGGGGCCACGGCGGCACGGTCTGGGGTGGTGGGGCGCTGGCCATGACCCGTGCCGACGGCGGGCGGCAGTTCGCGGTCGCGGTGAACACACAGCGCTGGAACAGGCTCGACTCCTCCGGCCTGCCGCAGCCCCACCCCATCGACGAGGCCCTCGCGGCTCTCTCCCGGGTGGCGATGTACGGCTGACGGCGCCGTGTCGCGGTGACCACGGCGCCTCCGGCCCGAAGCGCGTGTCAGCCGGACAGGGCCGCCGAGACCACCGCCTTCGCCTCGTCCTGCACCCGGCGCAGATGGTCGGCACCGAGGAACGACTCCGCGTAGATCTTGTAGACGTCCTCGGTGCCCGACGGACGGGCCGCGAACCAGGCGCTCTCGGTGGTCACCTTGATGCCGCCGATGGGCGCGCCGTTGCCCGGCGCCTCGGTGAGGACCGCGGTGACGGCCTCCCCGGCGAGCGTGTCGGTCGTGATCTGCGCGGGCGACAGCTTGGCGAGGAGGGCTTTCTCCTCGCGCGACGCCGGGGCGTCGATGCGCTCGTAGGCGGGCTCCCCGAAGCGGGAGGTGAGTCCGGCGTAGTGCTCGGAGGGCGTCTTCCCCGTGACTCCCGTGATCTCCGAGGCGAGCAGGGCCAGGATGATGCCGTCCTTGTCCGTGGTCCACACCGAGCCGTCGCGGCGCAGGAAGGAGGCGCCCGCCGACTCCTCGCCGCCGAACCCGAGGGAGCCGTCGGCCAGCCCGTCCACGAACCATTTGAATCCGACGGGCACCTCGACCAGCCGGCGGCCGAGATCGGCGGCGACCCGGTCGATCATCCCGGAGGACACCAGGGTCTTGCCGATCCCCGTCCCGGCGGGCCAGCGCTCGCGGTGGGAGTAGAGGTAGGCGATGGCGGCGGCGAGGTAGTGGTTGGGGTTCATGAGCCCGCCGTCGGGGGTGACGATCCCGTGGCGGTCGGCGTCGGCGTCGTTGCCCGTGGAGATCTGGAAACGGTCGCGCCGCTCGATGAGCGAGGCCATCGCGTACGGCGAGGAGCAGTCCATCCGGATCTTCCCGTCCCAGTCCAGCGTCATGAACCGCCAGGTGGGATCGGTGAGCGGGTTGACGACGGTCAGGTCCAGCGCGTGCTGTTCGGCGATGCGCCCCCAGTAGGCGACCGAGGCCCCGCCCAGCGGGTCGGCGCCGATGCGGACCCCGGCCTCCCGGATCGCGTCCAGGTCCAGCACCTGCGGCAGATCGGCCACGTAGGTGCCGAGGAAGTCGTGACGGCCGGTGCCGGGTGCGGCGAGCGCCCGGGTATAGGGGACGCGCCGTACGTCCTTGAGGCCGTCCCTGATGAGTTCGTTGGCCCGGTCCTGGATCCAGGAGGTCGCCTCGGAGCCCGCCGGGCCGCCGTTCGGCGGGTTGTACTTGAAGCCGCCGTCGGCCGGCGGATTGTGGGACGGGGTCACCACCACACCGTCCGCGAGACCCTCTGAACGTCCGCGGTTGTACGTGAGGATGGCGTGCGACACCGCCGGGGTGGGCGTGTAGCCGTCCGCGCTGTCGAGGAGCACGGACACGTCGTTGGCCGCGAACACCTCCAGGGCGGTGACCTTCGCGGGTTCCGAGAGCGCGTGGCTGTCGGCGCCCAGGAAGAGCGGGCCGTCGATGCCCCGGCCGTCGCGGTACTCGCAGATGGCCTGGCTCGTCGCGGCGATGTGGTCCTCGTTGAACGCGGTCGCCAGGGACGAACCGCGGTGTCCGGACGTACCGAAGGAGACGCGCTGGCCGGGTTCGGCCGGGTCGGGGTGGAGCGCGTAGTACGCGGTGACCAACCGGGCCACGTCGACGAGATCCTCGGGGCCGGCCGGACGGCCCGCTCGCTCGTGCTGCATGTACCCGCACCTCCGCATCGGTGGTTCTTCGCTGGTGGTCTCATCTTTCCCCACCGGGCCGGGCGGCGGCACCGGGCCGGGCGGCGGAAGCGTGCCGCCGTCAGGCGTGGCCGTCCTCCTCCAGGGGAGGCGGTCTGGGCGTGGGATTCCCCGCGGTCAGATGTTCGAGGACCTCCACCAGTTCCTGGCAGGCCCGTTCCACGGAGCGTCTGGTGTTGCGCTGTTCGGTGATGACGGCGGACAGGAGGAGGGCCGTCAGGGCCATGGTCCCGTTGAAGGCCTGGAGCTTGATCATGACCTCGGTGTGGCTCAGCCGGTAGAACGGGCCCACCTCCTGCGTGGCCGCGACGGTGGCCATGACCGAGGCGAACAGGGCGCACACCACACTGCCCGGGAGCTCGAATCGCAGGGCCGCCCAGATCAGCAGCGGATAGATCAGGAACAGCATGCTGATGGAACTGCGGGTGGCGACCGGCACCATGACGACGGCCGCGGCGAGGATCACGGCGGCCTCCTTCCACCGCGTCAGCCGCACCGGGGCTCGTATGGCGTACAGCATCAGGATGACCGGGGTGACGATCAGGACGCCCATCGCGTCGCCCACCCACCACGCCAGCCAGACCGGCCAGAAGCCGCCCGGGGCGAGTTTGTCCGTGACCACCAGCAGGCCGACGTCCACGGTCGCGCTGATCGTCATGGCGCCCAGGGCGGCCAGGAACACCAGGGCGAGACCGTCGCGGAACCGGCTGAGATCGGTGCGGAAGTGGACGGCGAGCAGCAGGAGGTAGGCGCAGACCGGAGCGACGGTGTTGCCCGCGACGATGCCCGCCGCGGAGGGCTGGAGCGAGGTGAACGAGGAGAGGGACAGGACGACCAGGAGGGCCCCGATCGCGATCCCGAGCCACGCCTGGATCCCCAGGAGCAGCAGGGCGGCGAGGGCCACGCCGGTGGGCGGCCAGATGGGTGTGAACACCGCTCCTTCGACGGTGAGCCGCCGCATGAGTCCCAGCCGCCCTGCTCCGTAGTAGCAGGCGGCGATCACCAGGGTCTGAAGGGCGACGACGGCCGGTCGGCGCATCTTCTGTGCAGCCACCACAGAGTCATCAGACACCGTCGGAGCCCTGTCGGCGAGGCGAGCGCCGGTGTGCGGCGAGCGGCGGCGGGCGCGTCAGCGGTACCGGACGACGGCCGCGTCAACGGAACCGGACGGTGGGCGCGTCACCCGGAAGCGGACGACGGCCGAGTCCGGGAACAGGAAGGCGGCACGTCACCGGAACCGGACGGTGGGCGCGCCGTGGCGGACCACGAGTACGGCCGCGTCGTCCTCGTGCCCCACGCGCTCGGCGCCCTTGATGACCGCGGCGGCCAGCGAACCGGCCGACAGACCCGCGACGGCGGCGACTCCGGCGAGCCGGACGACCTGGTCGAGTCCCTCGTCCACGTTCATCGACGGGCCCTCGACGACGCCGTCGGTCAGCAGGACGAAGACTCCGCCGGTGGTGAGGCGGTGCCGGGTCACCGCGTACCGCATCCCGGCCTCGATGCCGAGCGGTGGCCCGCCCTCGTCCTCGGTGATGCCGGACTTCCCGTCCGCCGTCGCCCAGACGCAGGGTATGTGCCCGGCCCGCGCGCTCTCCAGTACGCCGGTGACCGGGTCGAGCCGCATGAAGGTGCAGGTCGCGAAGAGGTCGGAGCCGATGGACAGGATGAGGTCGTTGGTCCGGGCGAGCAGTTCCCCGGGGTCGCTCGTGACGGAGGCGAGGGCGCGCAGGCCGACCCTGACCTGCCCCATGAAGGCGGCGGCCTCGATGTTGTGGCCCTGCACGTCGCCTATGGACAGGCCGATGCGCCCGTCGGGCAGTCTGAAGGCGTCGTACCAGTCCCCGCCCACGTTGAGGCCGTAGCAGGCGGGCGCGTACTGGACGGCCACGTCGAAACCCGGGGCGGAGGGCAGGTCTCCCGGAAGCATGCCGCGTTGCAGCGCGATGGCCAGTTCGACCTGGGAACGCTGGAACTCCGCGCGTTCACGTGCCTGGGCGGTCAGCGATCCGAGCCTGGCGAGCAGCTCGTCGTCGTCGGCCGTCGGCAGCTTGCGGGACATCGACCACCCCGGAGGAAAAGCCACGCATGAATGAAATGGTAAGAAACCACCACTATCGGATGATACGACCATGACGGCACGTCCGAGGCGGGCGGCGTGCCACGACATTAGGGTCGGCGGTATGACTGACGACAACCTGCGCCGCGTCACCGTCGAGCGGACCGGCACCGGACACTTCACCGCGACGAACACGCGGGGCGGGACGATCGCCTTCGGTACCGGTTCCGGACCCGGCGGGGAGGACGAGTTCACCCCGGTCGAGCTGCTGCTCGCGGCCATCGGCGGCTGCACCGCGGCCGATGTCGATGTCGCGACCGGCCGTCATGCGGAGCCCACGCGGTTCACCCTGACCGTGACCGGCGACAAGATCAGCGACGAACTCGGAAACCGGATGACCGGCCTCGCGGTCACCTTCTCCGTGGCGTTCCCGGACGGCGAGCCCGGCGACCGCGCCCGCGCCATCCTCCCCCGCGCCGTCAAGACCTCGCACGACCGGCTCTGCACGGTCAGCCGCACGATCGAGGCGGGCACCCCCGTCGCCGTGACGGTCGCCGACGCCTGACCTCGGCGGCACCCCGTCGCGGTGCCCCGCGGACGAATGCGCGGCCGGGTGGAGTGAAGCCGGATTTCCGGGGCAGACGCCGAACGTCGAAGAGGTGGACGCGGAACGGATCTCATGGGTCAGCAGGTGAGCGAAGCGGGACAGCAGGAACAGCGGGGTGCACTCATCGAGGCCTCAGTCGCGTACGACGGTGACTCCGCGTGCATCGCTCAGGCGCGGGCGTTCGCCCGTGACTTCCTGACACGGGTGCAGGCGGTCGCCGGACTGCCCGTCTCCGGACGGGTGATGGGCATGGTCCCCCTGGTCGTCAGCGAGCTGGTGACCAACGCGGTCAAGTACGCGGGCGGACCGTGCCTGTTGTCACTGGAGGTCGACCAGGGCACCGTCCGGGCGACCGTGTGGGACTCCGACCCGACCCTTCCGGTGGCACGCGCGGCCGACGCCGGCCGCGTCGGCCAGCACGGACTGGAGATCGTCATGGCCGTGTGCCACGCCTTCGAGGTGCACCGGGAACCCGTCGGCAAACGGATCACCGCCGTGGTGACGTTGGCCGACACGCCGGACAGTGACATGAGCCACTCCGCCACCTGACGCCGGCTCCCGCCCCCGGTGCGACAGCGGGGGCGCGGCAGCGCGCGTGAAGTCCCCTCGGCCGCCCGCCCTGCGCCGCCGTGGCACCCTGGAGGTCCCCGACAGGCTCCTGACGAGCCGAAACGAAATCGTGTCGCGTCACCACGGCCGCCGTGCGGGACAATGGTGAGTTCGCGGGGTCCTCTTCAGCGGGAAACGGGTGGTTAACACAGTGCGTCAGGCAGGTGTACTAGACGTCGGGTGCCACAGCGCTCTGCTCACCGTGGCGCGGCGCCGCGCCGGAGTCGCCATGGAGGAGGTGCTGTCCCGAAAGGTACGGCTCCAGTTGCACGAGACACTGGACGCCACGGGACGGCTGGGCAAATCAGGCGTACGGAGCGTGCAGCGGGCCGTGGCCGAGACACTCGCCGAGAACCGGGGAGCCCTGCCGGAGGTGTACGCGTTCGCCACCTCGGTGATTCGCGACGCGCCCAACCGCGACGAGGTCCTCGCCCAGGTGGCCAGCGCCACCGGCACCCGGCTGCGGGTGATGTCCGGCGAGGAGGAGGCCCGTCTGGCCTACGTGGCCGCACGCCACTGGGCGGGCGAACGGGCCGGCTCCCTGCTGGTGCTCGACATCGGCGGCGGGACCGTGGAGGTCGCGTCCGGGTCGTCCCGGCAGCCCCGGACGACCCATTCCCTGCCGCTGGGCGCCCGTACGGTCACCCGCGCCTGGAAGCTGGACGAGGCCGTGTCCTCGAAGCGGCGGCTCGCCGAGGTGCGCGACCATCTGAGCGACCGGCTCGCCGAGGTGGCCGACCTGCCGCGCGCCGATCCCGACGGGCGCGTGCTCGCCTGTTCCAAGACCTTCACCCAGCTCGCCCGCTACACCACCGCCGGCCGCGACCGCTCCCGGGCCCCGCAGCGGCTGACCCTCGACGAGGTACGGGCCGCGGTGGGCGTCCTCGCCAGGAACGGAGCCGCGGGCCGCGGCCGTCTGCCCGGCATCTCACGTCACCGGGCCGGACAGTCCCTGGCCGGGGCGCTGGTCGCGGAAGCCCTGATGGAGGCCTGCCGGGCCACGAGTGTGGAGGTCTCGCCCTGGTCCACCCGGGAGGGCCTGCTCCTGGAACGCCTCGGGGCCCTGCGCGCCAAGGACTCCGCCCCGCGCTGACGCGGGCCGGTCGCGGGCCGCCCGGTCCGCCGGGCGTTCCCCGTCCACGTACCGAGCGGGGATCTCGTCAACCGCGTGAACACCGCCCCGTGTTCGGGGCCCACGGGACCGATGGCCGGCCCGCGGGACGCGGTCGCGAGGGGACGTGGCGCGCGGGGACCGGGAACAAACCGGTACCACTCGACGCTGACCTGAACAGTCCGGCAGATGCCGGAGCGCGGAGTTCCACCGAGTGCGGTGGACCCACCGGCGGTTCTGCTCGTGGAAAGGCGTGAGAGCGATGACGGCGTCCGGACAGCGGCGGCTACACGCGGCCGGGGCGGGCGAGTTGCCCCTGGTGACCTCCTGCGGCCGCAGGATCTCCGTGAAGGAGCTGAGGCTGCCCACGCCGGGCCGGACGATCGGCCGCGTGACGCTGGACGTGGGTCCCGACCAGGGCGACGAGCACGGGGTGTGGGCCTCGCTCACCCCCGCCGAGGCACGTGAACTCGCCCGTCGCCTCCTCGCGCACGCCGCCGGGGTGGAGCCGGCGGGGCCGCCCGACCAGGAAGCGCCCCGGGCCCATGACACGCGGCTCGACACACCTCGCGGCACGACGGGGGCCGCTACGGGCTTCGGTTCGGGACACCGCTCCGTCTGAGCGGGCGGCCGGGGCCGGCGACAGCTGTCGGCGGCGCCTGCACCGGAGGCATGACGCGGAACGCGCGGGTGCCGGCGCTCCCCCGGACCAGGGGGAGCGCCGGCACCCGCTTGTCTGTCAGCCGGCGCCGTCCGGGATCACGGGAACTGCGTGATCTTGGACGGGACGGTGTCCGTCCCCGAGGTGGGTGCGCCGGTGCTGTTGACGACGTGGGCGTACTGGCCCTTGCCGCCCAGGGAGATCACCTGGATGTCGTGCAGCTTGATCCCCGTCTTCACCGGGACCTGGAAGCCGTGGGCCTGCACGATCGACGGGTCCGAGGTGAAGTTGCAGTAGCTGCCCAGTCCCCATGCCTCGTGCACGGCCACGGAGTCGGCGACCTTGTAGGCCGCGTATCCGACGATGCCGTCGTGGGTGACGGCGGCGGAGTTGGGCACGTCGTACGCCTTCTCGTTCTGGTAGAAGATCGTGCGCCCGTTCTCGCCGTTCCACAGGACGTCGTACTTGTTGAAGTGCTCGACGAACAGGCCGGTCGCCAGGACGTCGTCGCCGTTGACCACGAGCCCGTAGTCGGCGCGGTTGGTCTCCCAGCCGACTCCTTCGCCGTGGTCGGCCCGCCAGATCCAGGTGTGGTCGATCACGACGTCGTCGCTGTTGACCACGACCGAGTTGGTGGCGAGGCCGGGGCCCGCACCGCCGATCCGCACGAACACGTCCTGCATGGTGGTCGGGTTGGCGGAGTGGTCGGCCGAGGCGCCCGACGAACCGATCTGCAGCAGGGTGTCGGACTTGGAGCCGCCCGCGTCGATGAGGAATCCGGCGAGCCTGACGCCGTCCACGTCCGCCACGTGCATCGCGTCGATACCGTTGTCCGGCACGACGGTCGCGAGCCCGAGACCGAGGACGACGGTGTTCGCCCGGGTCACGTTGATCGTCTGGTCGAGGTGGTAGACACCCGGGGTGAACAGCAGGTTGAGACCCTGGGCGAGCGCCGCGTTGATGGTCTGCGCGGTCGCGCCGGCCTTGACGACGTAGAACTGGTCGAGCGGGATCGACGTACCGGCCGTGTTGGGCCACGAGACGCCGCGGGAGTTGGTCCGCTTGGAGGGCACGAACACCTTGTAGGTGCTGCCGTCCAGGTAGAGGTAGGGCTTCTCTCGGGAGACCGGGGTGGTGTCCAGGGTGGTGTACGGGCCGGAGTCGAAGTTCGTCGCCGGTGCTCCCTGGACGCCCGTGAAGGTCATGTTCCAGACACCGTTGGTCCAGCCGCCGACGGAACTGTCACGGGTGTACCACTGCTGTTGGGAGTACGGGCCGACCGTACCGTCGATCTTGGAGTCGGCGATGTAGCCGCCGGAGGCCCAGCCGTAGCCGTTCGGGGCGAGGTTGAGGCCGCCCTGTACGTGGATGCGGCGGAAGGGCGCGGCCTGGGCCACGGCCCAGCGGTCGGTGCCGTTGACCGGGGTGATCGACAGGTTCTCCGCCGAGCGCCAGAAGTTCTGGGTGGCGTTGCCGTTGAACCAGCCCGCGTCCACGGTGATGTCGCCGTTGATGTGGGTGTCGTCGGGGTTCAGGCCGAGGCCCGAGATCGAGGTGTAGAAGCCGACTTGCGCGTTGATGCCGTTGTACGTGCCCGGCTTCATCAGGAACTGGTAGCGGGCGGAACCGAACTGGTTCGACTCCTGCTGGGCGAAGACCTGGTCGAACTTGCCCTGGAGATCGGGCGTCGAGGGGTCCACGACGATGACGTTGGGCCCGAGGTCCCCGCCGCCCTGTACGGGCGGGACACTGGTCCCTGTGCCGGTGTGGACGGCGACCTCCCACAGCGAGTACCCGTACGCGGTGCCCCGGGTCGTCCCGTAGATCCGTACGTAACGGCCCTTGCCGGAGACGTCGTAGGAGGCGGTGCCCCCGGTGCCGTCGGTGACCGACTTGAGGACGGTCCAGTTCTGGCCGTCCGTGGAGGACTGGATCTGGAAGGCCCTGCCGTACGCCGCCTCCCAGTTGAGGTCGACCCGGCACAGGTCGCTGGAGGATCCGAGATCGACCTGGACCCACTGCGGGTCGGAGAAGGCGCTCGCCCAGCGCGTTCCGGTGTTGCCGTCGAAGGCCGCCGAGGCGGGGCTCGCCGCGTTCTCGGTGGAGGAGGCGGTGGCCGTCTTGCCCCGTGCCGCGTTGGCCGTGTCACAGGTCGACGGCGTGCCGCTGGTGCCGAAGACCTGGAACTCCCAGAGGGAGTAGCCGTACGGGGTCGCGCGGTGGACGCCGTTCATCCGGACGTAGCGGCCCCGGCCCGAGACGTCGAGGGTGTCGGTGCCCCCGTCACCGCCGGTCACCGTCTTGATGTCGGTCCAGGTGCTGCCGTCCGGTGACGTCTGGACGCGGTAGTCGCTGCCGTACGCGGCCTCCCAGTTGAGGACGACCTTGGTGATCGTGGCCGAGGTGCCGAGGTCGACCTGGAGCCACTGGGCGTCCGTGGCGGCCGAGGACCACCGGGTGGCGGTGTCGCCGTCGACGGCGTAGGCGGCGGGAGTGCCCCCGTTCTCGTCCGACGAGGACGTGGCCGTCTTGCCCTGGGACAGCGGGAGTTCGGCCGCGGCGGCCGGTCTCTGCAAGGGCAGGGTGACGAGCGCGGCCATAGCGGCCAGCGCGACACCCAGGGTTCTGAGTTTCATGCCGTGACTCCATGCGGGTGGGGTGACGAGCGGAGCGGACACAGTGGATCGAGAGCTGTGGACACAGCTCTGCCATGTACGTGGGAACACTGTGAACTGGCCTTCCGGCGCTCTTAGTTCACGGTTTGATTTAAGTAATGAACCATCAGGGTGGCAAGTCCCGTGACACGGGTTTCTTCAACTCGTGTGCGTCGGGCCCGTGTTGGTGGGCCACTTCAAGGGGTTTGACCTGGATGGGGCTCGACGCGGACAGGCGGGAGGCCGCCCGGATCCGTCAAGGCTTGAAGGCGCGGAGGACTCGGACGGCCCGGAAGACGCGCGGGGACCGAAGCGGAACGTGATCGAGAACAGAAAGAAGCCGAGTGTCCTGGGGCGTCGCGCCGTTGTGGCGGCGGACGCCCCCGGACACTCGGCGGGGGCAGCTCGCCCGTCCGGTCCGCGAGGCGGTCCGGACGGGCACGGGTCAGCGGAGGATCAGGGGGTGATCCTCCACTCCTGGATGTAACCCACGTCGATCGACGCGAGGTCGCGGACGCGCAGCTTCCACGTGCCGTCGACCGGCTGCGCGGAGGCGTTCACCGTGAACGTCTGGTCCACGTTGTCGGCCGAGCCCCCGCTGCGGTTCAGCAGCGAGTAGACGGTGCCGTCGGGGCCGACCAGATCGACCGTCAGGTCACCGCGGTAGGTGTGCACGATGTTGACGTAGACCTCGGTGGTCGCCGAGGCGTTGCCGGGGCGGCCCGTGATCGTGACGGGCGACTCGACCGCCGGGCCGACGTCGGGGATGTCGACCCGGGTGCTGTTGGCGTAGACGTACGCGATCCGCCAGTGGAAGGCCACCGACACGGCCGCGCCGGTGCTGTCGGTCACCGTGACCGTCGTGTCGCTGGTCCCCGGGGTGACGGGGATCCCCGAGATCAGTCCGGTGTCACCGATGGACAGGCCCTCCGGCAGTCCGGTGGCCGTGTAGGCGAGGCTCGCGTCGGTGTTGGTGGTGTACGCGTTCACCTGGAGGGACACTCGCTGGCCGACCCCCGAGGTCTGGTCGGCGACCGGGGCGACGTTGACACCCAGGGCGATGCGGTCACCGACGTTGATGCCCGCCCAGGCGTCGGCGACGGCGAGGTAGGTGGGGCTGTAGGTCCCGAAGAGGTCGCCCGCGGCTCGCAGGGTCGCGGTCCTGGCACCGGCGTAGTTGGTCGTGGACGTCATGTACGTCGTCAGCGCGCGGTACCAGATCCGGGCGGCGTTCTCGATGCCGATGCCGGCCACCGGAAGACCGTCACGGGTCGGGCTGTCGTACGACACCCCGTTGACGGTCTTCGCGCCGCTCCCCTCGGAGAGCAGGTAGAAGAAGTGGTTCGCCGGTCCCGAGGAGTAGTGGACGTCGATGCCGCCCAGTGAGGAGTCCCAGTAGTCGCGGGAGGAACCGTCCTTGGAGGGCTTGTCCATGTAGCGCAGCGGGGCGCCGGTGCCGCGGATGTCGATCTTCTCGCCGACCAGGTAGTCGGGCACGTCGGCCGCCAGGTTCTCGTGGAACTCCACGGCCGCGGCGAAGATGTCCGACGTCGCCTCGTTGAGACCGCCGGACTCCCCCGCGTAGGTGAGGTTGGCGGTGGCCGCGGTCACACCGTGGCTCATCTCGTGGGCGGCGACGTCCAGGGCCGTCAGGGGGTGCGTGTTGCCCGCGCCGTCGCCGTAGGTCATGCAGAAGCAGCTGTCCTGCCAGAAGGCGTTGACGTAGTTGTTGCCGTAGTGGGCCCGGCTGTAGGCGGCCACACCGTCGTTGCGGATCCCGTTGCGGCCGAAGACGTCCTTGTAGTAGTCCCAGGTCGCGGCCGCTCCGTAGGCGACGTCGACACCGGCGGTCTGCCGGTCGCTCTGGGCGCCGCTGCCCCAGACATCGTTGTCGTCCGTGAACAGGGTCCCGGTGCCGGAGGTTCCCTGGTTGAGGTCGTAGGTGCGATGCCCGGCACGGTCGCCGTCGACCAGTTGGTACGACGAGCCGGACGGGGTGGTGGACAGCGGCACCGTCCCGACGTACTGGCCGGTCCCCGTGCCCGTGTCGACCCCCTGATACCGGGAGGCGACCTTGCCGGAGGCGGCGTCGGTGATGACGTGCAGCTCGCTCGGTGTGCCGTCGCGCTGGACGCCGCCGATCACCGATTCCCAGGCCAGGACCGGGCGGGTGCCGGCGGCCCAGACGACGAGCCGGGGCGCCCCGTCGACGTCCGCCCGCCGGACGGCCGCCGCTCGTCCCACCGCGAGGGCCCCGGCCGCGGCGTCACCGGCGGAGATCCCGGGCTTGACGCTCGGCACGGTGACGGCGGCCCGGCTCGCCTCGGACACGGTGCTCCGGCCGCTCCTCAGGTGCTCGACCAGATCGCCGCCGAGCACCGGCAGTCCCGCGTAGGTGCGCTCGTACCGCGTATGGGTCGTACCGTCCGCGTCCTTGGAGACGTCCTTGACGACGAGTCGTTCCCGGGCGCCGAGGCCGAGCCGCTTCGCGGTGGCACCCGCCGCCGCTCCCGCGCTCTCGACCAGCGCCGCACGCCGGGCGGGCGACAGCGGAACCTGGCGGGCACCGGACCTGGGCTCGGCGACGATCCGGGCGAGGGCCCTGGCGGGAACCGGGTTCCCGGAGGCGGCTATCCCGGTGACGGATCCGGCGGGAACGAGGTCCGCCGCGACGGCGGACGCGGAGTCGGGCCGGACGGCCAGGGCCAGTAACGAGCTCGCGGCGGTGAGAGCGAGGACGGTTGCGCGTCTGCGCCGACGGGCGGAAGGGGGTTGCCGGTTCAAGGTCATCTCCATCTGCGAGGGGGGTGGCCCGGGCGGGCCGACCGTCGGGTACGGCCGGTCCGTGGTGAGCCGGGCGGGGAGCAGCGCCGCGGTGACCGCCGCACGAAGGCGCTCGCGGAGTCGGCGGCGCGTGAATCGTCGGGGTGCGGGTGCACCGGAAGGGGGTGATGTGGAGGGGATGAGCCGGAGGGGATGAGGGCACCAGCGTGTGCACGAAGCGTGCCTGGTCGACAGCAGCGTGACATCGACCCGATGACCTTGTCATGGAGCGGACAAGACTTCGGCTTGAACTTGCCATGACCTACTGCGAGTTCATCCGCCCGTCACATCTTTTCGGCCGCTGTGCGCCGACTGTGAGCATGGCCGGCCGCACGGCCTTCCACCCGGCCGGTTTCCCGCGTATGCGCTCAGGGCCGACTCACGTGGGTGTGTTCGTGCGGCGTCCCGGAAGGGCGGCGCGGCGGCCGGGGCTCACGGTCGCGCAGCCAGTCGTGAACAGCCAGGGCGAGGGCGCACAGGACGGCCACGATCCCGGAGCCCACGGCGATCGCCAGGGCGGAGCGGAAGTCATGCCGTCCCGTGCCGAGCACCACGTAGAAGAGTCCCGGCAGGGCCGCCGTACCGACCGCGCCGCCCAGCCGCTGGGCCGTCTGCAGGGCGCCGCCGGCCGCGCCCGCCATCCGCACCGGCACGTCCCGGAGCGTCATCGTGACGTTCGGCGAGATGACGCAGCCGCTGCCCAGCCCGCCGAGGAACAGGGCCGGAGCCGAGTACCACACGGCCGGATCCCCGGGCGCGAGGCGCAGGATCAGCACGGCACCACCCAGCCCCAGGGCGACGGCGGCCAGACCGCAGACGGTCAGGAGCCGGCCCAGCCGCTCGACGAGCCGTCCGGCCACCACGGCCGCCGCGGCCGAACCGATGGCGAAGGGGGTCACCGCGAGCCCCGAGCGCAGCGGGGAGAAGCCCTCACCGTTCTGGAAGTACAGCGCGAACACCAGCCACACGCCGCTGAACCCCACGAAGTACAGAGCGGCGATGGCCGCTCCGGCCGCGTAGCCTCGCGTGCTCGTCACCAGGCGCGGATCCAGGAGCGGCTGCCCGCCGACCGCCGTCAGGCGCCGCTCCCACCCGGCGAACACCGCGAGAAGGCCCGCCCCCAGCGGGAAGAGCCACCACAGCCTTCGCAGGCCGCCGGACTCGGCCAGGATCAGGGGAAGCATCAGGGCGAGCACCCCGCAGCCGAGCAGCAGGACGCCCCGCAGATCGAGCCGTTCCCGGCGACGCGGAGCGACCTTGGGCAGCAGGCGCAGGCCCAGCAGGAAGGCTACGGCTCCGACCGGCACGTTCACGTAGAAGATCCAGCGCCAGCCCTGGGGCCCGTCGGCGAGCATCAGGATCATGCCGCCGATGACGGGGCCCACCGCGCTGGAGATGCCGACGGTGGCACCGAAGAGGCCGAACGCCCGCCCCCGTTCGGCTCCCCGGAACAGTTGCTGGATGAGGGCGGAGTTCTGCGGTGCCAGGCACCCCGCGGCCGCGCCCTGGGCCAGTCGCGCCACGACGAGGAGAGTGATCGTCGGCGCGGCGCCGGCCGCGGCGCTGCACAGGACGAAGGCGGCCAGGGCGAGCAGGAAGATCCGCCGTCGGCCGATCGCGTCGCCCAGGCGTCCGGCCGTCACGAGGACCAGCGCGAAGGTGAGGGCGTAACCGGAGACGACCCATTGGATCGACGGGGCGGAGGTGTGCAGGGCGCGCTGCATGGAGGGCAGCGCGACGGCGACGATGGTGACGTCGAGCAGGCTCATGAACCCGGCGGTCAGGGTGACCCACAGGGCGCGCCACCGCCGCGGATCGGCTCCCTCGGCCGGCCCCTGCGCGCGGTCCCCCGGCCCCTCTGCCTGCGCGTCCGGTTCCACGCCGGGGACTCCTCTCCGCCACCCCCACCATCTTCGGCCCGCGGGGGCGTGGGGCAACACGAGGTCCGGCCGGTCGCCGCGTGCACGACCGTGCCGGACGCGTGCATGACCGTGGGGCCCGTTCCCCGGAACGGGCCCCACGTGGTCGGCCTGGCGGCCGCGCCGGCTTCCCTGGACCTGGGACCTGAGCGATCGGCCCTTTCAGATCTTCGGCGGTTCAGTTCAGCCCCATCGGTCCTTCTCAGCCCTTGAAGACGTCCTTCGTCTTCTCCTTGGCCTGCCGCGCGTCGCCCTTGGCCTTTTCGGCCTGGCCCTCGGCGGTCATCCGCTCGTTGCCCACGGCGCGCCCGGCCGCTTCCTTCGTTTTGCCCTTGGCCTGTTCCATCTTGGCCTTGGCCTTCTGCTCGCCACTCACGATGTCTCACTTCCCATCACGATCGGCTTCGAGTGTCGACTCATCGGGTGACCCTTCCCGCGGGTGCCAAACGTGGAGATCGAGAATCATCACCTCGCTACCGGTGACTCTCTGTGATCGCGTGCCGTTCCGGCATGCCGGAACCGGTGTGCTGGGTGAGCCTGGAGACATGGGCCGATGACACTCGGATCCGTCCGGAGGTCGCGCCCATCTTGGGCAGCCAGAGCGAGGACGGCGTCATGGGTGATGAGGTCTACCAGCCGGGAGGTCCCGACATACGCGAGGACGAAGGCATCCTCGACCCCGAGGACACCCTGGAGTACCGGGGCTCGGACCCCTTCGACGACGGGTGGTCCCCGCCCGAGCGCCCGTTCGCGGTGGACCATCCGGGCACCACGGCGCGTGAACAGCGCGAGGGGGAGAGCCTGGACGAGAAGCTGGCCGAGGAACGGACGGATCCGGCCCTGCGGGACCCCGGTGAGGACGACGGCGAGGACGACCTGACGGCCGACGGGGACGAGCTCCTGGACGGCGAGGTGGACACGGATCCCGCGGAAAGGATCCTGGCCCTCGACGTGGGCGCCCATGAGGACGCCGAGCACGACATGATCGCCGAGGACATCGGTGCCGACGGCGGCCCCGACCCCGCCGAGCAGGCGGCCGTTCACCTGATCCCGGACGACGACATGCCCGAGCGCCTGGTGGACGAGGGCCTGCGCCGCCCTCCGGAGGACGAGATCCGCCGGCTGCGCTCCGAGACGGACTCCGCCTCCTGAGGCTCACCCGTGACGGCGCGGCCCCGGACGGAGAAGTGACGGCCGGTCAGTCCTCACCCCTGACGATGTTCCACTCGGGGGAGGTCCGGTCCTGGCGGGCCGACGCGCCGGCCGTCGCCGGCAGACAGGTCCTCGGCCCTGTCTGCCGCCGACGACGTGCCTTCGCCCATCCCGTCTCCGGTCGCTGGGTGCTCCTGGTCCCGATATCGGCAGCCATGGCTCCTTCTCGTCACTTCTCTGTCCGGCCCCGGCTCCCACCGCGTCCGGCTCCATCGGATCCGGTCCCTTTCGCTGGTCCCGGGCTTTCGGCATCGGGTCCCCCTCCGGCGCGCGGGGAAACCGGCCGGGCAGCACGAGGTGGCCGACGTGGCCGGTTTGCGGTGCCGCCCGCCAGGTCACACGGTGAGAAGGGGACGAGCGACCCGCCGCGTCGCGGCACGGCGCGCACCCGAAGGACGGTGGCGATGATGTTCCAGGGCAACGCGAAGGCCAAGCAGATCAAGGGCAAGGTGAAGGAGTCCGTCGGGAAGGCGCTGGGCGACACGTCGGTCCAGAGGGCGGGCCGGCGTGAGCAACTGCGGGGCAAGGCACAGGAGATGACGGAGAAGGCCACGGCACGGGCGCGTCAGTGGACCAAGCACTGACCATGGCCTTTCAGCACCCCGCCGACCGCGGTGGCGACGAACGCGGCGGATTCGAGCGACTCGCCGAGTCCGGGTCGAGGTTCACCAGCTCGCCCGTCTTCTTCGCGTTCTGCGTCGGACTGGTCGCCCTGACGGTCGCCGTCCACATCGCCGGCCTCGCCGGAGAATGGCTCCTTCTCGCCGGCGACGCGATGACCGCGGTGACGCTGCTGCTCCTGGCACTGCTGAAGAACTCCGAGCTACGGTCCGAGCGGGCGATCCAGCGCAAGCTGGACGCCATCGCCTCGGCACTGCTGGAGGCGCAGGAAGGTACCCCCGGCAAGGCGCATGAGGATCTCAGGCGGGTGATCCGCATGGAGGAGGAGACCTGACGGGGCTTCGTCAGCCGGTGAGCGTGACGTGGCGCCGGAAATTCCCGGCGCCGGAAATTCCCGAAGTCCAGCCGCGTTCCTTGGTGGCCATGGCCTATCTCCGGCGTCCGGAAGTACCCTTGGCCGCCCTGGACGAAGATCTCTTCGCGGGGGTCTTCTTCGCGGGGGCCCTCTCAGCCGCGGTCTTCTCAGCCGCGGTCTTCTTCGCCGCGGTCTTCTTGGTCGCCGTCTTCTTCGCTGCCGTCTTCTTCGCCGGGGGCGGGGTCTTCTTGGCTGTCGCCTTCGTGGCAGGCGTCTTCTCGGCAGGCGTCTTCTCAGTCGGCGTCTTCTCGGCCACAGCAGGAGCCGTCAGGGCCTGGTGGCCGGCGTTCATCAGTTCGCCCCGTACCCGTTCCTGGAGCTCCGCCACAGCCGGAACCTCCGAGAGCCGCTTGAGCCCTTCCGTGGCCAACTGCTGAGGGTCGAGCCCGAATCGGCGCCCGGCGAGATACGTGGCCACCGCGAACGTGAGGCGGCCCTTCTTCATACGTCCGAGCAGATAGCCCCCGGCGACAGCCGCGGCCAGAGCAATCTTGGTCGTCACGTTCATGAGCCTTTTCCCTTCGGACCACGCGGCCCCGCCTCCCCTGAACCCGCGTGCTCCACCGGGCCGGCTCGGAGAAGGCCGTCCACATCTGACTCTCCAAGTACCCCTATATGATGGGATTGCATATTTACATGGGAATACGGCGTCCGTTTCGATGACCGGAGACACCATGGCCGCAGCAGAACCCGCCAAACGGCGGCCGAGCGCCGACCGCGGTACCGCGCGCCGGCGGCCCGCCGGTGACAGTGCGGCCCCATCACGCTCCGGAGGCCTCGCCCGGGCCATCCGCTCGGCGGTGAAGCAACTCGGCTCGTTGCTCGGCCGAGCCCCCGAATCCGTTTCCGCGATCAGACCCACGGACGACGGTTGGGAAGCGGATGTGGAGGTACTCGAACTGGAACGCGTCCCCGAGACCACCAGCGTGATGGCCACCTACCGAGTGATCCTGGACAAGGAGGGCGACCTGGTGGCCTACGAGAGGAAGCGGCGCTATACACGTGGACAGATCGACCGGCGCTGACACATCACAGCCGGTGAAGGGAGGCACCATGACTATGGTGCCGCAGAATAGTGGCAATCTCGCCCGGAGCGGCGGATCATCCGGCACTCTCTACGACGTTCTGGAACTCATTCTCGACCGCGGGCTCGTCATCGACGTCTTCATCCGTGTATCCCTCGTGGGCATCGAGATCCTGAAGATCGATATACGCATCGTCGTGGCCAGCGTCGACACCTATTTGCGCTTCGCCGAGGCGTGCAACCGCCTCGACCTGGAATCCGGCAACAAGGCACCGTCCAAGCTCACCGACATCGTCGGCGACACCCTGGAATCCGGCGCGAAGGGCAAGTCCAAGGGAGCCCTCAGCGGCGCCGCCGAAGCCGTCACCGAAACCATCCGGGGAGTGACGGGCAAGGACAGCGACGACGAGGAGGACGAGTCGGAGGAAGCAGAGGAGCCGGAAGAAGAGGAGACGGAGGAAGAGCCGGTGCAGCGACGGCGGCGGCCGGCCCGGCGCTCCCCCCGGCGGGAGAGAAGCGCGTCTCGCGCGGAGGAATGAGCCATGGCGGTATACATCTACTCGATCACGTTCAAGGACCATCCACTGCGCCTCGACGGTCTCGACGGGGTCGGCGCCTCGCCCTCCTCGCTGCGCACCGTGACCGCGGGCCCGCTCTGCGCGGTCGTGAGCGACGCGCCGGAGGAACTGCGCCCCAAACGCCGGGACATCGGCCGTCACCAGGAGGTCCAGCAGCGTCTGCTGGCGGACGGCACCGTGCTGCCCCTCAGGTTCGGCTACACCGCCCCGGACGAGGACACGGTCCGGCAGGCGCTGGAGGAACGCGGCGACGAGTACGCCGAACGCCTGCGCCTGTTGGAGGGCTGCGCCGAGTACAACCTGAAGGCGTCGCAGGACGAGGAGATGCTGCTGCGGGAGATCCTCACGCAGTCGGAGACGGCCCGGCAGCTCAACGACGACATCCGCGCCGGCACGGCGGCCCCCGACACGCCCGTGCGGCTCGGCGAGTTGGTCGCCAACGAGGTCCGGACCCGCCAGGAGGCACTGGCCTCCGGCGTGATCGAGGCGCTCCGCCCGTTCGCCCGGGAGATCGACTCCTCTCCGCCCACCGGAACGGACTTCCTCAACGTCTCGTTCCTGGTGAGCGACGAGCAGGACGAACTCTTCCTCGCCACGGAGCTGAGTCTCGCCCACCAGATGGGCGAGGGATTCGAATTCCGGCTCAACGGTCCGCTCCCTCCGTACAGCTTCAGCTGATGGAGACGTCATGGGACTGTTCACAGAAATCGTCATGCTTCCCCTGGCACCCGTGCGCGGAGTCTCCTGGGTGATGGACAAGGTCCTGGAGGCCGCGGAGGACGAGTACTACGACCCGGCGCCGATACGGCTCCAACTCGCCGAACTGGAAAGAGAGTTGATCGCCGGCGAGATCGACGAGGAGACGTTCGACCGGATCGAGGACCAACTGCTCGACCGGCTGGACGAGATCAGGATCCACGGTCAGGGCGGACCGCCCTGACCGGCCCGGTCACCCGAACGAACCCCGACCGGATCCGAGAGAACTCGAGGCCCCCGTCGTGAGTCAACCGCTCTCCAACCGCCTGGGCGACTATCCGTCCCGAGCCGCTCCGCCGTACGCGCAGGGCTCCTCCGCCAGTCTCGCCGACATCCTGGAACGCGTCCTCGACAAAGGCATCGTGATCGCGGGCGACATCCGGATCAACCTCCTCGACATCGAACTGCTCACCATCAAGATCCGGTTGCTCGTAGCCTCGGTCGACAAAGCCAGGGAAATGGGCATCGACTGGTGGGAACACGATCCCTCCCTCACGTCGAGCGCCGGGGACGAGCGATCGCTGGCCGAACAGAACCGCAGGCTGCGCGCCGAGTTGAACGCTCTGCGCCGGGACAGGGACATCCCCGAGGTGGACGCGGAACCGCACGGCACCACCCGCCGAAGAGCTGATCGCGATGACGACGAGTACGAGTGAAACGGTCACCTACGCGTACGTCGTGGCACGCGCGCACCCGGATCTGCCACGGTCCCTCACCGGGCTCACGGGAGTGGCCGGTGCCCCGGTGCACCTGATCGCCGAAAGCGGGAAGGAGCACGGCGACGCGGACATCGTTCTCGTGGTGAGCCCGGTGCCGGCGGCGGACTTCCGTGAGGAGGGACTCAGACGGCACCTGGAGGACCTGGACTGGCTGGAGGCGGTCGCACGGGCGCACCACGCGATCGTCGAGGAAGTCGCGGCCCTCGCCCCGGCGCTGCCGCTGCGGCTCGCGACCGTCTACCTCGACGACGGCAGCGCGCGCGACATGCTGCGCTCCGCGGTACGGGTGTTCGCCGAGCGCCTGGACCACCTGGCCGACCAGGTCGAATGGGGGGTGAAGATCTATGTCGAGGCGACCGCCCCTCCCACCCCCGCGGCCCCGGAATCCGTCCCGTCCGCGGACATCTCGCCGGGGCGGGCCTACCTGAGTGCCCGAAGACGACAGCGCGGCGACCGGGAGGCCGTCCACCGAGCGGCCCAGGAGGCGGCCGAGCGTGTGGGGAACGTGGCACGCGCGTACGCGACCGACCGGGCGGCGCACCGGCCCCAGCAGGGCGCCCTGGCCGGCGACGCGGGCGAGAACGTGTTCAACGACGCCTTTCTGGTGCCCCGCGGGCGCGGCGAGGCCTTCCGCACCGAGGCCGCCCGCGCGGGGCAGGGGCTGGCGGGGATCCGCGTCGAGGTCACGGGCCCGTGGGCGCCGTACTCCTTCGCGATGCCCGTGAACGACACGGACGACCCCGGCGGCACGGACGGCGGGGACGACTCGGTCCGGGGTGCCGGGCCATGACCGGGCCCGGCCGTCCGACCGCTCTGGAACCGCTGCCGGACCGTCAGGTCGCGCTCGTCGACCTGCTGGACCGGCTGCTCGCCGGAGGAGTGGTCCTGACCGGTGACGTGGTGCTGTCCGTCGCCGACATCGATCTCGTGCGGATCTCGCTGCGCGCCCTGATCGTGTCCGTCAGCGCGGAGAACCCGTCACCCTGGGAACAGTCCGCTCCCCCGCGAGGCGGAGATGACGGCTGACGACGACGGCACCCCGGGCGCCGCGGATCCCCTGGAAGAGGCGGCCGAGGCCGCGGCACGGGCTTTCCGGCTGCTGCCGGCCGAGCCCTCGGACCGGCCACGGCCGGGTGCGCGGGGCCGTGCCGCGGCCAGGCGGATCAGCACCGACCCGGACACGGTCGAGCGCGACCTTCTGCGGCTGGTTCTGACGCTGGTCGAACTGCTGCGTCAGGTCATGGAACGGCAGGCGCTGCGCCGGGTCGACCAGGGTGATCTCAGCGAGGAGGACGAGGAGCGGCTGGGCGCGACGCTCATGGTCCTGCACGACCGGATGAAGGACCTGTGCGCGACCCACGGTCTGACCATGGAGGACCTCAACCTCGACCTCGGCCCCCTGGGCCCGCTGCTGCCGCCGCCCGACTGACCGGGGACCCACCGGCTGCTCCTCGGCCCGCGTCCTGGCGTGGCGGGCGGTGGCGGGGCCGGCCTGGATCCGCCCCCGCCACCGGCCGTCACCGCCCGCGGCTACACGCCCGCCGCACGCGGCTCCCGTACCACCGCGATCTCGCCGGGATCGACCCTCACCGAGCCCGACAGGGTTTTGCCGGTGAGGAGTTCGGTGGCGCCCGGCGGGACGGGGATCTCCGCGCCCCGGCCCGCGTGGTCGATGAGGAACACGTAGTCGGCGTCCCGGCCGCGCCGACGGACCGTCTCGACTCCCGGTGGTGGGTCACCGGCGCCGGCGACCCCCGCCTCGGCGCGGACGCGGTCCAGCAGGGCGGTGAGCGTGTCCGCGTCGGGGAGGGTCGCCACGTACCAGGCGGTGCCCCGTCCGTGGGTGTTCCTCGTCACCGCCGGGACACCGGCCAGGGGTCCGTCCGTGTACGTGGCGACCGCCTCGGCGCCGTTCAGGCGCACCCGTTCCGACCACAGGGTGGCCGTGGCGCCCGGGGGCACCTGGCCGGTCAGGCCGGCCGACTCGCCGGGGAGCAGGGGGAAGAGTTCGTCGCCGCGGATGCCGAGGATCTCGCGGAACGCTCCCGGGTAACCGCCCGGTCTGACGTGGCAGTTCTCGTCGACGGCGCCGCTGTGGAAGCCGATCGCGAGGGTGCCGCCGCGCTCGACATGGCCGGCCAGGTTCGCCGCGCCCGCCTCGTCCACCAGGTAGAGGCTCGGGGCGAGGACCAGGCGGTAGGCCGAGAGGTCCGCGTCCGGGCGTACGAAGTCGACGGCCGTGCCGGAGCGCCACAGCGGCTCGTACCAGGCACGGACCAGATCCTTGTACCGGAGGTCGCCGCTGGGCTGGGAGGGCAGCTCCAGTGCCCAGCGGGCGTTCCAGTCCCAGACGACGGCGACCTCGGCCGTGCCCGTGCTGCCGCGTACCTCGGCCAGGGCCCTGAGGTCGGCGCCGAGGCGGACGACGTCCTGCCAGATGCGGCTGTCCGTGCCCGCGTGCGGGAGCATCGCCGAGTGCCACTGTTCGGCGCCCGCCCTCGCGGCCCTCCACTGGAAGTAGGCGATGCCGTCGGCACCGTGGGCGACATGGGCGAGGGCGTTGCGGCGCATTTCCCCGGGGGTCTTGGCTCTGTTGACGGGCTGCCAGTTCACGGCGCCGGTGGAGTGCTCCATGAGCAGCCAGGGTCCGCCGGCCAGCGACCGTGTCAGGTCGCCGCAGAGCGCGACGTCGATCTCGGAGGCCGGGTCGGTGGACATCAGGTAGTGGTCGTTGGAGACGACGTCGAGTTCCGGCGCCCACCGCCAGTAGTCGAGCGCGTCGAAGGTGTCCATCACCATGAAGTTGGTGGTGGCCGGTGTCGAGGGGGCGGCCGCGCGCAGGACGTCCCGCTCCGCCGTGTACAGCGACAGCAGTTCGTCGGAGCAGAAGCGGCGCCAGTCGAGCCGGTGCGTGGGGTTGGGGACGGCGCCGGTGGCGCGGGGCGGCAGGACCTCCTCCCAGTCGTGGTACCACTGGCTCCAGAACGTGGTGCCCCAGGCGTGGTTGAGGGCCGCCAGGTCGTCGCCGTAGCGGGCGCGCAGCCAGCCACGGAAGGACCGGGCGCTGGTGTCGCAGTAGCAGGCCGCGTTGTGGCAGCCGTACTCGTTGTGGACGTGCCACATCACCACGGCCGGGTGGGCGGCGTAGCGCTCGGCGAGGGCTGTCGTGACGCGCAGGGCGGCCTCGCGGTAGGCGGGGCTGCTCGGACAGAACGTCTGCCTGCTGCCGTAGCTCAGTGTCCGGCCGTCGCGGTCGGCCGGGAGCGCTTCGGGGTGTGCCCGGAAGAACCAGGCGGGCGGAGCGGCCGTCGGGGTGGCCAGGTCGGCGGCGATGCCGTTCTCGTGGAGGAGGTCGAGGATCCGGTCCATGCGAGTGAAGTCGTACCGGCCCTCGGAGGGCTCCATGAGGGCCCAGGAGAAGATGCCGACGCTGACCATGGTGACGCCGGCCTCGCGCATCAGGCGCATGTCCTCGGCCCAGATCTCCTCGGGCCACTGTTCGGGGTTGTAGTCGCCGCCGTAGACGATGCCGGGGACGGACAGGGTGCGTTCGTGGGTCATGCGGCTCCTCCCGAGGCCGGCGCGTGTCCCGGGGACAGCAGGCGGCGGGTGGTGGCCACGCCCCACTCGTCGAGGGACAGCAGCCGGTCGCTGGAGGCCATCAGGCCGTCGGTGGCCTCGACATGGGCCGCCCAGCGTTCGCGGGTCTCGACGGCGGGCCGGGCCATCAGGCAGTCGGGGTCGTTGATCCACAGGCGCCGGTGCTGCCATTGGCGGCCGGTGCCGGTGAACTCGGCGGCGTCCTGGCCGGGTTGGCTGTAGTCGTCGGCCTCGGGGCGCCGGTGCGGTGCCGTGTCGGGGCTGACCCGCATCGCGTCGAACAGGCCGATGGACGGGAGGATCGGGGCTCCGCAGCCGAGGAGGTGGGCGTCGGGGCCGATGGCTTCGCGGATCAGGGCGATTCCGGCGCGGTAGGCGGTCAGCGCGTCGGCTCCGGAGTGCCGGGCGCCGTCCAGGGCGCCCGCGTAGAGGAAGTCGGTCTTGAAGTAGTCGTATCCCTCGGCGCGCAGGGTGGCGTAGACGTCGGTCAGGTAGGACCGGGCCTCGGGGTGGGTGACGTCGAGGGCGTACAGGTCGTGGTTCCAGTTGTGGCCCGCGTGCAGGGGTGCGCCCGCGGGGTCGCGGACCAGCCAGTCGGGGTGCCGGCCGGCGAGTTCGCTGTGCGGCGCGACGAGGAACGGCGCGGTCCAGATTCCCGCGCGCCGGCCGCGCGCGCGGATGGCTTCGGCGAGGGCCGCGCGGGAGCGGAAGCGGCCGGAGAGGGTGAGCCAGTCGCCGAGTGCGCTCTGGTAGCCGTCGTCGATCTGGACGACGTCGACGGGGAGGTCGAGGGTGTCCATGGCGCGGAGGTTCTCGTGGATGTCGTCCTCGGTGACGGCGGTGAAGTACTCGTACCAGGAACACCACACCGTGGGTGCCGGCCGTGGGGCGGGGGTCGCGAGGGCGTCGGCCCAGGCGGCGAGCGCGCCCTGGATGCCGTCCGGTCCGGAGTACGAGGACTCGGTGACCGGGCCGTCGGCGCTGATCCCGGCACGGCCGTCGTGGACGGCCAGCCGGATCGAGGGGACCTGGGCGGCCGGGTCGGGCGCCGCCCACAGCCGGACCGGGGAGCCGTCGCCGGGGTCCAGAGCGAGCAGTCCCTCGCCCTGGAAGGTCCCGGGCGGCGCGGTGCGGCCGGGCCGGTAGCAGACGGTCGCCCAGTTGGCGTTCGCCGGGCGGTAGGGGGTGTCGTCGAGGGCGTAGGAACCGCTGGGGCTCCAGGACTGCCAGCCCTCCTCGTGGACCCGTGCGGTGCGCGGGTCCACGGGTACGGAGGCTACGGGGGTGAAGGCTTGGGGCACGTCGGTCTCTTTCACGTGGAGCCGCCCGAGTCTTTCGGGTGGTGTCGTCTCAGCTCTTGTTGGCGCCGAGGGTCAGACCGCTGACGAACTGCCGCTGGAGCGCGAAGTACACGACGAGTGTGGGGATCGCGGTGAGCAGAGCGCCGGCGGCGACCAGGTTGGGGTCCGTGAAGTACTGGCCGGAGAGGTTGTTCAGGGCCGAGGTGATGGGCATGTTCTCGCCGGTCGAGATCAGGACGAGGGCCCAGAAGAAGTCGTTGTAGATCCAGATCGACAGCAGGGTCGCGAGGGCCGCCATCGCGGGCTTGCACAGCGGCAGGGTGATCTGCCAGTACAGCCGCCACACCGAGGCTCCGTCCACGAGCGCGGCCTCGGTCAGTTCGTCCGGCAGGGAGCGCATGTAGTTGCTCAGCACGAACGCGCAGAACCCGGACTGGAAGGCCACGTGGATCAGCACCAGACCGAGCGCGGAGTCGTACAGCTTGCCGCTCTCCGTGATGCCGGGCAGGTCGGTCAGCAGGTACATCCGGTACAGCGGGGTGATGATGACCTGCTGCGGAAGCAGGTTGCCCGCCGTGAAGACCAGCAGCAGCGCGAGGTTGAGGCGGAAGTCGAAGCGGCTGACGTAGAAGGCGACCATCGAGGACAGGAACAGGGTGAGCAGCACGGCCGGCACCGCGATCAGCAGCGTGTTGACGAAGTAGTGCGTCATGTCCGACTGCTCGAAGGCGTTCGTGAAGTTGTCGAGGTTCAGCGTGTCCGGCCAGGACACATAGCCCTTGTCGCTGGTCTCGCCGTACGGGCGCAGGGCCGAGAAGACCGCCCACAGCAGCGGGGCGAGCCAGGCCAGGGCGGTACCGGCGAGGAAGACGTGCAGCAGCACGCGGGCGGGGCGGACGGGCGCGCGCCGCTTGCGCGCGCCGGCCGCGAGGGTGGGGGCGCTCACGATCGCCGCTCCTTCCGGAAGGTGGCCACCAGGTACGGGACGATCACGACGAGTGAGATGACCAGCAGGACCACGGCGATCGCGGAGCCGTAACCGATGCGGCTCGACTCGCCGATGATGTTGTTGGTCACCAGGATCGAGAGCAACTCGGTCCCCTGGGCACCCTTGTTGAAGACGAAGACGAGGTCGAAGGCGCGCAGGGCCTCGATGATGGTGACGACCAGCACGACGGTGTTGGTGGGGCGCAGCGTGGGGAAGACGACGTTCTTGAACGTCTGCCACTCGTTGGCGCCGTCCAGGGCGGAGGCCTCCCTGAGGGAGGGGTCGACGCCCTTGAGGCCGGCCAGGTACAGGATCATCATGTAGCCGGTGTGCCGCCAGGAGGCCGCGACGAGGACGGCCCACAGATTGAGGTCGGGGTCGCCGATCCAGTCGATGTAGTGGCCGGGCGTGTTGGCGCCGATGAGGCTGTTGATCAGGCCCGTGTCCGGGTTGTAGACGAGCTGCCAGACGAAGCCGATGCAGGCCATCGAGATGACGACCGGCAGGAAGAACGCGGTCTGGTAGACGCGGCTGAAGCGGATCCTCTTGTCGAGCTGGACGGCGAGGAAGAGGCCGAGTGGCGTCGGGATCAGGATGAGGACGGCGAACCAGACGATGTTGTGCTGGACGGCGGGCCAGAACTGCGGGTTGTCGTTGAAGAGCTGCTCGAAGTTCTGGAGGCCGACCCATCTGATCGAGTCGAACCCGATGCCGTCCCAGGTCGTGAAGGCGAGCGCGATGGAGGCGAGGGCGGTGACCCAGACCAGGGCCACGTGCAGGACCGTGGGCACGCCCGCCATGAGGGCGAGGGTGAACCGGTCGCGGCGGGTCAGCAGGCGGCGCTTGCCACGTGCGGCCCGCTTCGGCGCGGAGGCGGCGCCCCGGGGCGGCTCGGTGGCCGCCTCCGGGGACTTCGTCGTGGTGTCGGTGGTCATGATGTCGTTCACGAGGTCGCGAAGATCTGCTTCTTCTGGCGCTCGATCGACGCCAGCAGGCCGTCCACGCCCTTGGGGTTCTGGAGGAACTTCTGGAGTCCGGGCTGCATCACCGTCGCGGTGAAGTCCGGCCGGGAGTCGCGGTCCATGAACTGCGTCAGGGTCTTGGCGCCGCCGATCATGTCGAACGCCTTCTTCTGGAGCGCCGAGTACGCGGAGGTGTCGGCCTTGCTGGAAGCGGCCACGACGCTCGGGTCGCCCTTGAGGTAGAGCTCCTCCGCGGCCGGGCTGCCCATGTACTCCAGCAGCTTGAGGACTCCGGCGTGGTTCTTGGGGGCCTTGCTGACCATGAGGCCGTCGGTGGGCGCCTCCACGGTGTCCTGGCCGTACGCGGAGTCGATCTCCGGGAAGGGGAAGAAGTCGAGGTCGTCCAGGTCTTCCTTCTTGGTGAACTGCTGGGCCACGAAGGTGCCGAGGAGGTACATGCCGGCCTTCTTGGCGACCAGCGTCTGCGCGGCGTCCTGCCAGGTGCGGCCCATGAAGCCGTCCTGGTGGTACGGGAGGAGTTCGGCCCAGTGGTCGAAGGTGGCCTTGACCTTGGCGTCGGTCCAGGAAGCCTTGCCGGCCATGAGCTGGACGTGGAAGTCGTAGCCGTTGAGACGGAAGTTGATCTGGTCGAAGGTGCCCATCGCGGGCCAGGCGTCCTTGTCCCCGAAGGCGATGGGGACCAGCTTGTCCTTCCTCATCCGCTTGCACAGGGCGATCAGTTCGTCCCAGGTGGCGGGGACCTCGTAGCCGTACTGCCGGAACACGCTCTTGCGGTAGAAGACGGCCCACGGGTACGTGGTCATCGGGACGAAGTAGTACTTGCCGTCCTCGCCCTTGCTGAGCTTCTTCATCGCCTCGGGGAAGTTGTCCCCGATCTTCGCCCACACGTCGTCGATCGGGGAGGCGAGCTTCTTGGCCGCGAAGAACTGCATCCGGTACCCGGCGAACCAGTTGAACACGTCGTCGGGCGTGCCCTGCAGATACGAGTTGATCTGCTCCTGGAAGGTGTTGTGGTCCTTCGTGTTGACGTCGACCGTGATGCCGGACCGCTTCTTGAAGTCCGCGTAGACGTCGGCGAAGGCCTTCTTCGGCACGGCGTCGGACGCGTTGGAGCCGACGGTGACCGTCTTGGGGTCCGACGCCGTGCCGCTGCCGCCGCAGGCGCTCAGCAGGGGTACGCCCGCGCCGAGGGCGACCGCGCCGCCGATTCCACGGATGAGGGTGCGACGGCTGGGCGTCGGGGCGGACAGACCCGAGAGGGGAAGGTGCATGACGGCTCCTGAGGGCAGGGTTCGGTCAGGCTGGACGGCGGGGAGGCCGGAAATCGATCAGAAACCAACCTGACCGAACAACGTGGGCGTAATGACAGCCTCATGTCGGCACGGCGTCAAGACCTCGCACGCGCCTTGCCCGAAACGTGACCGACACACCACGGACCACCCACACGGGCCTCGGAAAAGGGGCGAGCCCGACCGGAACCGGCCGTCGGGCCCATCACCTCGCCCGGTCCGCGAACCGCACACGACGGGCCGCACGACCGCATCGACGATGTTGGCTTTCGCGACGCAGCCACCCAAAAGCAAACAGTCGCTGATTGAATTTGTTTACAGGCAGCGCAAACCGGCGAGCGGACCATTCCCTGCCAAATGCGGCAGACTGATGACGAGTCAGGGGGCTACGGACCCCCGGTCGGCGTTCGGCCGCCCCTCAGTCTCGCGCAACGTAATCGATTACGCCACAGGCCTCGACTATCGATCCGGCAAAGGCGTACAGAGGAACAGGCGTGCCGGAGACGGCGGTTCACCGCTTTCGGACGGCCGCGCGCGGTCGGGGAGGCCGCGGCCGTCAGACCGACGCGCGCGCCACGAACGTCGTGCCGACCCGCACGGTCCTGCGCCGCGTCCGACCGTCGATCTGCTCCAGCAGGAGCCCGGCCGCGACGCGGCCGACCTCGCGCGCCGGGTAGCGGATGGTCGTCAGACGCGGGCGGACGAGCGAGGCGAACTCGATGTCGTCGTGCCCCACCAGCGACACATCGCCGGGGATGTCGAGCCCCAGACGCTCGGCCGTGTCCATGGCGCCGACGGCCGTGATGTCGTTGCCGCACAGCACCGCCTCGGGCCGGAGCCGCGCGCGCATCAGCCGTTCGAAGCCCTCCGCCCCCGCCTCGCGCGTGTGCTCGCCGTGGACGATGTGCTCCCGGGCGATGCGCAGCCCCGCCTCGGCCGCGTGCTCCCGTACACGTTCCAGGCGCGGATCACCGCCGGCGGCGTCCAGCGGCCCGGCGAGCACACCGATGCGCCGCCGGCCGGTGGCCGCCACGTGCGCCAGCGCCGCACGGACCGCGTCGTCGGCGTCGGGAGTCACCAGGTCGACGTCACCGAACGGGACGTCGGCGCTGACCACCGCCGGGATCCCGGCGGCGCGCAGCACGTCGAAGGCGTCGGTGGCGAGCCGGAACGGTGTCATCACCACACCGGCGAACCTCTGGTGCACCGCTTCGTGCAGCAGCGCCTCCTCCTCGTCCCGCCGCGCTCCCGTACTGCTGACCAGCACGTGGTAGCCCCGGCCGCGCAGCTCGTCCTGGATCGAGCGGGCGAGCAGCGCGTAGAAGGGGTTCGCGATGTCCGGTACGACGAGGGCGACCATGGTGGACTTGCCCGTACGAAGGCTCCGGGCAACGGGGTTGAGGGTGAAGCCGAGCCGCTCGATGGCCGATTCGACCGCTTTGCGCGTTTCCTCCGTGACCGGCCGTTTTCCGCTCAGCACATACGAGACGGTGGCGGACGAGACTCCCGCGGCTCGCGCCACGTCACTCATGGTCACCCGCTGCCGCATCCGCGTCCGCCCCTTCTCCGACCGCAACCCTACCGGCGCCCGCCGGCCGACGGGTTCCGGCCGTTCACGACCCGCATCGCGTCCTCGCAGGTCCGCACCCTCCGCGGACCGGACGCCCGTCGTCGCCGCGCCCGGGGACGTACGTCGCGACCCCGGCGGCACGGGCCACCCCCGCAGGCCGCCCCCGCACCCGGGGCCGCTCGTTTTCTTCGCGATGACCCCAATACGGTCAATCGTCAACGAAACGTGCATAGTCACCCGATGGCGGAGGTCTGTGATCCCAAGGGGCCTCGCCTCCCGGCTCTCGGCCAAAGGTGACCATACTGGGAGGGCACACCGCACCCCACCAGCAAAGTGACTCATGCCGAAGTCCTCAGAGCGTCTCACCGCCCCGGAAACGGTCTGGCTGGCCGCCGGGCGCCATACCGGTCCCGCCCCTCAGACGGCTCTCCGGGAGCACCTGCGGGAACTGAAGAACAGTGAAAGGATCCAGGACTTCCTGGAGAAGGAGAACGACACGACGCCGGACGGGCACGTCTTCGAGGCGCGCTGGTTCGTCGACGGCGACGTGACCGTACGGGCGCGGCTCACCACCGACGGACGTGCTCAGGCGGACGGCGAACGGCGCTGGACACTCGCGGCCGAGGCCGAGCGGCCCTGGGATCCCGGGTGGCCCTCCCCCGCCGCCCTGCTCTGGCCCGAGCGGAGCGACCTCTCCTGGGACCGTGACGCCGCGGCAGGGCTGCTGCTCCAGGACATCAACCCGCTGCCGAAGGACGACGCGGCGCTGCGCCGCCTGCTCAAGGACATCGCCCGGCACAGCTGGAGCATCAACGTCGTCGTGCACGAGGCCATGACCCCCGACGCCGAGGGCCGCCTCCCGCTGGTCCGGCTGCTGCCGCCCGCGCTGCGGCACCGCGTGGTGGAACACCGGGCCACGCCCGAGCAGTTCCACGCCGTCAACTGGGCGCTCGGCGACCTCGGGACGTCCGTGCCGCGCGGCGGCGCCGTCATCCTGTCCGGCACCCCCGCCCGGACCGGGTTCGACGAGCAGGCGTTCAGGGTGCGCAGCGTCTTCCTCGACGGCTCCGAACCGACGGAACTCCTCGACAAGGTCGTACAGTTCGCGGCGCTTCCCTGGCCGCTGCCGGACGAGGCGGCGGCGGCCTTCACGGCGCTGCGCGAGGAGTGGAGTCTGCTGACCCTCGAAGAGGAACTCACGCACGCACGCGCTCTGGTGGCCTCGTACTCCGAGGCCCTCGACGCGATGACGAAGTCGCGCGACCTGTACCGCGAGGCGACCGAGCTCGCGCACGCGGCGCTCTCCGAGATGGCCGAGTACCGCGACGCCGCGTCCGCCGCGCGGGGTTCCGCTCAGGGGCAGGACAAGCACCCACTGGCGAAGACGCTTCAGCGCGTCACGGACTCGCTGCTGCCCCGACGGGCACAACGCGTCGACGCCCACCTCCAGGAGGCACGTGAGAGCGAGCGGCGGGCCCGCGAGGCTTCCGAGTGACCTCCGGCGTGGGGGAAACGGCGTGTCCGCCACTCCCCCACGCCCCTCACCGATCACACCCCGCGGCCCACGCCCCCTCCCCCGTTCACACCCGGCGCTCGTCGCGGCGGACCCGGCCCGCGCACTGCCGGGGCGGGCGCACGCACCGCCGGGGTCGGCGCACGCACCGCCGGGGTCGGCGCACGCACCGCCGGGGCGGGCCGCTCGCGGCCGTCGGACGACGGGCCGCTCGCGTCGGCGAGGCTGTCCGTCGCCCGGGAGGCCGCCCCTGGCACGGGTTCCGTCAGGCTCCGCGCCAGATGTTGGCGAAGGCCGCGTTCTCGATGGCCCGGCGCTGGCGGACGGCTTCCAGTTCCATCACCGCGTCGTGCACGGCGACCAGGACGGTCGTCACCGCCTCGTCCTCGACCGTCGAGCTGTCATCGCTCTCCTCGGCGGGGATTCCGACCACGTCGGCGAGCGCGGCGAGGACGGGCTCGTCCGCCGCCCAGCGATGCATCGCCCGGCTGCGGGCCGGTGAGTCCACCAGTTCCATGCGCTCACCGCCGAACGGCAGTCGGCTCCGCCGTTGCCGGGTGAGCTGGCCCGCCTGTTCGAGGTCTGCCTGATAGGCCTTGGCCAGATCGCGGCCCCTGCGCCAGAGCCAGTCCTCGACCCGCTCGTACGGGACCTGCCGCACGAGCGAGGACGCCGCCTCGCCCAGAAGACGGTCGTCCGTCGCGGGCTGCCTCGCCGGTGTCATCCGGTCACCGTCCAGCGTGATGACCTCACCGGCGAGAAGATCGATCACCTCGGCTCCGGCGAGGGCGAGCGACAGATCGCCCTGCCCGACATTACGTTCCGGCTCCTTGTCCATCGTGATGATGAACAAGTCCCTGGCCGTGGTCACGAACGGCTCCCTTCGGAGTACTTCGCCCGGCGCGACCCTCACGCATCGGATCCAGCGTGTCCACCGCACCACCCTCCGCGGGCGATCCGTCGTCCGCGGAGGAAGGGCACGTCACGATCGTGATCGTAACTCCCGGCACACATCACGCGCGGCCGGTCCGGCCGACGCGCGATGCGTCCGCCGGACCGGTCACCCTCGGCCTGATGCGCCGTCAGCCCTGACGGGCCTTCAGTCGCGGGTTCTTCCTGTTCACGACGAAGACCACACCGCGCCTGCGGACCACCTGGGCCCCGGGCTTGGACTTCAGCGAGCGCAGTGACGCCCGTACCTTCATGGTTCTGTCCTCCTTCTGCCGAACTCGGCGCGCTCCGGCGGTCAGTGCCGGTTCGACGCCGTGCGGCCGTAGCGGCGCTCGAAGCGCTCCACCCGGCCGGCGGTGTCCAGGACCCGTGAGGTCCCGGTGTAGAACGGGTGGCTCGCCGACGAGATCTCCACGTCGACGACCGGATGGACGGCCCCGTCCTCCCACTCGATCGTCCGGGCGGAGTGCGCGGTGGACCGCGTCAGGAACGCGACACCGGCGGCACGGTCCCGGAAGACGACCGGACGGGATTCGGGGTGGATGTGAGGCCTCATACGGTTCCCTCCTCGGTTACGGCAGGTTCGTCCGCGGATACGACGGTGATACGACGAACGCGTCCGCCGGGTACGCCCGGCGCGCGGTCAGCGCTCCTCGCGGAACGTGACGTGCCGGCCCGCCGTCGGGTCGTACTTGCGCAGGACCAGCCGGTCGGGGTCGTTTCCGCGGTTCTTGCGCGTCACGTACGTGACGCCGGTCCCGGCCGTCGACCTCAGCGTGACGACGGGGCGCGCGGTGCTGCGTGCCATGAGGCCCTCCTTCTCCCACCATGCACGAGCCTTGACTCGCGCATGCCAATCAGTTACGTGAGCTGTAACAGCGCACCCGGTGCCGGCATTCCCGGACCCCGGACACAGCGGGAGGCGGTCACCGCGCCGAGGGCCGCGTCGAGGGCCCGTCGATGTGACCGGCCCCGCCCGTTCCGCAGGTCCGGGCCGGATCCGTTCCACAGGTCCGGCCCGGCAGGCGCCTCCGTTCGCCGCCCACAGGGCCCTGACCCGCACGGCACGGCTCCGGCAGCCTATGGACGGCTTCGGAGGAACACCCACTCTGCGGCCCCCGTCGCAACCCGCCCCCTGGTCACGGCCACCCCGGCGACGGCTGTGACAGCGCGCCGGTGACGGCCAGGTCAAGTCAGGTCAGGTCAGGTCAGGAGGGCTTCGTCGCGGTGACGGCGATGACCGTCACCTTGTTGTCGCACTCGGCCAGCACGCCGTCTTCGAGAGCGAGCTGGTGCGCTCCGCTGGAGGGGAGACCCACCACCAGGGTCGGGTAGGTGACCGGAGTGGTCCCGGACACGCAGTAGCCGTCGGCCTCGCCCTGCACCTGGACGAAGGTCATCTTGACCCAGGCCTTCGCGGCGGGTGCGAGCGTCACCTTGGACGAGGAGCCCGTCCTGGTCACGGTCAGCGGGTGGTTCTTCTCGGGGGTGCCGTTCGCCGCCCCGGCCACGGTCGGATACCCCTCGAGGGCGCACGTCGCTCCGGACATGTTGGTGAACTCGACGATCGCGGCGCCCGTTCCGGTGCCCGGGGGCCGTACGTCGGCCTGGTACATGAACGCCTTCATGGACTCCGCCGCGCACGTCCTGGTCTTCGTCGCCGGTGTCGTGGTGGCGGTGGCGGTGGCGGGGACCGATGCCGGGGCCTTGGGGGTGGAGTCGCCCGCGGGTTCGGCCGAGGCTCCCGCCCCGCCGGACGGCGCGGTGGGAGCCGGGGAGCCGGAGGACGGGGCCGTCGGCTTCTTCGCCGTGCCCGACGGCGAGGCGCTGGAACCCGCGCTGTCCGGGCCCGGCTGGCACGCGGTCATGAGGAGGGCGGCCGCGGACATGGTCGCCATGGACAGTGCGGCCCCGCGGACACGCGACCCGAAGTGCATCCCATACAGCATGAAGTCCCCCGATTGCGATGTTCAGGTGCCGGACGTTCACCGGCACTCGTCGCTGTAGATCGCCGGACGGCCTCCGTGGTTCACGCGCGCACAGGCCTGTGACACGACGGTGACGCCGCGGGTACCGGTCACCGGGGCCGCTCGCCCGGACGGGACTTCTCGTCGTTTCCCAAGGTCAGCGACAGGCGCTGCGCGGTGGTCGACGTGGAGGCGAACTCCCGGCAGCCGACCACGGCCCGCGTGACCCCGGTCGCGGCCCTGATGAGGTCCAGCCGGGCCGTCGGGCCCGCGCCGGTGACGAGACGGGCCTCCGTCCATGTCGTGGTCGCGCTGACGTCCGTGCGCCGGGTGCGCTTCCCGGTCAGCAGACGTGTCGTGGCGTCGACGGACGTGGTGCGCAGGACCGGGACCTCGGGCAGGTCGGCCGCCAGCGTGCCGTCGTCGCGCAGTGTCCAGCGGGCCCCGCGCAGGCGGTCGGCCACCTCCTGGGCCTGGGAGCGGGTTCCCGAGAGGGGATCGGCGGAGGTGACACCGAGCGTGCGGAAGGTGCGTGATCCCCGCGCGTGGTCCGGGTCCCCGCCGGACGGCGACGGCTTCCCGGGCGTGAAGGCCGGGAGCCCCGTCGGACGGCTCGGATCGCGCGGTGCGGCACGGCTGGGGCACGCCGCTGTCGCCCCGGCCCCGGCCCCGGTTCCAGACCCGGTGCCGGCACCGGCACCGTTCTCGGTTCCGGCACCGCCACCTGTTCCGGTTCCACCAGCGCCCGGTACCCGCGTGGCCGGGGCGGTCGGCCCCGCCGGGTCATCGGCGAAGACTCCGCCGGCCGGGCGGGAGGCGAGGGGCAGCAGCCCGACGAGCAGCAGGACCGCCGGGAGGAGAACGGCCGCCGCGTACACCACCGCGGACCGGGCCGGTGCGGGCCCGACCGGCTCAGGCTCGACCAGCTCAGGCCGAACCGTCGCGGACCGGGCCGACGCCGACCGGTCCCCCCGTGCCGGGCGCGCTCGTGTCGCCGTCGGCCAGACCAGCGCGACGGCGAGCGTCGCCCACCAGGCGGGCTGCCCGGCCAGCGACTCATGGGCCAGCGCGAGGACCTGGCGGGCGGCCCGGTCACCGGACGCGCCCAGCAGCACGTACGCGGGAAACGCGCCCAGCGTCGTCAGCAGGAGCTGGGCGAACAGGGCCAGCGGCCACAGCAGGGTCGACAGGAGCCGGCCCCGGGTGGTCTCCGCTCGCGACACACACCAGACGCGCATCCTGACGGGCGGGTGGTAGAGCCGCGCGAGGCCTCCGTGATCGCCCTTCTCGAGGTGCCGCAGGGCGCGTACGACGGTGTCGGCGCCCGCGGCCCGAGCCGCGAAGCGGTCCGCGGCGAGTTCCGCGGACCACAGCGCCGCCACCACGAGGAGCAGCACCTTCGGCACGCTCTGGAGGACCAGCACGACCTCGGCGAGCGTCAGGACGGCGGTCGCGTGGCCTGTGACGAACAGCAGCGTGACCGGCAGGACGACGAAGCCCGCGAGGACGTACGGCCAGACCCGGACCAGGGCGGTGAGGGGGCTGCCGAGCCCGGTGACGTGCTGCTCGCCCCGGCGCAGATGGCCGAGTTCGTGCAGGAGCACCGCTCGGGCCGCCTCGGTGTCCGTGTGCCACAGATGGACGAGCGGGGCGAAGACCCCGATCCGAGTGGTGCGCCGGCCACCCGGGTAGACGCGGGCGGAGAGTCCGTCCAGCGTGCTCAGGCGCAGCCGGGTGCCCGGGGCGTGCGCGTGGACGAACTCCGTCATCGCGGTGGCGAAGTGCGGCTCGGTGATCCCGTCCCGGCTCCCGGGTGCCGCCGGAGGCGCCATCAGCGGGTCGTCGGGGGCCAGGAGCCCGTAACGGCGCTCGACGCGACGGCAGCGTGCCCGTGGGGCGAGGAGCGCGAGGACCGCGGCGAGCAGGAAGAACTGGGGCAGGAGCTGGACCAGGCTGAGCACCGCGGTGACGAAGCGGCCGCGTCCGGCCTCACCGAACCGGCCGAGACCGGTGCCCACACCGAGGCCGTGCCCGATCAGCGCGGGAAGCTGGGCGAGGAAGAGCGCCAGGGTCAGCCACAGCCAGGGCGGCGGCCCCCACGACCGGGCGGGCCCGAGCGGCGGCGGCCTCGTCATGACGCCGTACGGGACCGGCCCGCGCGCCGGGACGATCGGCGGACCGGTGCGGCCGACGGCGTACTCACCCCTGGTTCGTCCCCTCCGGACCGGGCCGCGGCCCGTGGGGGGTCGTACGGGGCCGGCCCGCGCGAAGGAGCAGGCCCGACGCCGCCGAACGCAGTCGGCGCAGCTTCCCGCACCGGGTGCCCGGGCCGCGCAACGGCGGGGGCGGCTCGTCGCCGACCAGTACGTCGAGGAAGGCCGCGGCTTCCTCCGGATCGTCCTCGGTGACCAGCCGGGCGATGAGCCGCGCCGTCAGTTCGTCGGCTTCGGCCGGGGCCAGCCCCCGGGCCCGGAGCCGCCCGCTCATGCGCAGGGCGGCCCGTACGACGTCCGCGGTGGGAGCGGCCGAACCGGGGGCCGCGCCGCCCGAGGGAACGGCCGTCCCCGGCAAGGCTCCGGATATCGCTCCTGGCGACGCCGCCGGCACATCCTCGTCGTCGCCGTCGGCCCCGCCGTCCCGGTCGCCCCCACCGTGCCGGTCGTCGCCCGGCACGACCCGCGGCGACGGCGGTGGTCCCGGTGACGGCGGCGATGACGGTGGTCCAGGCAACGGCGCCGGTGGCGGTCCGGCCGTCCCGTCGCCATCCGGTAAGGCCGTGCCGTCGTCCTCCCCCTGCCGCCCGGTCACGGCCTCGGCGCGCCGCTGGGCCCGTAACCCGACCAGCAGTCCGGTCGCGGACAGGAGGTTGTTCAACTCGGGGCTGCCCAGGGCCGATTTGAGGGACTCGGCGGCGTACGCGAGCCCGTCCAGCACGGCGGGAAGGACGGCGACCGCTCCGCCGCCCATGCCTCCGGGGGCCTGACCGGGCGAGGAGAAGAGGTTGCTGCGGGGAGCGCCGCCCGCGGCGTACGCGCGAGCGGTCTGCGCCGCGAACCCGCTCTCCCCGGGGGCGGCCCGTTCGGCGATCCGTATGCTCCAGGTGTCCAGCCGGTCCGGTGTCGTCATCCGGACTCCCCCGGTGCGGTCGCCCCGCTCTCCCGCCGTCCCGTCATGGCCGTCCGCGGGAAGGGGGCCGACAAGGGGGTCACGAGGCCGTGCCGTCGAAGGTGAACTTGAACGCGACCACGCCGTCGGTGGTGCTTCCCTCGGCGGTGAGCGACGCCCCGGAGCTGTCGAGGCGGCCCGTGAACGTGGTGCCGGCGGCCAGCGCGTGCGGGAAGCCGCCGGGCATCTGACCGAGGTCGGAGCGGCAGGCGACGAGCAGGCCAGGCCAGTTGAGCAGGTTCAGGACGACGGCTTCCCGGGCGTGCGGATCCGTGAGCCGTGCGTCCAGCTCGCCGTCGGACCAGTCGATGTTCCAGTACGTCAGCAGGAGATGGGGATCCCGGTAGTTGCCCGCCAGGTCCTGGCTCGAGACGGTGCTGACCGACGACGACCGGAAGGACACCGCGCCCGCCTGGGAGGCGTAGCCCGCCGCGAACAGCATCGAGAACGGGTTGCTCTCGGTCTGGTCACCGCCGGACTCCGGCCGGCCCAGATCGAGGGTGCTGTTCATGGAGTAGGTCTGGCTGCCCGCCAGGCGCCGGGACCCGTCGGTGGAGCAGTAGTCGTAGATGTCGACCGTGATGCTCGCGCTGCCGCTGTACGCCTTGCCCCACAGCGCCGACGCCTCCGAACCGCCGGCCGGCACCGGTTCCTGGGAGGTGGCCGTCGTGGCCTCCTCCGTGGTGGGTGTCTCCGTCGGCGTCGCCGCCTCGCTCGTCGAGGGCGTCGCCTCGGGCGTGGACGCGGCCGCGGACGACGGCGCCGCGGACGCCAATGTGCCGGCGGACGCCGTCGAGGCGCCGGCCGTCGCCGTGCCGTCGTTCCCGCATCCGGCCAGGGACGTGCACAGGAGCCCCGCGCAGACCGTCGCGACCAGCCGGACCCGGACAGTTGTGGGCACTCTTCGAACCCGCGTCATGGCAGCCATGACACTCCCCTCCCCGCACCGGGCAACCCCCCACGAGCACCCGGACATGCGGGACATTACGCTGCGGGGCCACGCCCTCAACCGCCACGAAGTCCTTCGTTACCGTTTCGTGCCTGGCCGCAGTTTCGCACCGGGCGACCCTCGCCGGACCTGGCCCCGCGGTCGCCGCCGCCGCCGGGCGCCGATCAGGTCCCCGAGCCCCCTGCCGCACCGGCGAACGGCCACCCCGCGCCGTAGAATGATGATTTTGTGGACCAAAAGGATCGAAAAGGACACAGTCCGCGACATGACCTCCGCCGGTGACTCAGCCGTCGACGGCGCCCCCGGACACGGGGGTGCCCGTCCGGAGACGCGGAGGTGATGGCCGGTGACCGCCCCCACTCCGCTGATGGTCGTCGACGGCACGGGAGTCGTCCTCCGGTGGAGCCCCCGGGCGCGCGAGATCTGGCTGCGGTCGGACTCCGAGGCCGTGGGACGGACGGCCCTCGCCCTGGTGGCACCCGACATCGGGAACTCCGGCGGCGACTCCGGCTACGGCACGAGCCCCGGGGCGGGCCCGCTCGTCATCCATGACGTCGACGGAAACCCGGTCGACCTCCGCGTCCAGGTGGTGCCGCGCTCCGACGGCACGGTCGCCTGGGGCGTCTTCGAGGCGGACGGCGATGCCGCCCGCCTCGACACGCCGACCGCGGTCTTCGACATCCTGCACGCGAACACGCACGAGGCGTTCTTCGTCCTGGACCCCGCGCTGCGCGTCCTCAGCGTCAACGAGGCGGCCCGCGCGCTGGCCGGCGTCACGGCGGACAAGGCTCTCGACCGGCCGGTCGGCGATGTGATCCGCCCGACCCGTCCCGAGGAGTTCGAGGACCTCCTGCGGGGCGCCCTCACGGAGGGCACCTCGGTCACCGACCACTCCGTACGGCTCGAACCGGCGGACGCCTCGTCCCGGGAGCGCTTCGCGGACATCTCGGCGTTCCCCCTGAGGGACGCGCGGGGCGTGGTCGTCTCCATGACCGACGTCACGGAGTCCGTGCGGAACAACAGACGTGTCCAGGCCCTCGGTTCGGTACGAGAACGGGTCGGCCGGAGCCTGGACGTCGTCACGACCTGCCAGGAACTGGTGGACGCGCTGGTGCCCGGCTTCGCCGACATCGCGGTGGTCGAAGTGGTCGACGCGGTGGTGCGGGGCGAGGATCCTCCGCTCAGCCCCCTCGGGCGCGACATCCCGCTGCGCCGCGCGGCCTTCCGTATCGAGGGCCCCTCCCACAGGGCGCAGGCCCACCCCGTCGGCGACGTGCGGGCCGTGCCGTCGCCGACCCCGTACTCACAGGTGCTCAGCGATCTCCGGCCACGAACCGTCACGCTGGACAGCGGCACCCCCTGGCTGGACGCCGACCCGGAGCGGGCCCGCGCCATCCGCGCCTCCGGCGCCCGCGTGCTGCTCACCGCCCCGTTGACGCTGCGGGGCACCGTACTCGGGCTGCTGAGCCTCTATCGCGTACGACCGTACGACGACTTCGACGAGAACGATCTCGCCGTCACCGAGGAACTGGCCGCGCACACCGCGCTGAGCCTCGACAACGCGCGCCGCTACACCCGCGAGCACACGATCGCGGCGGCGCTGCAACGCCATCTGCTGCCGCCGGAGCCCCCGTCGCAGACGGCCGTGGAATTCGCGCCGCTGCACATCCCGGCCGACGCGGGAGCGGGCACCTGGTACGACGCCTTCGGTCTGCCCGGCGCCCGTACGGCCCTGGTGATCGGGGAGGTCAGCGGAAGCGGCATCGACGCCGCCACGGCCATGGGCCAGATCCGGACGGTGATCCACACGCTCGCGGCGCTCGACCTGGACCCCGACGAACTGCTCGCCCGCCTCAACGACGCGGTCGTACGGCTGGCCCACGAGCGGGAGGCCCTGCCGGCGAGCGATCCGCTGCACCAGCAGCCGCTCAGGGCCGGCTGTGTCTACGCGATCCACGACCCGCTCCAGGAAGCCTGCGTCATGGCCTCCGCCGGCCATCCCGCGCCCGTCGTGGCCCACCCCGGCGGTGTCGTGCACGTCCCGCAGATCCCGACGGGCCCCCTTCTGGGCAGCCGGGACGGGCCTCCCTTCGCCACCGCCTCCGTCCCCGTGCGGGACGGCAGCGTACTCGCGCTGCGCACGACGTCGTTCCCGGTCCCCGAGGGCCCGGACGGCGACCGGGCGAAGGACGCGCTGCGCGTCGCGCTGGGCCGCCTGGACCGCCCCCTCGGCGAGGTCCGGGACGACGTCCTGTACCGGCTGCGCGACACGACGGGCCATCACGACGTCCTTCTGCTGCTGGCCCGCACCCGGGCCTTCCCGCCGGACCGCGTCGCCACCTGGTCCCTGGACTTCGCGCCCACGGCACCGGCGACGGCACGGCACCACACCCAGGAACTGCTCCGCAGGTGGCGGGTGGGCGAGGAGACCGCCTTCGCCACCGAACTGATCGTCAGCGAGCTGGTGACCAACGCCCTGCGGTACGGAGCGCCGCCGATCCGGTTGCGGCTCATCAAGGACGCCACGATCACCTGCGAGGTCAGCGACGCCGGCGGAGCGGCTCCGCGCCTGCGCCACGCACGCACGGCCGACGAGGGCGGACGCGGCCTGTTCATCTGCGCGCAGATGAGCCACAACTGGGGCATCCGCTACTCGGCGCCGGGCAAGACGATCTGGACGGAACAGACGCTGCCCTAGGGGCTAGGGCTCCCCAGGGCCGGACAGCCAGCCGTCCGGAACGGGTCGCCGGACGCGGGGTTCGGGATGCGGGGTACGGGGGCGGCTTGCGGCGTCTACCGTGCCGCCAGGTCGGCCGCGACCTCGCGGGCCGCGCGGGCTCCCGACGCCAGCGCGCCCTGGACCGAGCCCGTGGCCCGGTGGTCCCCGCACACATAGCGGCCGGGAGCCACACGGGCGGTCCGGCTGAGCGGCTGCGGGGGCGGCATCGCCGGCAGGGCGTCGGGAACGGTACGGACGGTCAGCAGGTCCCACCGCGCGGTGTCGGTGCCGTACACCTCGGCGAGCGCGTCGCGCAGCCAGGTCTCCCGGCCCTCCTGGTCGTACCCGAGGACCGAGGTGGCGATCAGCGACATCCCGGGCGGGGCGTACCCGCGGACCACCTCGCTCAGGACGCAGGTGTTGAGGAAACGCCTTCTGGTGTCCGTCAGCAGGACGGGTTCGGCCAGCGGTGAACGGGTCGCGGCGTGGTAGTACGTCGTCACGACGCGGTAGCCGGGGAGGCCCAGCCCGGGCAGCAGCCGGGCGGCCGGTCCCGGCCCCGTGGCCACGACCACCGCCCGCGCGGCGAGTTCGCCCCCGGCGTCCACCTCGACCCCGTCGTCCGTGAGCCGTGCGACCGGGGTGCCGAGACGTACGGCGTCCGGGGGCAGCGCCTCGGCCAGCAGGCGCGGCACCGCCCCGATGCCGGCGCCGGGCAGGCACAGGGTGCCGCGCAGCATGCTGCGCCAGACGAGATGGAACACCCGGCCGGAGGTCTCCAGCTGGTCCTCCAGGAAGACCCCGGACAGGAAGGGCCGGAAGAACCGCTCCACGAACTCCTCGGAGAATCCGGCCGCAGCCAGCGCGGTGCGGGTCGTACGGTCCTCTCCGCGCCGGAGCCATCCGGCGGGGGCGAGCATGTCCCGGCCGGACAGGGCGGCCAGCGCGATCAGGTCACGGGTTCCCGCGAGGCGCCCCGGGCGCAGGTCGCCCGGCCGCCGCCGGCCACGGGTCGGGTCCTCGAAGCGCAGCGGCCCGTCCTCGGTGTGGACGAGGATGCCGGGCGTGAAGGGCCGCAGTCTCAGCTCGCGCAGGGCGAGCCGGCGCCGGACCTGTGGATAGGACGTGTTGAAGACCTGGAAGCCGCGGTCGACGACGAAGCCTTCGTGCGAGTCGGAACGCATCCGGCCGCCCACCCCGTCCGAGGCCTCCAGGATCCTGACCCCGAAGCCGTACCCGGCGAGATCGCGGGCGCACGCCAGACCGGCGAGCCCGCCTCCGACGATCAGGACATCGGGCACACCGCGCTTCGCGGTCATGGGCACCATCCTCCGGGCAGCCGGTCCGTCCGCGCGCCGGTGGGCACGCGGAGGTGGTCCGGGCACAGGACGGCGGCCCCGCGCCGTCGCACGCGCCCTCCTGAACCGATCTTCCCGCCGGGCCCGCCCCGCGGATGCGGGGCCACGCCGGTGCCCCGCCCATTCCGGTCACCCTGGGTGGAATAGATGGATATCGCCCGATGTTCCCCTCATGTGGAGCGGAGCGGCCTCCGCACACAAGCGGCCCCGGCTGGTCTCCCCCGTCCAGCCGGGGTCTCCCGCTTTTCCCGGTCGCCCGGAGACAGCGGAAACCGCCGGTGCCCCCGGGCAGGGGGCACCGGCGGCCGGCGTCGCGTCAGTGTCCGGAGCCGTAGTGGCCGCCGAGCTGGTCGCGGTAGTGCGGATCGCCGAGATGCTTCTCCTTGTCGAATTCCGGAGCCGCCTTGATCTCGTCCTTGGTCCGGGAGACATGGATCGTCTTGTCCTCGTGACTGATCGCCGTGATCGTTCCGGCGGGCAGCAGGACCTCCTTGCCGAAGATCCAGACGCCGGTGTCGACGACGATGTACTGAGAACCGACCTCGTCGGAGTGCTTGTCGACCTTCCCGATATGACCGTCGGCGGCCTCCACCCGGTAGCCGGAGAGATCGTCGTCGGGCGTGTGCCCGCTGGTCGGGCCGTAACCCCAAAGGTTCTCGTTCACGAAGAAGTCCTCCAACTCGTCCACGGATACGCGCCGCGATCCGGAAGGATCCACGGGCGCGTCCTTCGGTGACCGGATCCCGGCCACCGTTTCCCGGCGCGCTTTCCGCCGGAGGTCGACGGGTGTCCCCTTCCGGGCCGTCGACACCCGCTCACCGGAAATTCCCCGAATTCCCTTCGCGTCCGCGGACAGCTTCGCGCCACCCCCGCCTCGCGCTCCGGGGGACGGAGCCACGGGCGCGGCGTCGGCACACGTTCTTCACAGACGCGGTTCGCGGTGGCCTGAAACCGACGACTCAGCCGAAAGTCGTCTCGGCTCGGAGCACCGACACTCCGGCGGGGCGGACCAAGGCGCTCCGGATGCGGTCGACCCCAGGCCGCGCAAGCACAGGAACGTTTCACTGGGTAGTCGATCGAACACCTGAAGTGACGATCGCATCGTCATCGCCGCATTCAATGATCACCCGTTCGGTGGACGCGCTTTTCCGTCATGTCTCGCGGCAAGCGCACGAAAGCTCCACAGAGACACCACTATGTGACCCGACGAACGCGTCGACGACCACGTCTGAGGGGGGCTGTGGCGTCGCGCCAGGGGGTGGTCGGCTCCATGGGAGCGGCACTCACCCCTGCCCGGGGAGGGGACTTCACCGCATGAAGCGGACCATTCGCGCGACCGCGCCCATCGCAGGCGCGCTCATCGCGTCCGGCCCACCGGCCGGCACCGCGCACGCGAACACCGCGCACGTACCCGACAACCACGACCTGCCGACGGGCGTACCCGAGCAGGTCCCCTACAGCCCGGACAACTGAGCCGCGCACCGACCGAAGATCCCGTCCGCGCCTCGGCGGACGGGACGGGCCCGACCACCCCAACCTCGGCCGTGGAGCACATCCATGCACGTTCCCCGCGGCGCGCGCAGCCTCAGCACGACGCGCGTCACCCTGCTCACCGAAGGCACCTACCCGCACAGTCACGGCGGCGTCAGTGTCTGGTGCGACCAACTCGTCGACGGGATGCCCGACTTCGACTTCGACGTCATCGCCGTGACCGGCACCGGACGTGAACCGGTCGTGTGGGACATCCCCGCGCAGATCACGGACATCGTCACGGTCCCCATGTGGGGGCCCGCGCCCGGAGGCCGCCCTGCGCGCGGGCGGCGCCGCAGGCAACTGGCCTCCGTCTACGAACAGTTCCTGACCGCTCTGGTCGATCCACGCGCCGAGGACGGGTTCGCCACCGCCCTGTACGCGATGGCGCGGGCCGCGGCGGACGGGACGCTGAGTCCCTTCCTGCGCGGCGACCGGGCGATCGGCGTCCTGACCGGAGTGTGGAACCGCCCGGGTCTGGCCGTCCGCGAGGCCCGGCCGACCCTGCACGACGCCATCACCGCGACCGCTCTGCTGGAGCATGCGCTGCGCCCGCTCACCGCACCGCTGCCCGAGCACGGGGTGGCGCACGCGGTCAGCGGCGGCGTCGCCGTGCTGCCGGGTCTGGCCGCGCTCGAACGGCACGGCGTCCCGCTGCTGTTGACCGAGCACGGCGTCTACCTGCGCGAGCGCTACCTCGGCTACCGCACCGCCCCGTACCGCTGGCCGGTCAAGGCGGTCGTGCTGGGCTTCTTCCGGCTGCTCGCCGAGGAGACGTACCGGCGCGCGGCCCTGATCACCCCGGGCAACCGCTACAACCGGCTGTGGGAGGAGCGGGGCGGTGCCGCGCCCGAGTCGATCCGTACCGTCTACAACGGCGTGGACCCGGCCGCGTTCCCGCCGGCCGGTCCCGAACCGGAGCGGCCGACACTGAGCTGGGCCGGGCGCGTCGACCCGATCAAGGACCTGGAGACCCTGATCCGGGCGTTCGCTCTCGTGCGGGACCGACTCCCGGACGCGCGGCTGCGGTTGTTCGGCGGCACCCCGCGCGGGGGCGAGGCCTACCGCGAACGCTGCGAGGCGCTGGCCGCCGAGCTGGGGCAGGCGGAGGCGGTCACCTTCGAGGGCCGTGTGGACGACATCAAGGACGCCTACGCCGCGGGCAGCGTCGTGATGCTCTCCAGCATCAGCGAGGGCTTCCCGTTCACCCTGATCGAGGCCATGTCCTGCGGGCGGGCGACCGTGTCCACGGACGTGGGCGGGGTGAGCGAGGCCGTCGGGGACAGCGGTCTCGTCGTCCCGCCGCGCGATCCTGCCGCCATGGCCGCCGCCGCGCTGGACCTGCTCGGCGATGCCGGGCGGCGCGCCTCGATGGGCGAGGCGGCCAGACTGCGCGTCATCGACCAGTTCACCCTGCGGCAGACGGTCGACACGTTCCGGACCATCTACCGGGAACTGTCGGCGCTCGGCGGGCTCGTCCCGGGCGTCCCCGCGACGGCCGACGCCCCGCTCGCGGTCCCCGGCGGCCTGGCGACCACGTCCACGTCCACGTCCACGTCGAGGAGCCTCGCCGGATGAGCGGACCCATGGCGCTGGAACCCGGCGGCACGGCGGGTGACGCGCTGTCCCTGCGGCTCGCCGACGCCCGTACGCCCGCCAGGTCCGCGTCCGGCCCCGGCGCGGACGGGGAGGCCGTCGACCGGCTCGCCGCCGAGCTGGCGGAGGGCATCGGACCGGCGGTCCACCCTTACGAGGTGGCGGCCCTGCTGGAGTCGGAGGGGCTGACCGCCGAGATCACCCAGGAACGGTACGGGCACACGGACCTCTTCTCGCTCGCCTCCGCGCTGTACGAGCGGGTACCTCGCACCTTTCCCGAGCCGCCGCGACCGGCCGATCCCTGGCGTCCGGACGCCGTTCGCTGCGGATTGCGCGGGGCGCTGTTCGCCCTGCCGGGCCTGGCCTATCTGCTGACCGGGCGGCTGTGGCACGCGGGCCGGGATCTCGACGTCCTGGTGGTGGCCGGCCTCGTCTCCTGGGCGCTCGGCCAGGCACTCGGGCACCGTGCCCACGTGCGGATGGCCACGGGCCGTCGCGAAGCGGGCCGGACCCTGCTCAAGGGGGCACCGCTCTGCGCGCTCGCCGCGACGGGGGCCGGGGCGCTGGTCGCCGGGTCCGGCACCGCGATCGGGGTCGCCGCGGCACAGTCGGTGTATCTCGCGGCGGCCGGAGTGCTGCTCGTCCTGGGCGGGGAGCGGCTGCTGCTGGCCGCGCTCGCCCCGCTGGTCGCCGGTGCGGCGGCGCTGCCCTGGTGGGACCCGGGGACCGCGGGGCGCGTCGCCCCGGTGCTGCTGTCCGTGCTCGGCGCGGCCGCCGCGGCCGGCTGGGCGCTGCGGTCCGCGTTCGGCGCCTCACCGGTCCCGGACACGTCCCGTCCGTCGCTGCTGCGGTCGCTGCCGTACGGCCTGTTCGGACTGTCCGCCGGGGTGCTGGTGCTGTTGGAGGGCCGGCAGCACCCGTACGCCGTGGTCGTGCTGACCGTGAGCATGGGACCGGCGGAGTGGCTGCTGTACCGGTATCGCGGGATGTCGGTGTCGGCGCTGCGGGCGACCGCGACTCCGGCCGCCTTCCTGTTGCGTTCGACCGGCGTCCTCGGCCTCTGTCTGCTGCTCTACGTGCTCCCGCTGCTGCCCGCGGCCCTGCTCACCGGCGCGGAGCCGGTCCCGCTGCTGCTGCTCGCGGCCACGTTGTGGACCGCGTTGCTGCTCCAGGCCTTCGGGGCGGCCTGGCAGCCGGCCGTGGTCTGCCTGGCGGCGGCCTGCGGCGCCGCCTCGGCCATCACGCTCCGTTCCCTGCCGGGCGCCCTCGTGCTGCCCCTGTCCTGCGGCACGGCCTGCCTGTGTCTGGCGGTCTGTGCCGTGCGGCTGCTGGGGCGACCGGCCCCGCACGCCTGAACCACCACCCCGCACGGCCCTTCCGGACGGATCCGGAGGGCCACCGTGCCTTCGTCCGCCTCACCCAACACCCAACACACGAACAACCAACCGGAAGGATCCACGAGTTGACTACCCAACCGCTCGCCGCCGTCACCGGGGCCGAGGGTTTCATCGGCTCCCACCTCACCGAAGCGCTGGTCGCCTCCGGGCACCGGGTGAGGGCCATGGCGCAGTACAACTCCTTCTCCTCGTACGGCTGGCTGGAGACCCTGCACCCCGATGTCCTGGACCAGGTGGACATCGTCCTGGGCGACGTCCGGGATCCGGGTTCGGTCCGCGCTCTGGCCGAAGGCGCCGACACCGTCTACCACTTGGCCGCGCTCATCGCGATCCCGTACTCCTACCAGGCACCGCACAGCTATGTGGACACCAATGTCACCGGCACCCTCAACGTGCTGGAGGCGGTGCGCGCGCTCGGCACCCCCCGGCTCGTGCACACCTCCACCAGCGAGACCTACGGCACCGCCCGGACCGTGCCCATCACCGAGGACCACCCCATCAACACCCAGTCCCCGTACGCCGCTTCGAAGGCGGGCGGGGACCGGCTGGCCGACAGCTACCACGCGAGTTTCGGCACACCGGTGGTGACGTTGCGGCCGTTCAACACCTTCGGTCCGCGTCAGTCGATGCGCGCGGTCATCCCCACCGTCATCGGCCAGGTGGCCGCGGGCGAACGCACCATCACCCTCGGCGATCTGCGGCCCACTCGCGACTTCACCTTCGTCGAGGACACCGCGCAGGCGTTCCTCTCCGTGGGCACGGCACCCGCGGACCGGGTCGTGGGCAGGACCTTCAACGCCGGTACGGGCGGGGAGATCTCGGTCGGCGACCTGGTGGCGCTGATCGGCAAGGTGATGGACACCGCCCTCGACGTGCGCGAGGACGCGGGGCGCGTCCGGCCGGCCAACTCCGAGGTGATGCGGCTGGTCGCCGACGCGACCCGGCTGACCGAGGCGACCGGCTGGATCCCCGCCCACGAACTGGAGCAAGGGCTCGCGCGGACCGTCGAGTTCTTCCGCGAACCGGCGAACCTGGCCCGCTACAAAACCGGCATCTACAACATCTGACCCCGACCGGCACGTCCCACGAAGGAAGAACCCCATGCACGCAGTAATCCTGGCGGGAGGCAAGGGCGTCCGGCTGCGGCCCTACACCACCGCCCTGCCCAAACCGCTCGTTCCCATCGGCGACCAGCACGCCATCCTGGAGATCGTGCTCCGCCAGCTCGCCACGTCCGGCTTCACGAGCTGCACCATCGCCGTGGGCCACCTGGGCGAGATCATCCGCGCCTACGTCGGCGACGGGGCCCAATGGGGCCTGGCCATCGACTACTCCACCGAGGAGAGCCCGCTCGGCACCATGGGCCCGCTGCTGACCATGCGCGACCGGCTGCCCGAGTCGTTCCTCGTGATGAACGGCGACGTGCTCACCGATCTCGACTTCGGCGACGTCCTGCTGCGGCACCGCGATTCGGGCGCGCCGCTGACCATCGCGACGTACGCGCGCAAGGTGCGCATCGACTTCGGTGTGCTGACCACCGACGACCGCAAGGTGGTCTCCTTCACCGAGAAGCCGAGCATGGACTACCGCGTCTCCATGGGCGTGTACGGTCTGTCGCGCTCCACGCTGGAGGACTACACACCGGGGCTGCCGCTGGGCTTCGACGAGCTGGTCCTCGACCTGCTGCGGAAGGGCAGCGAGCCGCACGCCTACGCGTTCGACGGGTACTGGCTCGACATCGGCCGCCCGGACGACTACGACCGGGCCAACGCCGAATTCACCACGCGCAAGTCGCTGTTGCTCAAGGGAGCCTGACCACCGCATGCGCATTCTCGTCCTGGGCTTCACCGGCTATCTGGGCGGCCATGTCGTCGAGCACCTGCGCGCCCTCCCGGGCGTGCGGGTGCTCGGCGGCGGGCGTTCGCCCGCCGCCGAGTTCGGCATCGACCTGGCCACCGCCCGCCGCGAGCGGCTGGTTTCGGCCCTGGCCTCGGCCGCACCCGATGCCGTCATCAACTGCGCCGGTGCGACCGGCGGCGACGCCGTGACCCTTTCCGAGGTCAACTCCCGTGGCCCGGCGGCCCTTTGCGCCGCGCTGCGCGAGGCGGCGCCGTCCGCCCGGCTGGTCCATCTGGGCTCGGCCGCCGAATACGGTCCCGGCGTCCGGGACACCGCCGTGACCGAGTCCGCGGCCACCTGTCCGCTCACCACGTACGGGGCCACCAAACTCGCGGGCACGGTCACCGTCACCACGTCCGGCCTCGACGCGGTGGTGCTGCGGGTGGGCAACCCCGTGGGTCCGGGAGCACCGTCCACGGGGCTTCCGGGCCGGATCGCGGGACTGCTCCGCGAGGCCGGGACGGACCCGGACGCGGTCATCCGGCTGGGCGATCTCTCGGCGTACCGCGACTTCGTGGACGTACGCGACGTGGCACGGGCGGCGGCCGCTGCCGCGACCACCCCCGGGCAGCTGCCGCGGGTCCTCAACATCGGGGGCGGCAAGGCCGTCCCGGTGCGTGACCTGGTGTACGGCCTGGCGCGTGTCGCCGGGTTCCGGGGGCGCATCGAGGAGAACGGCGGCGGTTCGGCCCGCTCGGGCGACGTGTCGTGGCAGTGCTCCGACATCACCGCCGCCGGGGAGGCAATCGGCTGGCGGCCGGAACTGACGCTCGACGACTCGCTGGCCGCCCTCTGGACGGCCACGACGGGGACCGGTCCCGCCCCGCGGGGAGAAGGCGGACGGACCCCATGAGCCTGCTGATTCCGCTGTACGTCCACCCGGGCGCCGACCCCGACGCCTGGCGGCGGCTGACCGAGACGGCCGACCGGACGTACGGGGTCGTCATCAACCCGGCCGACGGGCCGGGCGAGGGCCCGGATCCCGCGTTCGCCGCGGCGGCCGACGCGCTGTGCTCGGCCGGTGCCCGGCTGCTCGGCTATGTCGACACCGGCTACGGCACGCGCGATCCGGACCTCATCGCGGACGAGGTCCTGCGGCACCGGGACTGGTACGGAACGCAAGGGTGTTTCCTCGACCGGGTGGCGCCGACCCCGAAGGCGCTTCCCGGCTGCGAGCGGCTGGTGCGGAGTCTGCGCGGGCTCGGCGCGGCTCCGGTCGTACTGAACATGGGAGTCCACCCGGCGCCGGGGTACGCCCGCTGCGCCGATCTGCTCGTCACGTTCGAGGGCCACTGGTCCACCTACGTCGCGGCGTTCAGCAGACCGGCGTGGACCGTGCGGCACGCGCCCGAGCTGTTCTGTCATCTGGTCTACGGCGTCCCCGAGGCGCTCGTCCCGCTGGCCGTTCGCACCGCGCGTGACCGCGGTGCGGCGGTGGCCGGACCCGTGACGGGCGAACTCCCCAACCCCTGGTCGCGGTTGACGCCCGCCCTGAGCCGGCCGGGTCCCTGAGCGGCCCCTGCCCCGACCGCCTTCCGGCGCACCTCTCTCCTTCCCCGGTTTGATGGCATGTCTAGGTCAAATCTGCGAGGCTTTCCGATGCCGTCGCCCTGACCCCAGGGTGACGGCACGGAAATCTCACCAAGCGACCGCGCGCACCCGTGCGCGGCCCGCGGCCACCCAGCGGCGCACCCCAGTCGTCCCGGGCGGCCACCGAGCAGGCCGGAATCCCGGCCGCCTCAAAGGAGTTTCGTGTGAGACCGACCCCCCTCAAGGCCCTGGCGGCGCGCGTTCTCGCCGCCGCCGCCCTGGCCGCAGTCTCGCTCCCCGGCACCCCCGCGGGGGCCTCGCCGAGCACCGCGCCGGCCGCCGCGGCCGCCTGCACCCCCGCCCAGGTGGTGACCAACGGCGGCTTCGAGAGCGGCACTTCGCCCTGGACCCAGTCCTCGACCACCGTGATCACCAGCCGGACCGGCCAGAGTGCCCACGGCGGCACCACGTTCGCCTGGCTGGACGGAGTGGGCAGCACCCACACGGACACGCTGTCGCAGAGCGTCACGATCCCCTCCGGGTGCGGCAGTGCCAGCCTCACGTTCTGGCTGCACATCGACACGGCGGAGACGACCTCGTCGACGGCCTACGACAAGCTGACGGCGAAGATCGGCAGCACGACCCTGGCGACGTACTCGAACCTCAACAAGGCGTCCGGGTACGCCCAGAAGACGTTCGACGTCTCGGCGTTCGCGGGCCAGACCGTGACCGTCGCGTTCACCGGCACCGAGGACTCCAGCCTCCAGACGAGCTTCGTCCTCGACGACATCGCCCTCAACACCTCGGGTGACACGACCCCGCCGGCCGACTCCACCCGCACGCCCGCCGCCCCGGGGTACACGGTCAGCCTGACCAGCAACACGAGCGGCACCGGCTGGACCGGTCACGAGAGCGTGACCTTCACCAACGCCTCCTCCACCGCGCTCAGCGAGGTGTACCTGAGGCTGTGGGACAACTACCACGGCACCTGCTCCGCGATGCCCATCGTCGTCAGCAACGTCAGCGGCGGCACCGCCGGAGCCCTCTCGGTCGGCTGCACGGCCCTCCGGATCAGCCTGGCGTCACCGGTGGCCCAGGGCCAGAGCGCGACGATCGGCTTCGACCTGGCCATCACCGTGCCCAGCGGCGCCGACCGCTTCGGCTACGACGGGGCGTTCAGCTTCATCGGCAACGCGCTGCCCGTGCTCGCGGTCAAGGACGGTGCGGGCTGGCACCTGGACCCGTACACGAACAACGGGGAGTCCTTCTACTCCCTGGCCTCCGACTTCAAGGTGGCCCTCGACCACCCGACGACCCTGCTCGTCCCGGCGACCGGCACCTCGGTCGACACCCCCGGTTCCAGCGGCCGCACCGTCACCACGGCCACAGCGTCCAAGGTCCGTGACTTCGCCTGGGCGGCGGGCCCGTTCAGCAAGATCACCGGTACCTCCACGGCCGGCACACCGATCAACGTCTACTCCGTCTCGGGCATCAGCTCCGCCAACGCCCAGTCGATGCTCACCACGGCCAAGTCCGCCGTGGATGCCCACGCCGCACGCTTCGGCGCGTACCCGTACGGCGAACTGGACGCCGTGATCGACAACAACTTCTGGTTCGGCGGCATGGAGTACCCCGGCTTCGTCCTCGACCTGGTCAGCACCACGGCGCTCACCCACGAGATCGCCCATCAGTGGTTCTACGGGATCGTCGGTGACGACGAGTACACCAGCCCGTGGCTCGACGAGTCGTTCACGGACTACGCCACCGACCTGGCCCAGGGCAAGACCGGAACCAGCTGCTGGAGCAGCGTCTCCTGGGCCTCGACCGCGGAGAAGATCACCAACTCGATGGCGTACTGGGACGCGCACTCGTCCCGCTACTCCACCGTCGTCTACGGCTACGGCAAGTGCGCGCTGCACGACCTGCGGCGCGTGCTCGGCGACACGGCCATGGCCAACCTGCTGAAGAGCTACGCCACTTCGCACTGGTACGGGGTCTCGACCACGGCCGAGTTCAAGGCGGCCGCCCAGGCCGCCACGACCACGGACCTGACGTCGTTCTGGACGACGCACCGCATCGACGGCTGACCCCGCCTCCCGACAGCCGGTTCCCCTGTCCGCCGCGGTGACGCCTTCAAGCGTCAGCGCGGCGGGCATGGCCGGCCGGGTCGGGGGCAGGTTCCGCCGTACGGCGGCTCCCGGTCCGGGAGCACGGCGCCCGATCATGGGATCAGGGAGCCGCCGTGCTCGGTGCGAGGAGACGTCATGGTGTTGGTACCGCCCCCGTTCGACCCCGAACTGGGTATCGCCCTCGCGGCGGTCGGCCCGTCCGACCCCTCCGGGCCGAGCCCGGCGGACATCGCCGCCCTGCGCGGGGTGCAGGAGTCCGCCGTGCCCGCGTACGACCTCACCGACGGCGGCGCCTTCACGACCGCGGACCTGACGGTGCCGGGGCCCGAGGGCGCTCCCGACATCTCGCTGTTCGTCGTCAGGCCCCTGGCGCCGCCCGGGAACGGGCCGCGCCCGGTGATCTACCACTCCCACGGCGGCGGAATGGTTCTCGGCAACAGCCGGGCCGGGGTGGAGGTCGTCCTGGAGTGGGCGAGGGAACTGGACGCGGTCGTGGTGTCCGTGGAGTACCGGCTGGCGCCCGAACACCCCTATCCGGCCGGGGTGGAGGACGTCTACGCCGGTCTGCTGTGGACGGCGCGGCACGCCGGGGAGCTCGGCGGCGATCCGGAGCGGATCGTCGTCGCGGGCGCCAGCGCGGGCGGGGGCCTCACCGCGGCGCTCGCCCTGCTCACCCGGGACCGCGAGGGGCCGCGGCCGCTCGGGCAGGTCCTGATGTATCCGATGCTCGACGACCGCAACGACACTCCGTCCGCGCACCAGATGGCGGGCGTCGGTGCCTGGGACCGTACGGCCAACGAGACCGCGTGGACCGCCGTGCTGGGCGAGGCGCGCGGCGGCCCGGACGTGCCCGCCTATGCCGCCCCGGCGCGGGCCACGGACCTGTCCGGGCTGCCCCCGGCCTTCCTCGACGTCGGCTCCGCGGAGACCTTCCGGGACGAGGTCGTCGACTACGCCTCCCGGATCTGGCGGGCCGGCGGGGTGGCCGAGCTGCATGTGTGGCCCGGCGGCTTCCACGGCTTCGACGCCTTCGCCCCGCACACCGTGCTCGCCCGGACCGCCCGCGCGGCCCGGATCGCCTGGCTGCGCAGGCTCCTGGCCCGGTGACGGCCGGCACCTGTCTCGCCCGCGGGTGTTTCAGACGGGCAGCAGCCGGCCGATCAGCGCGCTGAGCTGCTGGGCGTTGCGGCACTCGTGCATCTCCACGAGCTCGGCGTAGGCGAGGGCGGCCGAGTCGCCCGTGCCCCACTGCGAGCGCGCCTCGGGGTTCAGCCAGTAGAAGCGGCGGGCCTGCCGGGTGAGCTGCCGGACGGCGGGCAGGTTGGGATCGCTCATGTTCGTACGGGCGTCTCCGAGCACGAAGACGGTCGTCCGGGAGCCGACCGCGCCGGTGTACCGCTCGGCGAACTCGCCGAACGCGACGCCGTAGTCGCTGCTGCCGTGCCAGCCCGTGATCGCCGCCTCCGCGCGGATCCGGGCGCTCAGCCCCTCGGGGTCGGCCGAGCCGGGCCCGATCAGCCCGGTCACCTCGTCGACCCGGTTGACGAAGGCGAACACCCGCACCTTGCTGAACTGGTCGTGCAGCGCCTGCACGAGCAGCATCGTGAAGTCCGAGAACCCCGACACCGATCCCGACACATCGCACAGCAGCACCAGTTCGGGCCGTACGGGACGGCGTCTGCGCAGCACGGGGCGCATCGGCACCCCGCCCGTGGACAGCGATCCTCGCAGGGTCCGGCGCAGGTCGATGGTGCCGCGCCGGGCCCGGCGGCGGCGCGCGGCGAGGCGGGTGGCCAGTTTGCGCGCGAGCGGCTGCACGGCCTTGCGCAGTTCGGCGAGCCGGTCGCGTCCGGCGAACAGGAAGTCGACGCGGTCGGCGGTCGGGGCCACCGCTCGCCGGGCGATCTCGTCGCGGTCGCGCCGCTCGGCGATCCGGCGCCGTGCCTCCGTCGCGACCTGTCCGCGGAACACCTCGATGCGCCGGCGGATCTCGTCCTCCAGCAGCCGGTCGGTGAATCCCTCCGCGCCGCCCCGCGCGCGGACGGTGTCCCGCACGCGGGCCAGCAGCGTCTGCGGCCGCAACCGGTCGAGCGTCTGGTACGACGACCAGCCGTCCGTCGCCGTCGTACCGCCGTAGCCGCCGAATCCGTCGACGGCCTCGATCGCCAACCGCCCCATGAGGGCTTGGTCGTCGGCGGCCAGAGCGGCCGCGAGACGCGCCCGCAGTTCGTCCCGGTCCGCGGGCGCCGCGCTGTCCGGCGCCCCTGTGCCCCGCGGGAAGTACACGTCGAAGACGGGGTCGAACACCCGGCGCTGTCCGGGGTTGTGGAGGAGGGTGGCGGCCAGCCCCTCGCGCAGCCGGTCACGGTCGGCGAAGCCCAGCGCCGCCACCGCCCGCGCGGCGTCCACGGTCTCGCCGGTGCCGATCCGCACACCGTGCGAGCGCAGTGCGCCGACGAGTCCGGTCAGCCGGTCCGCGATCCCGTCCGCCGGCGCGGCGGCGTTCACACGGCGCCCAGGTCGAGCTTGGCCGCCGCCTTCAGTACGTCGTCCTGGTGCTTGAGGATCACGCCGAGGCTGTCGCGTACGACGTTCTCGTCGAGGGTGTCGGCGCCCAGCGCGAGCAGGGTGCGGGCCCAGTCGATGGTCTCGGCGACGGAGGGGACCTTCCGCAGGTCCATCTCCCGCAGCGCCCCGACGACCCGCACCACGGACTCGGTGAGCGCCTCGTCGAGTCCGGGCACCTTCAGCGTCACGATCCTGCGCTCCAACTCCTCGTCTGGGAAGCCGATGTGGAGGAAGAGGCAGCGGCGGCGCAGGGCCTCGGACAGCTCGCGGCTGGCGTTCGAGGTGAGCACCACGAACGGGCGGCTGGTCGCCTTGATCGTGCCCAGCTCGGGGACGGTGACCTGGAAGTCGCTGAGCACCTCGAGCAGCAGGCCCTCGACCTCGATGTCGGCCTTGTCGGTCTCGTCGATCAGCAGGACCTTCGGGTCGTCGCCGCGGATGGCGGTCAGCAGCGGGCGCGGCAGCAGGAACTCCTCGGAGAAGATGTCCGTGCGTGTCTCGTCCCACGACTCGTCCCGGCCGGCGGTGATGCGCAGCAGTTGCTTGGCGTGGTTCCACTCGTACAACGCCCGTGACTCGTCGACGCCTTCGTAGCACTGGAGGCGGACGAGCCGGGCTCCGGCGACCTGGGCGACGGCCTTGGCGAGTTCGGTCTTGCCGACGCCGGCGGGCCCCTCCACCAGGAGGGGTTTGCCGAGCCGGTCGGCCAGGAAGACCGTGGTCGCGACGGCGGGCGACGCCAGATAGCCCGTGTCGGCGAGGCGTGCGCAGACGTCGTCGACGGATGTGAACAGCAACGGGGCCTCCAGCACGCGCGAGCGAGGTCGGACTCACTATCTAAGCGCTTGTTCACCCTCGCTGTCACGTGTGACGGCCCCCACGCGACAGCGGTGCCCGGCAGGGGCGGCACCCCGGCTCCGGGGCTCCGGAAGCGGGCCGGACCCCAGGACATCCTGCCTAGGACACCCTCAGTACGACCTTGCCCCGCCGGTGCTCGCGTTCGAGGGCCGCGTAGGCGCCCGGGGCGCTCTCCAGGGGAAGGATCCGGTCGACCTGCGGGATCAGCCGTCCCGCCTCGACGAGGGCCGTCAGCTCCTCCAGGCCGGAGCGGTCCGGCTCGACCACGAAGAACACCGCGCGGGCGTCCGCCCCCTGCGGCGGCGTCGGCGGCGCGACGACACTGACCAGGACTCCGCCCGGACGCAGCACCTCCCAGGAGCGGGCCTGGGTGTCCCCTCCGACGGTGTCGAAGACGGCGTCCGCGTCCTTCACCTCGGTCTCGAAGCGCTGCCCGGCGTAGTCGATCACGGTCTCGGCCCCCAGGCCCCGCACGAAGTCCGCGTCCCCGGCCGAGGCGGTGGCCGTGACCTCGGCCCCCAGCGCGGCCGCGACCTGGACGGCGAGCGAGCCCACGCCGCCCGCGCCGCCGTGCACCAGCACGCGCTGTCCCGGCGCGAGGCCCGCGTGGCCGACCAGGCCCTGCCACGCCGTGAGGCCCGCGAGCGGCAGCGCCGCCGTCCGTTCGTGGTCGAGCGACCCCGGCTTCGCGGCGAGCACCGCCGCGGGAACGGTCACGTACTCGGCGGCCGCTCCGTCCCGGGTGAAGGGGATCAGGCCGTAGACCGCCTCGCCGGGCCGGAAGTCCGTCACGCCGTGGCCGAGCTCGGCCACGACCCCGGAGACCTCCTTGGAGGGCACCACCGGCAGCCGTGGGCTGCCGCCGTCGAAGTCGTCGGTCCAGGTCGCGTCCCAGTCCAGCTCCCCCGGCGTGACGGACGCCGCCCGCACCTCGACCAGCACGTCACCGTGACCGGGGACCGGCTTCGGCGCGTCCTCGTAGACCAGTTCCTCGGGCCCGCCCCGCCGATGACCGCGTACCGCCCGCATCGTGCCGTTCATCCGGCTCCTCCTCCTCGGGACGGCACAGGGCCGCCGTCGAGTCGGTCCCGTCGGGTCCTCGGGCTCCGGCGCGGACCGGCCGCTCTTCACGATAGTTCCGGGACCGGCGGCTTTCCTGCCGGACGGCAAAGAGGTCTGACCCGTCACCACGGGGGGAGCGACGGGCCAGACCCTGGGTCCACGGTGCCATGCCCGGCCCGTGTCGCGCAGTACCTTCGCGAAGTCCCGTACGGCGGTCAGTCCCTGAGCCGGTCGATCTGGCGGATCTTGTTGGTCGCGTCCAGTGCGGCGACCTTGTAGGACTCGGCGAGCGTCGGGTAGTTGAAGACGGCGTCGACCAGGTAGTCGACCGTTCCGCCGCAGCCCATCACGGACTGGCCGATGTGGATGAGCTCCGTCGCGCCGGTGCCGAAGCAGTGGACGCCGAGGAGCTTGCGGTCGTCGGGCGAGACCAGCAGCTTCAGCATGCCGTGCGAGTCGCCGATGATCTGCCCCCGGGCCAGTTCCCGGTAGCGGGAGATGCCCACCTCGAACGGCACGCAGTCCTCGGTGAGCTGGTCCTCGGTGCGGCCGATGAAACTGATCTCCGGAATGGTGTAGATGCCGATGGGCTGCAGGTCGTGCATCCGGTTCACCGGTTCACCGCAGGCGTGGTACGCCGCCGTACGGCCCTGTTCCATCGAGGTGGCCGCGAGTGCCGGGAAACCGATGACGTCACCCACGGCGTAGATGTGCGGCACCTCGGTGCGGTAGTGCTCGTCGACGGTGATCCGGCCGCGCGGATCGGCGGACAACCCCGCTTTGCCGAGGTCCAGTTCGTCGGTGAGACCCTGTCGTCCCGCCGAGTACATGACCGCGTCGGCGGGTATCTTCTTGCCGCTCTCCAGGACCGTGAGCGTGCCCCGGGCATGGCGCTCCACGGCGGCGACGGTCTCACCGAACCGGAACGTCACGGCGAGGTCCCGCAGGTGGTACTTCAGCGACTCGATCACCTCGACGTCACAGAAGTCGAGCATCGCGGACCGCTTCTCGACCACCGTGATCTTGGAGCCGAGGGCGGCGAACATGGAGGCGTACTCCATGCCGATCACACCGGCGCCGACGATGACCATGGAGCGCGGCACCTGCTCCAGGTTCAGGACATTGTCCGAGTCCATGATCGTCCGGCCGTCGAACTCGACGGTGCCCGGCCGCGCGGGACGCGTGCCGGTGGCGATGACGATGTGGTCGGCGCTCAACCGCTTCTCGTTGCCGTTCGCCTCGGTCAGGGCGACCGTGTGGTCGTCCACGAAGCGGCCGACGCCGGCGAACAGGGACACGTGGTTGCGCGAGAGCTGGCTGCGGATGACGTCCACCTCGCGGCCGACCACGTGCTCGGTGCGAGCGGTCAGGTCGGCGACGGTGATGTCCTCCTTCAGCCGGTAGCTCTGGCCGTACAGATCCCGCTGGCTGAGGCCGCTGAGATACAGGACCGCCTCGCGCAGCGTCTTGGAGGGGATGGTTCCGGTGTGGATGGAGACCCCGCCGACCATGTCGGGGCGGTCGATGACGGCGACCCGACGGCCGAGCTTCGCCGCTGCGATGGCGGCTTTCTGTCCACCCGGGCCGGATCCGATGACGAGCATGTCGAAGTCGCGCACCAGCGGAGTCTGTCAGCCCGGGACCGCTTCCCGATAGGGCGGACGGGGGATCCGTCGCCCGAGTGACGGATGAAGCGCCGGCTCGCGGTGCCACCGGTGCCGGGGGCGGTGTCCGGGCGGCGACCGACGGGTTTCGGCCGGGCCGGGGGGCACGACGGGGAACGGGGAGTCAGCGGCGGGCGAACGCATGCCGGAACAGGACACGGAACGCTCCCCAGTGGGCTACATTCGGTAATCCTTGGCATCGGCGCCTCCGGGGGTGAGGTCGCGTCGAGGAGAATCCCGGAGCGGCGAATGCATCAGTCCCACCTTTCCGCACCGCCGACCGCGCCCACCCAGGGGGGACTCGCCGACAGCCTCCGCGAAACCGCGCTCAACACCCCTGATCTGCCGCAGCTCGCGCGCCGCGCCGAAGACCGGTCGGGCGGCTGGGTCCAGGTGACGGCGATCGAGCTGTGGGACGAAGTCGTCGACGTGGCACGGGGGTTCGTCCGGTCCGGCATCCGGCCGGGCGACCGTGTGGCCATCATGGCGCGCACCCGGTACGAGTGGACGGTGCTCAGCTACGCCCTGTGGTCGGTGGGCGCCGAGATCGTGCCGGTCTACCCGACGTCGTCGCACGAACAGGTCGCGTGGATCCTCCAGGACGCGCACTGCGTGGGAGTGGTGGTCGAGGACGAGCAGGGCATCATGACGGTCGGCTCGGCGTGCGCCGCGCTCCCGTTCCTGCGCCACGTCTGGCAGTTGGACGCCGGGGCGGTGGCCCAACTGGTGGAGCGCGGCCGGGCGATACCCGCGACCGCGGTCGACTCGCTGCGCCGGATCGTGCTGGCCGACTCCACCGCGGTCATCGCGTACACCTCCGGCACGACGGGACAGCCCAAGGGCTGCGCCCTGACCCACCGCAGCCTGGCGAGCCCCTGCGACACGCTGCTCGAAGGCTGGAGGCAGACGGCGGCGCCGCCGGACACGCAGCCGGCCGTGCTCGCCTTCCTGCCCTTCTCCCACGCCTACGGACTGATGATCCAGGGGATCTGTCTGCGCGGCGGCATCCTGATGGGCCACGAACCGGATCTGCGGGAGGAGACCCTCTCCGAGGCCATGCTCTCGTTCCGGCCGACCTATCTGTACGCCGTCCCGTCCGTGTTCGAGCGGATCTACAAGAACTTCATGCGGGCGTCCCAACGAGCCGGTCGTGGCGTGCTGTTCGAGCGTGCCGTGCGCACGGCACGGGACTTCGCCCTCGCCGAGGAGAAGCAGCGGCTGGGCACGGGTCCGGGCCCGGGTTTCGATCTGCGGCTCCAGCACTCCCTCTACGAGAAGACGGTGTACAAGAGGCTGCGCGCCGCGCTGGGCGGACGGGTGTGCGGCGCGGTCTCGGGCGGCTCCCCGCTGAACCGTGAACTCGCCCTGTTCTTCGCGGGAATCGGCATCTTCATCCACGACGGATACGGGCTCACCGAGACCAGCGGGGGAATCACCGCCCAGCCGGTCGGCCGGGAGAAGTTCGGCACCGTCGGACGCCCCCTGCCGGGCACGGAGATCCAGGTGTCCGACGACGGGGAGATCCTCGTGTGGGGGCCCTCCGTGTTCCAGGGCTACATCAACGACTCCGCGGCGACGGCGGCCTCGTTCCGCAACGGCTGGCTGGCGACCGGGGACCTCGGCCGGGTGGACTCCGACGGCTATCTGACCATCACCGGGCGCAAGAAGGACATCATCATCACCAGCGGGGGCAAGAGCGTGGCCCCCGCGGCTCTGGAGGAACGCCTGCGGGTCCATCCGCTCATCCATCAGGCGGCCGTCGTGGGCGACAACCGGCCCTGTGTGGGCGCTCTGATCACCCTGGACCCGGAGTTCGTGACGCACTGGCGCGCCGCCCGGGCCAAGGGGGAGACACCCGCCCGGGACGCGCGGGAGGAGAACGAGCTGCGCGAGGAGGTCAGGCGCGCGGTCGCGGCGGCCAACAGCACCGTCTCCCGCTCCGAGTCCATCCGGGTCTTCCGTGTCCTCCCGGAGCCCTTCGACCTGTCCAACGGGCTGCTGACGCCTTCGCTGAAACTGCGCCGGGACGCGATCGCCCAGCGGTACGCGGCCGAGATCGAGGCGATGTACCAGACCTCGTCGCGGGTTCCGCGGGAGGCGATGATCGGCGACCCGTCGATCCTGGACGACTCCGACAACGTGTTCCGATGACCGGAATCCCCGTGCCCGGATTCACGACGAGGGGAATCCGGGCGCGCGGACGCGGGTGACCGGAATCCGGGCGCGCGGGCTCCGGGCACCCGGAGCCGGGTGACCGGCTGAAGCGGTCCGGATGCCCGGCCGAAGCGCCTCCGGTTCCTCAGCCGGAGCCGGTGGCCGAGGCCGGCGGCCGGGGGCCGGGCAGCCGCAGGGTGAAGACCGAACCGGCGCCCACCTCGCTGGTGACGGAGACGGTTCCGGCGTGGGCGGCGACCAGCTGACGGACGATGGCCAGGCCCAGACCGCTGCCGCCGGTACGCCGACTGCGGGACTTCTCCGCCCGCCAGAACCGGTCGAAGACGCTGGCCAGGTCTCCGGGAGCGATGCCGCCGCCGGTGTCGGCCACCTCGAACACGACCTCGTCCTCCTCGCGGCGCGCGAAGAGCGTGACCGTGCCGCCGGGCGGGGTGTGGCGGGTCGCGTTGGACACCAGATTGCCGAGCGCCTGCCGCATCCGTACGGGGTCCGCGTCCAGCCACGGCGCCCCGGCCACCTCGGTCACCAGCCGGATGCCGGCGGCCCGCGCACCGACCCGGTGTGCCGCGGCGACCTGTTCGAGGAGTTCGTCGGCGCGCACCTCCTCGCGGTGCAGCCGCAGCGTGCCCGCGTCGGCGGCCGCGAGGTCCTGGAGGTCGTCGATGACACGCTGGAGCACCACGGCCTCCTCGTGCAGGGAGGACAGCAGTTCCGGGTCGGGGTCCACGAGGCCGTCGCGGGCCACCTCCAGCCAGCCGCGGATGTTGGTGAGGGGTGTGCGCAGTTCGTGCGCGATGTCGCTGACCATCGCCTTGCGCTGGGCCTCCATCCGCTCGCGGCGCTCGGTCAGTTCGTTGAAGGCGAGGGCGAGGATGCCGGTCTCGTCCCGGGTGGTGACGGGCACGCGTACGTGCCGCTCCAGGGGCTGCCGCGCGGCCTGGGTCAGCGCGCGCAGGGGGCGCACGAGCCGGGTGGCGACCAGCGCGGTCACGGCCACGGTGAGGGCGAGGACGAGTCCGGCGACACCGAACACCTTGGCCTTGTTGGCGGCCGACATGTCGAAGCGGGGAACGGGCCTGTCCCCCGTGCCGAGGAAGAGTTCGGCGGCCGGGGCGACGTAGGGGTCGAGCTGGCGGAGCCGGGCCTCGGCGACGCAGGCGTTCGCCGTCCGGGCCAGCGGCCCGTCCTGGTCGCCGAGCCGCTTGCCCGTCAGGTAGGGGACCGGGGTGGCTCCGCTCGCGGCCTCCAGCGGCAGCGCCACGAAGTGGTCGAGGTGCACCTTGTGCCGGTCCAGACAGGTCCGGGTGAGTGCCGACAGGGCGTCCAGGGCCTTCCGCTCGGTCGGGGTGGGGGTGTTGAGCCTGCCGTCGGCGCATTCGTCCGGCACATAGCCGGGGTCGGCCGTCCCGTCCACGCCCTTCAGTACGGTCCGGCCGCTGGGCATCCGCTCCGTGCGGGTCCGTACGCCGTTGCGGGAGAAGCAGAGTTGACGCACCATGGCCAGCTTGTCCACCGACAGGCGCTCGGTCGTGGTCAGCCGGTACGGCCCGACGACACGTGGGTCGACCCCGGTGAGCTGTGCGCCGGGTTCCGTGTAGGTGTCGGTGCGCAGCGGGTCGACGGTGGCGGCGGCCCGGGGCGGGAGGGAGGTCCCGCGGGCCGCGGAGTCGGCGAAGGGGACGCGGTCTCCGGCGGTCAGCGCGATGCGCCGGCCCGTCCGCTGCGAGATCGCACGCAGCGTCGCGGCGACATGGGACCAGTCGTCGTGGGTGGCCGCGTATCCGCTGAGCCGCCGGAGGATGTCCATGTCCTCGGCGAGCACCTGACCCTGTTCCTCCTGGATGGCCCGGGTGGTGGTCTGCACCGCGAGCCAGGCGGTCGCGGCCACGGAGCACACGGCGATGAGCACGGACGTGATCAGCAGTCTGACCAGCAGGCTCTTGCGCAGGGGCACGGCACGGCTCACGCCCTCGCGCCCCTGAGCTTGTACCCGACGCCGAACACGGTGACCAGACGTGCCGGTCTGCGCGGGTCCGCCTCGATCTTCTTGCGCAGGTTCATGATGTGCACGTCGATGGCCCGCTCGGTCGAGGCCCGGTCGATGCCCCGGGTGTGATGCAGCAACTGCCGCCGGGAGAAGACCCGTTCGGGTTCGGCGGCCATCGCGAGCAGGATCTCGTACTCGCCCGGGGTGCAGTCCACCGGCGAGCCGTCGCACAGGACCGTGTGCCGCCGCGGGTCCACCGCGATCCCCCCTGCCCTGACGACCGGATCGGCCTCCCGTCCGCCCGCGGGCCGTCCGCCGCGTCTGAGCACCGTACGGATACGGGCCATGAGCTCGCGCGGGCTGTACGGCTTGGTCATGTAGTCGTCCGCGCCGAGCTCCAGGCCGAGCAGGACGTCGTCCTCGGTGGAGCGGGCGGTCAGCATCAGGACGGGGATGTCGTCGTTCTCCCGCAGCGCCCGGCACACGCCGAAGCCGTCGACCACCGGGAGCATCAGGTCCAGGACGACGAGGTCGGGCCGGTGCCGCCGGACCTCGGCGAGGGCGGCCGCGCCGTCGTGGACCACGGCCGCGGTATGCCCCTCGCTCAGCAGCGAACGGCGTATCAGCTCCGCCTGCTTCTCGTCGTCCTCCGCGACCAGCACATATGCGCACACGCGGCCGATGCTAGGGCCTGCCGGCCGCGCGGCGGCCGGTGAGAGGGGCTTCCCACACCCTGACACCTTCCTGACAACCTCGAAGGACACTGCGGCCGGGGCCCGGCGCGGGCCGGGGGGATCGCGTGACAGCCCTGAGGGCTCCGGCGGGCGTCAGCGTGCCAGGGAGGCGGCGTCCCCCATGACGACCACGGGGTGCCGGGCGGGGTCCAGGGCGCGCATCAGCTCCACCAGGTCGTCCTCGCGCAGACCGACGCATCCGTGTGTGGGGCCTCCGTGGTCCACGTGCAGCCAGATGCCCCCGCCGCGGCCCGCGCCCAGCGGCCGGGTCCAGTCCAGGGGTGTGGTGCCGGGCCTGCGGTTGTAGTTGACGGCGACGACGTAGTCGAAGGAGCCGGCCAGCGGCTCGCCCTCGAAGCCGGTGCCGGGTGAGGTGAAGGCGCGCGAGCGGTCGTAGGGGAGCCGGGTGCCGGGATCGGCCAGCAGTCCGCCGGCGTCCGTCAGGGTGAAGACGCCTATGGGGGAACGCAGGTCACCGGCGCGATGGTGGCCGGTCCAGCCCTTGAGGGCGTTGTGCGCGGGCCGGCCCGGGCCGGCCCGCCAGCCCGCCTCCGTGCGCTCGTACAGCACCACGGTGGACCGCGAGGAGTTCCTGCCCCGGCCGGTCACCACGACGGCCTGACGGGTCCGCGACGGGATCGCGGCCAGAGTCCTGGGGCCGAGTCCCGGCAGCCGCCCCGGCGCGGCCGCGCGCGAGGCCGCCGGCCCGGGCGCCGGTGTCGCCTCGCCGTGACGCGACGGTGAGCCGCCGGCCCCGGGGCCGAGCCTCTCGGCCGGGCCGCCGCCGCAGCCGGCGAGCAGGAGGGAGACGGCGACGACCGTCGCCCGGACACGGTGTGCGGAGTTGATCATGTATCGACCCTGGCCGACACATATGAGGAACTCGTCAGGTCATCCACGGTTCGCCGCGTACCCGGGATGCGGCGGATCACCGGTCCTCCGCCGGATCATCCGCGGTCCACGCGACGCCGGCCGGCACCGGGCTCGTCCCCGGGCGGGCTCATCGCCGAAGGCCCCGCGCCGTCACGCGTGCTCCACCCGCTCCGGCGGGCCGACGGCCTCCCGCCCGTTCACCCAGCCCAGCAGGGTCACCGAGACGACCGCGGCGCACGCGCACCACGTGGAGACGAACTCCAACTCCCACAGGGACCAGCAGATCACCGCGCCCGCCCCGGTCAGGACGCCGAGCAGCACCAGCCCGCGGTCGCCGGAGACCAACAGCGCGCCGACGGTGGCGACGAGATAGCCCGCGATGACCAGTCCGGGCCGGGGCAGGTCGACGACATAACCCATGGTGTGGCCGCGGATCTCGGCCCTGACGGGACGGACGGCCATGGAGTGCGCGAGCACGGCCGCGGTCGCGACACCGGCGGCGAGCGGGAGCAGCGCCCGGCGCCGGGCGCTGCGCGGCACCGCGCACAGGACGCCCGCCGGCACCCACACCGCCAGCAACGGGAGGGCGATCACGGCCCAGGCCACGGTGGCGGGACCCGTACCGCCGCCGGTGTCCCAGACCCGGGCCTCGACGATCTGGTGGGCACCGAGCAGCAACGGCAGCGCGGCCAGCGGGAGATCCGTCCCGCGCCGTGCCCGGACCACACAGGCGACGCCGACCGCGGCCACCCCGGCACCGGCCGCCAGATCGGCCGTCGCACTCCAGCACATCGAGCCCCCTGCGTCCGCCGTCACCGTTCCCGTCGACCCGCGTCCACGCTACGACGTCCGGGCCCGGCTCCTCTTCCGGCCTGCCGTCAGGACGCCTTCCCGGCACGGCACTTCATGAAGTTTCAACAAAGGTATGGCTACCGTCCGGTTCGCCCCTGTGCCGCGGCCGCGAAGAGTGATTGGGTGGGCCCGGTCATACCGTCCAACACGCAGGAGAGCTCCGCAACCATGAGCACCCCGTACGCCTTCGAATACAAGGTCGTCACGTTCCGTGAGTCGCTGATCGGCGACGCGCTGGACAGCGACAAGCTGGAAAAGGTCCTGAACAAGCATGCCGAGGACGGGTGGGCGCTCAAGGCGATCACGGCCGCGGACGTCAAGGGCCGCATAGGCCCCGGCGCCGTGGAAGGCCTGCTGCTCACCCTGGAACGGCCCCGCGTCTGACCTTCGCGTGGTGCGCGCGGCGCCGAAGCGGGAGATGCTGTTGGTGATGGGACAGCGGATCCGCAGGTGCTGCTGACGCCGTCGGGGGCCTTCCGACCCGGAGGGCCTCTCACGGCTGAACTCACGTCCGGGAGCCCGACGAGGGCCCCGCACCCCGCGAGACCGCTGTCGGCCGATCGCGTCAGGACGGGCGGCGATGAAGAGCGACGGAACTCTCGACACCGATGTCGTCACCAGCCAGGCGGTCTTCGGAGCGCCGTGCTGGGTCAGTCTCACCACCCGCGACTTGAGGGCCGCCCAGAGCTTCTACACCGCGGTTCTGGGCTGGAGGTGGGCCCCGGGCACCAGGCTGGGCGAGCAGTACCGCATCGCCAGTGTCGCCGGGGTTCCGGTCGCGGGGGTCTCCGAGATCAACTTCGTGGCGAACACCGCGGTCGCCTGGACCGCGTTCTTCGCCGTGTCCTCCGCCGACGAGGCCGTCTCGCGCAGCCAGGAGCGCGGCGGCACGACCGCGGTGGGCCCGATCTCGCTGCCCCCGGGCCGGGCCGCGCTGCTGGCCGACCGGGACGGCGCGGTCTTCGGGATCTGGGAGGGCGAGCTGGTGTCCGGCTGGGAACGCTGGCGCAACGCGGCCCCCTCCTTCATCCGCCTGCACACCCGCGACGCCTTCGACGCCGCCATCTTCTACGGCGAGGTGCTGGGCTGGGCCTCCTCCGTCCCCGGCTGCTGCGAGGTCGACTACGAGGAGAACGAGGTCGTCCTGCGCAGCTTCGGCGACGTGGTGGCCCGGATCCACTCCGGCGCGCTGGGTGCCGCCCCCGACCCGAGCCTGCGGCCGCACTGGCAGATCCACTTCGCGGTCGACGACGTGGAGGCCTGCGTCCGCGCGGCGCGCGCCCACGGAGGCGCCGCGCACCAGCAGGGCATCGGCTCGGTGGAGGCGCTCATCATCGACCCCGACGGGGCCCGCTTCTCGGTGACCTCCCGGGCCGCCGGATGACGCCACGGACGACGCGCGCACGACCGCCCCGCGGCGGACGCGACCGTCCCACGGCGAACCCGGCCGTCCCACGACGCGACGGATTACGCCGTTCGGGCTCCAATAGAGGATGACGGGATACCACCGGTACGACAGGCGCCGCCAGCCCCCTCGGCCGTGCGGCGACCCGATGGAGGTCCGCGATGCCCACTGCTCTCCGGCTCCTGCACGCGCTCTCCCCCGAACACCGCGATCGGCTGATGAGCGTGGCCCGCGAGGTGTCCTTTCCCGCGGACGGGCCGATCTTCGAGGAAGGGGGCACCGCCGACCGCTTCTGGGTGGTCCGCTCCGGAACGGTCTCGCTGTACCAGCGGGTCATCGCCGACCGGCGGATCACCGTCGCCCAGCTCGGGCCCGGCGACCTGCTCGGCTGGTCGTGGCTGTTCCGCCCGCACACCTGGGACTTCGGTGCCGAGGCCTTCAGCCCGGTGCGCGCCTACGAGTTCGACGCCTCCGAGGTACGCACGCTGTGCGACCAGGATCCGACGCTGGAGCTGTCGCTGACGCGGACGATCGGCGCGATCCTGGCCCATCGTCTGGAAACGACCCGGGCGGCGCTCATCGAGCACTACGCGCGCCGCGGGGGCGGCTGAGCACACACGGTGAGGCCGTCGGGTGCCGCCCATTGTCAGACCCGGCTGCGACAGTGATCTCTTATGAACGACATCCCCGGTTCCCCGGACTCCTTCGCGCTCCTGCCCGGAGCGGTCCACTCGCCCGTGATCCTGCACGTGCCGCACTCCTCCCGGGAGATCCCCGCGCCGGTCCGTGCCGGCATCCTCCTGGACGACACGGCGCTGGACGGCGAGTTGGACCACATCACCGACGCGCACACCGCCGAACTGGCCTCGGCCGCGGCCGAGGCGGCCGGTCTGACGCCGTGGCGGTTCGTCAACCGGCTGTCCCGGCTGGTCGTGGATCCCGAGCGCTTCCCGGACGAGCGGGAGGAGATGCTCACGGTCGGCATGGGCGCGGTCTACACACGGACGACGCACCGGGCGCCGCTGAGGCCCGCGGACGTCGATCCGCGGCCGCTGATCGACCGCTACTTCCACTCCTACGCGCGGGCGATGACTGCCGCGGTGACCGACCGGCTGGCCGCCACCGGGCGGGCCGTGATCATCGACGTCCACTCGTATCCGACGGCCCGGCTGCCCTACGAACTGCACGGTGACGGGCCCCGGCCGCCGGTGTGCCTCGGGACGGACTCCTTCCACACACCGCCGGAACTGGTCGCGCTCGCGGAGAAGGCGTTCGCCGGGCTCGGCGGTGTGGGGATCGACAGTCCGTTCTCCGGCGCGTACGTCCCGCTGCGGTACTACGAACGCGAGCCCGGGGTCACGGCGCTGATGGTGGAGATCCGGCGGGACACGTACATGAAGGAGCCGGGAGGCCCGGTGAGTACGGGATTCGCGCGCCTCGCCGCGGCCCTCACCACGCTCGTGGACGCGGTGGACGAGTGGACCCGCAGCGTCGACACCCCGGGCAGGTAGCCACGGAGCGCCGGGCGCCCTAGGGTTGAGGTAAGCAAGCGCTCAGCCATCGACTCGGGGAGGCACAGGACCATGCCGGTCGTCGACGCGTGGATGCAGCACCCCACTCTCCGCCATTCCCACCACGAGATGTTCGAGTCCCTGCGCCGCTGGACCGGCATGAAGGTGCTGGAGGAGGAGCTGCCGGTCGAGGTCACGCTGACCGCGCTGGCGGCGGCCGGCGTGGACACCGGCCTGGCCTCGGCCTGGTACGGACCTCAGGGCGCCCTGATCACCAACGACGAGGTCGCCGGATTCGTGGCGCGGTCGGACGGGCGGCTGCGCGGGGTGGCGGGCGCCGACCTCACCCGCCCCGTCGCCGCGGTGCGCGAACTCCGGCGGGCCGTCGAGGAGCTGGACTTCGTGGCCCTGCGGATCATCCCGTGGCTGTGGCAACTGCCGCCCACCGACCGGCTCTACTACCCGCTGTACACCGCCTGCGCCGAACTCGGCGTCCCGTTCTGCACCCAGGTCGGGCACACCGGACCGCTGCGCCCCTCCGAGACCGGCCGTCCCATCCCGTACATCGACCAGGTCGCGCTGGACTTCCCCGAACTGACCATCGTCTGCGGGCACATCGGCTACCCCTGGACCACGGAGATGATCGCGGTCGCGGACAAGCACGCCAACGTGTACATCGACACCAGCGCCTACACCGCCCGCCGCTATCCCCCGGAGCTGGTCGCGTATCTGCGCGGCCGGGGACGGCGCAAGGTTCTCTTCGGCTCCAACTACCCCATGATCGAGCCGAGCCGGGCCCTGGAGCACCTCGACGAACTGGGCCTGGACGAGGAGACCACCGGGCTGTTCCTGTCGGGCAACGCCCGGCGCGTCTTCCGCCTGGGCGATCATTCGTAGATGCTGGGGCCCCGACCAGCGTTCGACCTTGAGGTGAGGGCGGCCCGGCCATGGCTCTGCAGTTCAGTGCGACCAACCCGGAGCACCCCGCGCTCCTGCTCGAACTGCCGTGGCACCTGCCCCTGGAGGAGTGGCCCGAGCACCATCTGGTGCCGCTGCCGCGCGGCATCTCCCGGCACGTCGTGCGCTACGCGCGCGCCGGTGACGAGGTGGTGGCGGTCAAGGAACTCGCCGAACGGCCCGCGGTGCGCGAGTACGGACTGCTGCTCGGCCTGGACCGGCTCGGGATACCCGCGGTCGACCCGCTCGCCGTGGTCACCGGCCGCACGGACGCGGCCGGAGAGCCCCTGGAGTCGGTGCTGATCACCCGGCACCTGGGCGGATCGCTGCCGTACCGGTCGATGTTCGAGACGACCATGCGGCCGGCCACCATGCACCGGCTGATGGACGCGCTGGCCGTCCTGCTGGTGCGGCTGCACCTGGCCGGCTTCGCCTGGGGCGACTGCTCGCTGTCCAACACGCTGTTCCGGCGCGACGCGGGAGCCTACGCCGCGTATCTCGTGGACGCCGAGACCGGTGACCTCCATCCGCGGCTCAGCACCGGCCAGCGGGACTACGACCTCGATCTGGCCCGGGTGAACATCAGCGGCGAACTGCTCGACCTGGAGGCGGCCGGCGCCCTGCACCCCTCGGTGGACCCGATCGAGTTCGGCCGGGAGATCTGCGCCCGCTACCAGGGGCTGTGGGAGGAGCTGACCCGCACCTCCGTGTACCCGGCGGGCAAGTACCACTACATCGACCGCCGCATACGGCGCCTGAACGACCTCGGTTTCGACGTCGCCGAGATGCAGATCGCGAGCTCCTCCAACGGTGACACCGTCACCTTCGTGCCCAAGGTCGTCGACGCGGGCCACCACCAGCGCCAGCTCCTGCGGCTGACCGGACTCGACACCGAGGAGAACCAGGCCCGCAGGCTCCTGAACGACCTGGAGAGCTGGATGGCCACCCAGGACGACTACGCGCCGGGCTCCGCCGCCCCCGGCCCCCGGCCCGGAGGGCATCCGCACCCCGCCCGCCCCGAGGTGCTCGCCCACCGCTGGGTGCGGGACGTGTTCCGGCCCGCGGTCCGGGCGGTGCCCCAGGACCTCCGCGGCTCCATGGAGCCGGCCGAGCTGTACCACGAGCTCCTCGAACACCGCTGGTTCCTGTCCGAGCGCGCCCAGCACGACATCGGCCTGGACGCGGCCGTGAAGGACTACGTCACGAACATCCTCCCGAAGGCCCGCGACCCCCTGCCCGCCCCCGCGGACAGCCCGGAGGCGCCCGGCGGGTATCCGGTTCCCGAGCAAAGGTGACCGATCGTACATACGATTGGCTCTGTACCGGCCCCGCGGCGCCCCCGGTGTCCGCCCGGCCGGAACGCAACTGACCTGCTCGGGGTGGGAGAGGTATGACCCAGGCCGCCAGTCCGGCGCGGACCGTCATTCTGACCGTCGACGACGACCCCGGGGTCTCGCGGGCCGTCGCCCGTGACCTCCGGCGCCGCTACGGCGAGGGGCACCGGATCGTGCGCGCGGAGTCCGGGGACGCCGCGCTGGAGGCCCTGCGCGAGCTGAAGCTGCGCGGTGACCAGGTGGCGGTGATCCTCGCCGACTACCGCATGCCGCAGATGAACGGCATCGAGTTCCTGGAGCAGGCCCTCGACGTGTACCCGGGCGCGCGCCGGGTGCTGCTGACCGCGTACGCGGACACCAACGCGGCCATCGACGCGATCAACGTGATCGACCTCGACCACTACCTGCTCAAGCCCTGGGATCCGCCGGAGGAGAAGCTCTATCCGGTCGTCGACGACCTCCTGGACGCGTGGCGGGCCAGCGACTACCGGCCCGTGGGTGCCTGCAAAGTGGTCGGGCACCGGTGGTCGGCCCGCTCGTCGGGGGTCCGGGAGTTCCTGGCCCGCAACCAGGTGCCGTACCGGTGGTACTCGTCCGACACGCCCGAGGGGCAGCGGCTGCTGAGCGCCGCCGGGCAGGACGGCGACCGGCTGCCGCTGGTGGTCACCCCGGACGGCACCCCGCTCGTCGAGCCCCAGGATCCGGAGATCGCGGCGCACGTGGGACTCGCCACGACGCCCACCTCGGAGTTCTACGACCTCGTCGTGATCGGCGGGGGCCCGGCCGGACTCGGGGCCGCCGTCTACGGGGCGTCCGAGGGGCTGCGCACCGTGCTCGTGGAACGCTCCGCGACCGGCGGACAGGCCGGCCAGAGTTCACGGATCGAGAACTACCTCGGCTTCCCCGACGGCGTCTCCGGCGGACAGCTCACCGACCGGGCGCGACGGCAGGCGGCCAAGTTCGGCGCCGAGATCCTCACCGCGCGGGAGGTGACCGGGCTGGAGGTCACCGGGGCCTCGCGCACCATCCGCTTCTCCGACGGCTCCGCGATCTCCGCGCACGCGGTGATCCTCGCGACCGGAGTGTCGTACCGCCAGCTCCAGGCTCCGGGCATCGCCGAGCTGACGGGCTGCGGCGTCTTCTACGGCTCGGCGCTGACCGAGGCCGCCGCCTGCCAGGGCCACGACGTGTACATCGTGGGCGGCGCGAACTCGGCCGGCCAGGCGGCGATGTATCTGGCCCGGGGCGCCAAGTCCGTCACCATTCTGGTGCGCGGTTCCTCGCTGTCCGCCTCGATGTCGCACTACCTGATCGAGCAGATCTCCGACGCGCCGAACATCTCGGTGCGCACCGGCACGGTCGTGGAGTCCGCGCACGGCGACGGCCATCTGGAGCAGCTCACCCTGCGCGATGTGGCGAGCGGCCACACCGAACTCGTCGACGCGCAGTGGATGTTCGTGTTCATCGGCGCGGCCCCGCTCACCGACTGGCTGGAGGGCACGGTCCTGCGGGACGCCCGCGGATTCATCGTGGCGGGCCCGGACATGACACCCGACGGGCAGCCGCCCCGCGGCTGGGAGCTCGACCGGCCTCCGTACCACCTGGAAACCAATGTGCCCGGCGTGTTCGTGGCCGGGGACGCCCGCGCCGAGTCGGCGAAGCGGGTCGCGTCCGCGGTCGGAGAGGGAGCCATGGCCGTCATGCTCGTCCACCGTTATCTGGAGCAGTCGTGAGCGGGCGGCCGGTGCCGTGCGACGCGGCCGAACTGAGCACCCTGTTCCTGTTCGAGAAGCTCGACAACGACCAGCTCGACCGGTTGTGCCGGGAGGGCCGGACCGAGCAGTTCGACCCCGGGCCGGTCTACACCGAGGGTGATCCGGCCACCTGCTTCTACGTGCTCCTCGAAGGCACGGTCGTGATGTCGCGCAAGGTCGGCGCGGACGACGTGGAGATCAGCCGCACCTCGCAGCGCGGGGTGTACGCGGGAGCGATGCAGGCCTATCTCAGCGCCCCGGGGGACGCGCAGTACAAGGGTTCCATGCGGGTCACCGAGCTGTCGCGGTTCTTCGTGCTGCCCGCGGCGACGTTCGCCGCCATTCTGCGGGACTGGTTCCCTATGGCCGTCCATCTGCTGGAGGGCATGTTCTTCGGCAGCCAGAACGCCCAGCGCACCGTCGGGCAGCGCGAGCGGCTGCTGGCGCTCGGCTCGCTGTCGGCCGGGCTCACACACGAGCTCAACAACCCGGCCGCGGCGGCGGTACGGGCCACCTCGGCGCTGCGCGACCGGGTGGCCCACATGCGGCAGAAGCTGGGGATGATCGCCTCCGGACCGTACGCGCGCGACGCCCTGGAGACGCTGGTCGAGATCCAGGAGCGGACCGCCGAACAGGTCGCCAAGGCCACCCCGCTGAGCCCGCTGGAGGCCTCCGACCGGGAGGACGCGCTGGCCGACTGGTTCGACGACCACGACATCGCGGGCGGCTGGCAGCTCGCCCCGACGTTCGTGCAGGCGGGTCTCGACACGGACTGGCTGGACCAGGTCGCGGCGGCCGTGGACGGGCCGACCCTCGAAGGCGCGGTCCGGTGGCTGAACTACACGGTCGAGACCGAGCTGCTGATGAACGAGATCGAGGACTCCACCACCCGTATCTCGCATCTCGTGGACGCGGCCAAGCAGTACTCGCAGATGGACCGCGCGCCCTACCAGGTCGCCGACGTGCACGACCTGCTCGACAGCACCCTGATGATGCTCGCCGGCAAGATGGGCTCCGGCATCAAGGTCGTCAAGGAGTACGACCGTGCGCTGCCCCGGATCCCCGCCTATCCGGGCGAGCTGAACCAGGTGTGGACGAACCTCATCGACAACGCCGCCTCCGCGATGGCCGGGGAGGGGACGCTGACGGTGCGGACCGCGCCCGACGGCGACCATGTGCTCGTCGAGTTCCGCGACACGGGTCCCGGAGTGCCCGAGGAGATCCGCGACCGGATCTTCGACCCGTTCTTCACCACCAAGCCGGTGGGCGAGGGGACCGGGCTCGGCCTGGACATCTCCTGGCGGATCGTCGTCAACAAGCATCACGGCAGTCTGCTGGTGCAGTCCGTGCCCGGGGACACCCGCTTCCAGGTGCGCCTGCCCCTGACCGCGGCGGAAACCGCCGCGGAATCCTCCGAGGAGCCGTCATGACCACGCCGAACGGAATCGACCCGTCCGTACCACCGAGCGGCACCGGCTGCACCGAGTGCGACGCCGCGGGCGGATGGTGGTTCCACCTGCGGCGCTGCGCCCGGTGCGGTCACATCGGCTGCTGCGACGACTCCCCGGCCAAGCACGCCACCGCGCACGCGCGCGGCACCGGGCATCCGGTCATCCAGAGCTTCGAACCGGGAGAGAACTGGTTCTGGGACTACGACACCTCGGAGCTCTACGAGTCCGGTCCCGAGCTCGCTCCCCCGGTGAGCCACCCGCTCGACCAGCCCGCACCCGGCCCCGCCGGGCGTGTTCCGGACAACTGGGCCGAGACCCTGCGCTGAACCGCTGAACCGCTGAGCCGCTGAGCCGCTGAGCCGCTGGGCCCGGGGCCGCAGTCCCTGGCCCGGGGCTCAGAGGACCTTGTTGCCGTACATCTCGCCGAGCGGATCGGCGAGGAGTTCGATCCGGGCGCCGTCAGGATCGCGGAAGTAGATCGAGGTACCGCTCTCCTCCATGTACTCCACCCCGGCGGCGTCGAGCCGGTCGCGCAGTTCGCGCCAGGTGGCGGGGTCGACCGAGATGGCGAGGTGGTGCAGTCCGCCGAGCACCTCCGCGTAGGGGCCGAGGTCGAGGCCGGGGAAGTCGAAGAAGGCGAGCAGGTTGCCGTTGCCGAGATCGAAGAAGAAGTGGGTCGAGCCCTTGTAGTCCCGGTTCTCGATCATCTCGGTGAGGGGGAAGCCCAGGACGTCCTGGTAGAACCGTACGGTCCGCTCCACGTCCGCGGAGAGCAGCGCGACATGATGCACGCCGCGGGCCGTGCTCCCCGCCCTCTCCGGCCTCAGATGGGCGTCCCTGATCCGCTGACGCTCCGCTTCGATCGCCGCCAGGTCCGTCGCGCCCATCGAAAGCTCCTCACCGAGAACCGGTACCGCACTCAGTACCGAATACAACCACTTCCCCACCGTACGGCGACCGGTGTTCGCCCGTGTCCGTCCGCCGGGATGCGCGGCGCGGCCGGAAGGACGATCCTGGATACATGTCCGGACGGGCTCCTTTGGTTGTGCATCCGGCCCTGGATACCAGTGGCCGTGAGGTGACCGCGCGGGGCGAGAACCTCGGCGTGGCGTTCTCGGACGAGGATCTTCTGGAGTTCCTCGGCCGGGCGGGACTACCTGACGCGGAGGATCTGCTGGACGATCCCGCGTGGGTGAAGTGGCGCGGAGGCCAGGCGCACTTCTACGGGACCGGATAGGTCTCCCGGTTCCGCGGGTGGCCGGGGCTGCTCGCCGGCCGGGTCTACTCGCCGGCCGGCGGTGCCAGGACGGCGAGTGTTCCGTTGGCCTGGCGCAACGCCAGTTCCAGGGAGACCGCGGGGTGCAGCGCGCCCGTCCCGTCCGGCGGCACGATCCACTCCAGCGGTCCCGCCGAACGGTACGGCGGCGGTACGGCGACCCACGATCCCCTGCCGAGGTGGCGGAGCCCCGACCCCTCCCACCGGCTCGCGGGGTCGGGCGGAAGGAAGAAGCCCACGCGCTGCGCCGCGCAGTCGACCAGCGTGGGCCCCGGTACCTGGACCGGGTCGGACCACAGGATGTCGAGGGCGAGCAGGCCGAGCTGTTCGGGCACGCTCAGCACGTCCCAGTAGCGCCCGGCCTCCAGAAGCACGCCACCGCTCCCCTGGTCCCACTGGCGTTTGCACGCCCTCGGATTCGTGGCGGCCGCCGCCAGCCACTCCACGCTCCGCGTCCACATCAGGTTCGTCATGCGTCACCCCGGAGTCGGTTCCGGTTCCCTCCGCCCGTCAGGACCTCGGCATATGCATGGTGATGGATATTTCTACGTGGCGGAAGGGGTGGCGAGGTGTGGCGTTTTCCGGGGTCCGGTTGACGGCTGTCGCGACGGTGCCCGGAGGGACTCCAGGGAGCGGATGTGGAGCGGGGTCGTGTGCCAGCGGGCGGTGAAGGTGCGATCGGCGAGGACGCACTCCACGGTCAGCCGGTGCGGGGTCTCCAGGAAGAGCACGTCGACGCGCAGGGTGCCCGGGGCGGTCCAGCCGCCGCTCACCGCCGTCGGCGTCGGGCCGGGATCGACGCTCCAGCCGGTTCCTCCGATCCGCAGCTCCAGTCGCCGGTCCCCCTCGGCCAGGGTGACACGGGTGCCCTGGTCGTCCTCGTCGACGGTCACGCCCGTCAGGGTCCGCTGGGCCGCGCAGACGCCTCCGGCGGGAACGAACCCCGCCCGCGACCAGACGCCCCGGGGCTCCGTGGGCCCGGCCGCGGCCTCGACGGGCGGCAGGGCGAGCCGGGCGAGCCGTCGGCGCAGCGCCTCGTCGCGCTCGCCCGCGGCCGGCAGCGGTGCCGGCCCGAACGCGGGCAGCAGATGCCGCCACATCAGGTCCAGCAGTTCCTGCATCCGGTCGGTCGCCGCGGTCGTCGCGATCACGGCGTCGTGTTCGGGCAGTACGACGCAGAACTGTCCGAACGCCCCGTCGCCGCGGTATCCGTGCCGTCCCCGCCAGAACTGGAGTCCGTAGCCCTGCTGCCAGTCCGACCGGGCGCCCTCGGGAGTGCCGTCGGCGTTCGCGACGTGCGCGCGGGTCGCCTCCGCGATCCAGGAGGCCGGCAGGAGCCGCTTCCCCTCCCAGACGCCCTCGTCCAGATAGAGCTGCCCGAGCCGGGCGATCGCGTCGGTCGCGGCGTGCAGTCCGCTGAAGCCGATCTCCCGGCCGGCCCGGTTCCGCGTCCAGTCGGTCTCCCCGATGCCCAGCGGGTCGAACAGACGGGGCCGCAGGTAGTCGGTCAGCGACAGACCGGTCACGCGCTGGAGGATCGTGGCGAGCGTGTAGGTGGCGGACTGGTTGTACGCGAAGACGGTGCCGGGGTCGCGGTCCGGCGGGATCAGCAGGAAGCCGCGTACCGTCTCGGCCCGGTCGAGCCGGAGCGCGTCGGCCCAGGTCTCGGTGAGATGGCCGCTGGCCATGGCCGCGACGTGCCGGACGAGCATCGCGCGGCTGCGCGGATCGGTGATGCCGGCCGCGAACTCGGGGAAGTACGAGATCACGGGCCGGTCGAGGTCCAGCAGCCCCTCGGCCACGGCGAATCCGGCGGCCGTGGAGGTGAAACTCTTGCTCAGCGAGTAGAGGAGCTGGAGACGCTCCGGCGTGTACGGCGCCCACCAGCCGGAGGCGACGAGGTGCCCGTGGCGCAGGATCATCAGGCTGTGCGGTTCGATGTCCGGGTCGGCCTCGACGGCGTCGAGGAACGCGGTGATGCCCGAGGCGTCGACTCCCTGCTCGGCGGGCGGGCTCTGGGGCAGTGGTCGGACACTCATACGGACGGCCTCCGGGTGGCTCGGGCGGCGGGCGACGACTGGACACGGCGGGCGGGAGCATTGTGTGCATCTGGCATCTTTCCCGGGCGGCCCGCCGGTGTCCATGTCCCGGCGGCACCGGCACACCCCTGTTCCAAGCCACATCACAACTCCCCTCGCTCAAAGGCGAGTTGGTGTTCTCCGTGCACTCCGGAGCCCCGTCCCGGCCAAACGTCCGGTCGGTGAACCGGCGGGAAACAGGGGCCTGAACTGTTCGTACGGGCGCGCGACGGCCGGGCGTCCGGGTAAAAACACTCATCTCCAGCCGTCTCCCGTTGAACACTCTTCGTCACATCCCGCGTACTTCTGGGAAAGGCGAATGTCCGGTACACGACGAGGGATGACGATGGCCAAGGCGCATGACTCCGCGGGCGAGTTGATCGCCGGGAGATACCGGATGCTCGACGCCTTCCTGCGCGAGGAGGGCCGGGTCCTGTGGCACGGCGAGGACACCGCCTTCGGACGGCCCGTCGTCCTGACCCGGTCGCGTGCCGCCGGGCACGAAGGCGAGGAGACGCCGGAGCCCGCCGCCGACCGGATCCTGCGTACGGCCAAGATCCTCGGGCCGGCCTGCCACGGAGGGGTGGCCGCGGTCCTCGACGTGGTCGAGGAGCCGGGCTTCCTGTGGACCGTCACGGAGCGGCCTCCGGGTGCCCCGCTGTCCGAACTCCTCCTGCACGGTCCCGTCGATCATGTGCGGGCCGCCGGAATCGGGCTCGGCGTCCTCGACGTCCTCACCGCCGCGCACCGCGAGGGAGTCGTGCACCGCGAACTCGGCCCGAGCCAGGTGTGGTCCGACGAGCACGGCACGGTCACCGTGACCGGGTTCGGCCTGACGGCGTCCGCCGACGCGCCCCGCGTCACCGCGCCCTCGTACGCCTCCCCCGAACAGGCCCGTGGCGAGGGCGGCGCACCCGCGGCCGATCTCTGGGCGCTGGGCGCGATGATGTACGCGCTGGTCGAGGGGCGGCCGGCCGTACGGGACCGGGGCGAGGCGGAGGCCACGCTCCGGGCGGTGGACCGGCTGCCGGTCAGGGCCCCGCGCGGCGCGGGCCCGCTCGCTCCCGCCATCCTGGGCCTGCTGCGCTGGGACCCCGTGGAGCGGGTGCCCGAGGCTGTCGTGCGGGAGTCGCTGACGCGCATCCTCCAGCAGAACTTCGAGGAGGTCACGCCCCCGGAGCCGCTGCCCGATCTCCTCGATCCCGCCGGGGACCACCGCGACGGGCGTGCGGAGGGCGAGGGCAAGGGGCAGCCGGGACGCGGCCGCGGGGGCCTGCCCGTGGGCCGGCCGGTTCTGCTGGGCGCGGCCCTCGCCGTCACCGTCGCCGGCGCTCTGGTGTTCGCCTCGATGGACGGACCGTCGGGCGGGAACGGCGCCTCCGCTTCCGGCCCGGCGGCGTCACGGGCTGCCACGCGGACGCCGTCCGCGCCCCCCACCGGCACCGGCGCGCCCGCCGGCCGGGAGACGCCCACGGCGTCCGCGAAGCCGTCCCCCTCCCCCTCGGCCACCGCCGGCGCGGCACTGCCGTCCGGCTTCTCCCTCTACCGGGCACCCCAGGGCTTCGCCGTCGCCCTGCCGTCGGGCTGGAAACCCGTGGAGACACAGTCCTCCGACGATCTCGCCTACCGGGTGACGTTCGGGGCGAGCGGCGATCCGCGCACCCTGGCCGTCACCTACAGCACCCAGCTCGGGCCGGACCCGGTCGCCGTCTGGAGCGACCTGGAGCCGTCCCTGCGCGCCGTGTCCACCGGCTACGAACGGGTGGGCGCCATCCGGCCGGTGACCTATCGCGGCATGAAGGGCGCCGACATGGAGTGGTACTCCGTGTCCCAGGGCGTACGGGTGCGCACCCTCGGCCGCGGTTTCCTCATCGGCGGAAGCCGGGGCTTCTCGCTGCGCTGGACGACCCCGGCGGACGACTGGGACACCGCCGCCAACCGGCAGGCGCTGAAGGCCTTCTTCGACTCCTTCCGGACCGGAACGCGGTGACGGGCCAGAAGGAGTGACGGGCCGTCACCGGGCGTTCATGTCAGTGCCCTTCCGGAATACGGAGGCCGGGCCTTCGCTGCGCCAGCCACACGGCGACCTCGTCGGCGATGGGCTGTCCGGTCTCCAGCTCGATGAAGCCGAACTGGCCTCCCTGGTTGCACTCCAGGAACCACCAGATGCCGTCCGCGTCCTCGGCGAAGTCGAAGGCCGCGTAGGCGAGTCCGGTGAAGGCGAGGTAGTCGTGGACCGAGCGGGCGATGCGGTGGGGCACCGGTGTGGGTTCCCAGCCGTTGTCCGTCTCGCCGAACCGGCCGTCGACCTGACCGGGCTCGGCGGCCTTGCGGGCGGCGAACAGCCGGGTGCCGATGCCGGTGAGCCGGATGTCGGCACGTCGGGGAATGTAGCGCTGGAGCAGGGCGGGACCGGCCGCCACGCCGGAGAAGTCCGTGCCGGGTCCGACCAGCGTGGTGGGCAGGGCCGCCGGAGGCTCACCCGGCGGAGGCCCCGAGGCCGATTTCACCACCACGTCCCCGTGCTCCTCCACGAACTGCTGTGCCACCCGGGGAGCGGTCGTGATGACGGTGGGCGGCACGGCGAACCCACTGCTGTGCGCCACCCTGAGCTGCCAGGGCTTGTGCCGGGCCTGCTCGGCACGACGCGGGTGGTTCATCCAGCGGGTCGAGGCGGAGTAGAGCATGCCGAACAGGGCCTGCCTGGTCTCGGCGGTGAGCCATGCGGAGGGTTCCGCGGCATGGGCCGCGGGCTCGCCCGGCCTGCGCACCCACACGGAACGCAGGCCTCCCATGCTGAGCACATGGCCGTTGACCGACAGATAGCCGTCGAAGTCACCGTGGGCGTAGTCGGCTGACAGCACCGCCTTGCCGGGCACGTCGGCGGGATCGAGGCGCACCATGGGCACACCGCGCTCATGCAGTCTGGCCACCACCATGTCGGCGGTGACGTCCTGTTCGGCCGTGAGTATGAGAACCGTCATGCGCGCGGCATCCGTCAGTCGTCGAAGTGCGTCTGAGAACCGGCCGTCGAGGTCGTGGTGCCGGTCGCCATCAGCAGCGCGCGGTCACTGACGGCCGGACGGCCGTCGGGCAGCACGTTCAGTTGCAGGGACACGTCGAAGTGGTACGGGGGTACAGCGGCCGACTGCCCTGAGGGCCGGGCGTAGTTGAGAGTGAACGGTCGCACGAAAGATCCTCCCGCGGTCGCGCGATGGCCAATACACACCCGTACGTGACACGGCCGTAAGGAATTCATCACTTTCTGCCACATCGGGGTGAAGGTCATCACATCGCGTCGTTTCTGGCTTGCACATTTCGGATTTACTGGAGTGTCCGCCGTGGTCACGGTCTCCGCGTGTCTCCTTGATTCCACGCAGACCTTAGGCCATAGCTTCATCCTCTGTGACATCAACGCCCCACCACCCCAGGAGAGTTCCCGGTGACCGCAGCCATCACCTCGTCAAAAGACGACGCCACGCAGACCGGGGTTCCCGGCCTCATCGAGCGCGACGCGCATGACTTCGGCGCCTACGCGCGAAACGGTGGCTGGGCCTTCGCGCTGAAGGTGGCGCGCAGCGTCCGTCCGGGCGGGCAGTCCGCCGAGGACACGCAGAAGGTGTCCGCGAAGGAGTTCGCGGAGCTGGCCGGCTGCTCGCCCGAGCGGGTCATGCGCTACTACAAGGCCTGGGACAGGGCCGCCGACGACGGTCTGGTCCCTCATTTCGAGGCCCTGCCGCCCGGCGCGGACGTCGAACTGCCGGACGGGGACGCCTGGTCGGCCTACTACGCCGCCCGCTCCAGTGCCTCCTCGGAGCGCGGCGCCGCCATCACCGGGGCCGCCGAGGCCGAGGGCATCCGTCCCACCAAGGCCCTGGAGGTGGCCGAGAACCCGACCGCGCTGCGGGCCGCGATCCTCGCCGACCCCTCCACGGCGAAGGCGGCGCGGGCCGCGCTCCTCGACCGGGTGAAGGAAGACCCGGCGCTCCAGACCGAGTTGGCCCGCGACATCGCCCGCACGGACGAGCTGAAGAAGGCGGTGGCCACCGAGAACAGGGCGGCCGACCGCATCGGCTACGTGCGCCAGATCGCGGAGAAGGGCCAGATCAGGACGCCGGCCGGACAGACGCTGGACGCTCCGGCGGAACTGCGCTCCGAGGCCGAACGGCACCTGTCCCTCCTCGACGAGCTCGACGAGGGCGAGGACGCGGGCGAGTGGGCCGCCGAGGCGTACGACACGATGAAGAACCTCGTCGTCGAGACGGTGGAGGCGGACCCCGAACTGCGCGTCCAGGAACGCCGGACGAAGTTCTACAGCAGCCTCCAGAAGGCCACGAAGGTGTTCGAGGAGCTGACCTTCGACGACGCCGACGACATCTACGAGGACGACATGGTGCAGCGCCTGGAGGAGCTCCAGCAGGCGATCGGTACGGCCATCGCGGCACTGCGCGGGGCGGCCGGCGGGGAGTGAACGGGCCAAGTGGCCCTGCGGGAACGGGCGTTCCCCCACGGCCGCGCGGTCACCCCGGAGGGCCGCCGGCCGCTCCCGGCGGTCACCGCGGTGGACAGCCGGAGCGGCGACCGGCCTGACGAGCTGTCATGTCAGCATCTCCGTACGGCAGTCGGCCTCGCCCCGGTACTGGTCCACCAGGTCGACCGGACTCTGCGGCGCGCCCGTGCGCACCCGGGTCACAGGCCCGGATCGCCACGGGTGAGCATCCGGGTCACAGGCCCGGGTGAGTACCCGTACTCATGCCACCCTCCCCGGCCCTCCACCACCATGGGGCCACCTGGACGAAGGAGCCCGCCATGCCCGGATCAGCCGTCGCGCCACCCGGTCCGCACCCCGCCTTCCCCGAGCGCGCCCCGCGCAAGGCCCTCCCGGCCGTGCTCCTGGCGGTGGTCGTGACGGGCATGGCGCTCTCCGCGTGGCACGCGCACGACCCGATGACCTGGCTGCTGGAGACCGTGTGGGTGCTCGTGGGGCTGCCGCTGGTGGTGCTCGGCCGACGGCGGTTCCCGCTGACGAGCCTGCTGTACTGCCTCCTCGCGGCGCATGCGCTGGTGCTCGCGGTGGGCGGCCATTACACCTACGCGCAGGTGCCGTTGGGCGACTGGGCGCGCGACGCGTTCGGGCTCGACCGCAATCCGTACGACCGGTTCGGACACCTCATGCAGGGCTTCGTACCGGCCGTCCTGGTGCGGGAGCTGCTCAGCAGGACGTCACCGCTGCGCGGCAGCAGGTGGCTGGCACCCCTGACCGTGTGCGCGTGTCTCGCCTTCAGCGCCCTCTTCGAGATGTTCGAGTGGGCGGCCGCGGTGATCGGCGGGCACGGAGCGGACGCCTTCCTGGCGACCCAGGGCGATGTGTGGGACACCCAGTGGGACATGTTCTGCGCCCTGATCGGCGCGACCGTCTCGGTACTGGTGCTCAGCCGGGTGCACGACCGCCGGCTCGACGCGCTCGACGCGGTGCGGCCTTCCGGGGGCTGAGACGCGGGAACCGATGGCGGGACCGTGTGGCCCGGGCGGCGCGGGACCCGGTGGCGCGGGGCTCCGGGGAACCCGGTGCGGTGCGACCGCGGGTCCCGCGCCGGTGTCACCAGCGGCTCTCCACCTGCTCCTTGATCCGCCGCTCGTAGAGCTCGTCGACGGCGTCCAGCGTCACCCGGGACAGCTCCGGCAGCTTCGCGGCCTCCGCGTTGGCGCGGGCCTGTTCGGGCGACCGGGCTCCCGGGATGACGGTGGTGACGCCGGGCTGGGCGACGATCCAGCGCAGGGCCAGCTGGGCCGGCGTGTACCCCTCGGGGGCGAGGGCGGAGAACTCGGCCGCCGCCTCCACGCCCGTCGCGAAGTCGACCCCGGAGAAGGTCTCGCCCTGGTCGAAGGCCTCGCCGTGGCGGTTGTACGTCCGGTGGTCGTCGGCGGCGAAGACCGTGTCCTTCGTGTACTTGCCGGAGAGCAGCCCGGAGGCCAGCGGGACCCGCGCGATGATGCCGACGCCCGCCTCCCGGGCCGCCGGCAGGACCTGGCGCAGGGGCTTCATGCGGAAGGCGTTGAGGATGATCTGGACGCTCGCCACGTTCGGACGGGCGATGGCGGCCAGTGCCTCGTCGCACGTCTCGACGCTCACCCCGTACGCCGCGATCCGCTCCTCCTCGACCATGGTGTCGAGGGCGTCGTACACCGCGTCCGAGGAGTACACGGATGTCGGCGGGCAGTGGAGCTGCACCAGGTCGAGGCGGTCGACCCCGAGGTTGCGGCGGGAACGGTCGTTCCAGGCACGGAAGTTGTCGAGGACGTAGTTCTCCGGGATCTGGTCGACACGGCGGCCCATCTTGGTGGCGACCATGACGTGCAGGTCCGGCCGGCCGCGCAGGAAGCCGGCGATGGTCTCCTCGCTCCGCCCGTCGCCGTACACATCGGCGGTGTCGAAGAAGGTCACCCCCGTCTCCGCCGCCGTCTCCAGCACGGCCAGGGCGTCCTTCTCGCTCACCTCGCCCCAGTCGGCCCCCAGTTGCCAGGTGCCCAGACCGATGACGGAAGCATGCTGGCCCGACCTGTCGAATGCGCGCTCGTCCATGGCGCCAGTCTGTCACCTCCCCCGGACCGGACCGGACGTTCCCGCTCCGCGCGTCCTCGCGCGACGGCTGGGCCGTCGAGGCCGGCGGATCGCGCGCCGGGCCGGCCGGCACCCGTCCGCGCGACACGTCCGGTGAACGCCAGGCCGACGGGTCCGACAGGCCCGACGGGTCGTGTCACCGCCCGTGTCGCGGGCCTCCTCCAGGGCGAACAAGCACACATGAGCGGCATGTCGGATAGTGAAGATGCCTGGATCCTCGAGATTGGATCGCCATGGACCGCTATCCGCCCATCGCCGACCACGGCCTGGTGGGGGATCTCCAGTGCTCCGCCCTGGTCTCCGCCAAGGGCGTCGTGGACTGGTTCGCCGCCCCGCGCTTCGACTCCCCCAGCATCTTCGCCGCGCTGCTCGACCACGACCGCGGCGGCTTCTTCCGGCTGGCGCCCTCCGGCCCGAAGGGCACCTGGAAGCAGCTCTACTACCCGGACACGGCGGTGCTCGTGACCCGGTTCATGTCACCCGACGGGGTGGGCGAGGTCCTCGACTGGATGCCGCCCGACCGCTCCGGGACCGCTTCCGCCCGGCACCGCCTCGTCCGTACCGTGCGGACGGTGCGGGGAACGATGGAGTTCGCCCTGGAGTGCCGTCCGCGCCTCGACTACGGGCGGGCCGGTCACGAACTCACCCTCGGTCCCGACGGCGCCGCGTTCCGCGGCCCGGGGATCAGCGCGTTCCTCCAGAGCACCTTCCCCCTGGAGCGGGACGGCCGGGACGTCCGCGGCACGGTCACCCTGAAGGCCGGTGAGACGGCGGCGGCCGTGTTCACCGTGGACGGCCCGGACGCCACGGCACCGCCGCCGCCCACCGTGCCGGAGGCCGAGGAGAACCTGGCGCGGACCCTCGACTTCTGGCAGGGCTGGGTACGGAACTCCAGGTACCGGGGCCGCTGGCCCGACATGGTGCACCGCTCCGCGATCACCCTCAAGCTCCTCACCTACGCGCCCACCGGCGCCCCGGTCGCGGCGGCCACCATGGGACTGCCGGAACAGATCGGCGGCGAACGCAACTGGGACTACCGCTACACCTGGGTACGGGACGGATCCCTGTCGCTGCGCGCCCTGATCGACCTCGGGTTCGCCGAGGAGGCGACGGCGTTCACCCACTGGTTGCGCGAACGGCTGGTGGAACGCCTGGGCCAGGAAGGCGAAGCGCTCCGGATCATGTACAGGGTGGACGGCACGCCCCTGCCGGGCGAGGAGATCCTGGAGCACTTCGAGGGCTACCGCGGCTCCTTCCCCGTACGGGTCGGCAACGCCGCCTCCGACCAGCTCCAGCTCGACATCTACGGCGAGGCCCTCTACGGCATCTCGGAGGGGCGTGAGCTCGTCGTCCAGGCCGACTACGCGGGATGGAAGGCCGTCTCCCGCACCCTGGACTGGCTCGCCGACAACTGGGACCGCCCCGACGAGGGCATCTGGGAGACCCGCGGCGGACGCAAGGACTTCACGTACAGCCGCGTGATGTGCTGGGCCGCGTTCAACCGCGGTCTGCGGCTGGCCCGCGACTGGAGCCGGCCGGCGGACACCGCGCTGTGGACCCGGGCGCGGGACACGATCCTCGAGCAGGTGATGGACCGCGGCTGGAACGAGCGGGAGAAGGCGTACGTCCAGCACTACGACGGCGGCGTCCTGGACGCCTCGCTCCTGCTCGTCCCCCGGGTCGGCTTCCTGGGCCCGAAGGACCCGACCTGGCTGTCGACGCTCGACGCGATGGGCCGCACGCTGGTCTCCGACAGCCTCGTCCACCGCTACGACCCCGCCGCCTCCCCGGACGGCCTGCGCGGCTCGGAGGGCACCTTCAGTCTGTGCACCTTCCTGTACGTCGACGCGCTGGCCCGCTCCGGCAGGCTGGCCGAGGCCCGCTACACGTTCGAGAAGATGCATACGTACGCCAACCACGTCGGCCTCTTCGCGGAGGAGGTGGGCCCCAGCGGCGAGCAACTGGGCAACTTCCCGCAGGCGTTCACCCATCTGTCGCTGATCATGGCCGCCACCACGCTCGACGAGGCACTCGACCGGCAACGCGGCTGAACGAGGACCCGGGCCCGCTACACCCGCACCCCGTGCACATGCTTCGGCTCCGCCAGCAGGCCGTAGATGACCAGCAGGGAGACGAGCATCGTGAACAGCGACCACCACGGGTAGACCGGCAGAAAGATCATCTGCGCGACCAGGCCGAACACGGCCAGGCAGATACCCGCCAGCCGCGCTCCCCTGGATCCCACGAGCACACCGAGACTCAGCACGGCCATAACGATGCCGACGGCGACGAAGATCCAGCCCCAGGCCGTGTAGTTGAGGATCAGCAACCGGTTGCCCTGGGAGTACACCTTCGAGTAGTAGCCGTGGTTGAAGACCGCCACGAAGCCGGTGAGCAGGTTGAACAGAGCGCTGACCATCAGCAGGATCCCGGCGAAGGCCACCCAGTGCGAGCGTTCCATCGGCGGTACGAGGTCGTCGGGCTCGGAAGCTTGTCGCTGCATGGAAACCATGAGATCCATCCGGCGGGCGGACCGCAATCCGCGCTGGACCGTTGGTGTCGGAGGGAAGGAGCGGGTCCTCGCGCGCCGGGACGCCGTGCCGGGCGCCGTCAGCCAGCCCGCACCGGGCCCCGTGTCCGGACCGGACCGAGCAGGATCGCGGTGTCCCGGGCCCCCGGCAGCGGGGTACGGGTGTCGGTGACCGGGTCCAGCCGGCCGTCGGGACGCACGAGGAACAGCAGCGCGTGTCCGTCCGGGATGCCGTTCCCGGCCGGGCGGGAGACGATCCGGGCGCCGTCCTCGTAGCGACGGGCCAGTTCCGGTCTGCTCAGGCCGGCCCCGAACAGGGTGTCCCCGGTCGTGTAGGGGGCCACCACTCCATGGCTCAGGCCGGGCGGCCCCAGCCGGTGCACGAACCCGTCGACCGCGCCGCGCAGGGTCTCCGAGGCCAGCGCGTTGAAGTCGTCCTCCTCGGTGAGCAGCAGAACGCCGGTGATGCCTTCGAGCTCGGCTCCCTCGCCGGTGGCCGCCGCCAGCAGCTCACCCGGCGCCAGGCCCAGTCCGGCGTCCCGGATCAGGTCGCGCTGCTCCTCCCGTCCGGCCCACATCAGCACGTCCAGGCCGGCGGAGCGCAGCGCGCGGCCCAGGTCGATCGCCCAGGGGTCGCCGCCCACGAGCAGTGGACGGGCCCGGGCCGGGCGCAGCACGCCGAGGCGCCGGGCCACGGGGTGCGCGCTCAGCCCGTACAGCGTCACCGTGGCGACGATCACCAGGAAGGTGGCGGGCAGGATCTTCTGGGCGCCCCCGACGTGGTCGGCGACGAGCGTGGCGGAGAAGGTCGAGGCGGTGGACGCGGCGACGATTCCGCGCGGTGCCATCCAGCCGAGGAACGCCCGCTCGCCGCGGGTCAGGTCCGTGCGCACGGTCGACAGCAGCGCGACCAGTGGTCTGACCACCAGGACCAGAGCGGCGACGAGAGCGAGCGTGGGCAGGACGACGCCCCGCAGGGACGCCGGGGTGACCGTGGCCGAGATCGAGATGAACAGCAGCCCGATGATCAGCGAGACCAGGGTCTCCAGAAAGGGGCGGCGTGCCGGGAGGGAGACGCCCGGCAGATTGGCGAGGGCCATCCCCATCACGACCGCGGCGATGAGCCCGGTGTCGTCCCGGATCGCGTCGCAGAGGGCCGCCATGCCCACCGCGGCGGCGAGCTGCGCCGTCGTCCCCAGAACCTCGCCCAGGTGGAGCCGGCCGAGGAGGAGCCACAGGACGGCGGCGCCCACCACGCCTCCGGCCAGTCCGACGGCCGAACTCGCCGCGAACTGACCGATCTTGCCGGGCAGACCGTTGCTGTCGTCGGCGACGACCGCGTGGAACACGAGCGCGCCGAGGATGCCGCCGACCGGGTCGATCAGCGACCCCTCCCAGATCAGGATGCGCTGGATCCGCTCGGTCGGCCGCACGAAGTGGAGCAGCGGGCCGACGACGGTGGGCCCAGAGACGACGAGGATCACGCCGAGCATGACCGCCGAACTCTTCGACATGCCCAGCAGCGGCACCGCGAGAACGGCGGCGGCCCCCCAGGTGATCAGGACGCCGATCCAGATCAGTCGTGCCACGACCCGGTGCATGTGTCCGTGCAGCCTGCTGATGTCCAGGCCGAGCCCGGCTTCGTAGAGGATCACCGCGACGGCGAGCGAGACCATCGGGGAGAAGGCGTCCCCGAGCAGTTTGTCGGGGTCGACGATGTCGGTCAGCGCGCCCGCCGTGAAGCCGACCGGCAGCAGGACGATCAGGGCGGGGATCCGCAGCCGGCTCGCCACGATCTGGGATCCGACGGCCAGGACGGCGATCAGGCCGAGGCCCTGGAAGATCTGGTTCTCCGTCACGGCTGTCTCCCTGCCGGTCATCGGGGACCGGAGGGTGTCGTCCCGTCCTGGGCGTGGCCGCCCGGGACGGCGCCGGTGCCTTCGGAGGTGGACGGGCCCGTCCGCCGCGGACGGGCCGGCTCCGGGATCGGCGGTCCCCCACCGAGGCAATCACTCCCGCCGGAGGCCGGCGACGGCGGACTCGCCGCGCTCGGCCGTTGGAAGTAGCCGGGCCCCCCGGGCGGAGCAACCGTCCGGCTCCGGCGCACCGCCGAGGGGCGGCGCGGCCGGGACCCTGAGCCCGTCGCGGAACACGCACGGCGCCCCGGAGGTGCTCCGGGGCGCTGTTCCGCGGCAGCCGCTTCCCTTGCCGCGGGACACGAACCGGCGGTGCCGGTCGGCGCGGTGGCCGGCGGATTTCCGTGCCTCTCCAGGACAGGAGTCACCGACCCGGAACCAGAGTGCCCTGAGATGCGGGTGAGGCGGGTGTGGTTCGCCACCATGTCATCACCTTGTAAGGAACCCCACACCGGGAACGCCGGCCCGCAACTGCCGCTCGAGCAGAACCGAGTTCAGGGGTGTCCAGCATGTTCCCGGAAGGAAACGGCCGGCCCCGGGCACTCGCCGGACACCCGGCCGGCGCCGGGGCGGCGAAAGGCTGGTGTGCGGGGCCGACGGAACCGGGTAACGTCTTTGCCATGTTCTTCCAGACGCCGATCTACGAGTGAGAGCGTGATGGACCCCCGCTGACGTTCTTCGACGGCGCCGCCCGTCCCCACCGCCGAATCCGTAGATCACTTCATTACCGGGAGAACCCGTGACCGTGAGCAAGAACATCAACAACCCCGTGGGCATGGGCGGCGGCAAACGCAAGAGGCTGTCCCGCGCCGAACGGCAGAACAACGGTCCGCACCGCAACCTCGACCGCCGGGTCGCGGCCGACCAGAAGGCGGAGCTGGTGCGCAAGATGCGCGAGAAGGCGGGCGCGGCCGAGGGCTCCGGGCAGGCGGGCGACGACACCGCACAGGGCTGACGCACCGCCGCCGCAGGGCGGCACCGCGGCTGGGGCTCGTCCGTAACCGGCCTTCGAACCGGTGCGGGCGGGGTGTGGCCCGTGTCCGCGGACCGGACCGCGACGGTCGTGTTCGACGAGGCGGTCGGCGGCCTGGGCCTGGCGCACCGCGGCAGCGGTCGGCCCGGTGGCGGCATCGTGATCGAGGCGGCGGAGCTGACGGCCGCCGTCCCGGCTGCCGCCACGGCGCGGATCGCCGGACTCCCGGAGGACGAACCCGCATGACCGTCCGCGACGCCGCAGCCGCGGACGCCGAAGACATCTACCGTCTGCTGAGCGGGTTCGTGACGAGCCACCGGCCCGACCGGACGGTCTTCGACGACGTCACGTTCCCCGGAGTCATCGAGGCCGCCGCAGGGGGCAGAGCCGAGTTCCTGGTCGCCGAGCAGGACGCGCGCGTGGTGGGGTATCTGCTCGCGCTGCGCCTGCCGACCCTTTTCGCCGGGGGAACGGTCCTCGAACTGCTGGAGCTCACCGTGGACGCACCCGTACGCGGCCGCGGTACAGGTTCCGCGCTGATCCGGGCCGCGCAGACGAGGGCCCGAGAGGCGAACGACGTCGAGGTGACCGTGCCGACCCGCAGGGCGGCCGCCTTCTACCGGGGGCTCGGATTCCACGAGACCGCGGTCCATCTCAAGTGGTCCACCACCTGATCGCACCCCTGCGCCGGATCTCCGCCATGTGACGAGCCTTCAAGAAGTGAATCGCCCGACGAAGCGGCAACACGTCACATCTCGCCGGTGAACAGGACTGCCACAGAGCCGAGTTCAGGGGCTCTCCGGCCAAGACCTCTTCAACTCCGTTTGAGGACTGGCCATTTGAGAGGGTTCTTTGCTTCATGTCTTGACGTCTTTGGTGCAGACCTTTAGGTTCACCGATCACCACAACTCCATGAATGCATTCGATGTTCACGGACATGAACCCCCCACCAGTCCAGGAGTGTCCAGCATGTCCAGATTCCCCCTGTCCGGGTCCCGAAGAGAATCCGGGCGCCGTCGAGCGGCCAGGCTGCTCACGGTGACCGCGCTCGTGGCGACGGCGGTGCCGGGCCTGACGGCCACCGCGCAGAGCGCCGCCGCCCGGAACGACGCACTCGCGCAGGCGGCCGCGGTGCCGACGGGCTGGGCGACCGTCGTCAACGCCGGCAGCGGCAAGTGTGTCGACGCCCGCGCCGCCGCGACGGCGAACGGCACGGCGGTCCAGCAGTACGCCTGCAACAGCAGCCAGGCCCAGCAGTGGCAGTTCGCCGCCACGTCGGGCGGGTACTCCCAGGTCGACAGCCGGGCCGACGCCACCAAGGCCTGGGACGTCACCGACGTCTCGGCCGCGGACGGCGCGGCCGTCCAGCTGTGGGCGTACGGCGGCGGCACCAACCAGCAGTGGCAGGCCGTGGCGGAGGCCGGCGGCGCCTACCACTTCGTGAACCGGGGCAGCGGCAAGTGCCTCGACGTACCGAGTGCCTCCACCGCCGACAGCGTGCAGCTCCAGCAGTACACCTGCAACGGCACGGCGGCCCAGTCCTTCCTTGTCAACGCGGTGGACACGCAACAGCCCCCGGGGACACCGGACCTGGGCCCGAACGTCACCGTCTTCGACCCGTCGACCCCGGCCGCGACCATCCAGAGCAGCCTCGACGCGGCCTTCTCCCAGCAGCAGACCAACCAGTTCGGCACCGCCCGCAAGGCCTTCCTCTTCAAGCCCGGCACCTACAGCGCCGACGCGAACGTCGGCTTCTACACCCAGGTCGCGGGCCTCGGTCTGTCCCCCGACGACGTGAACATCCGGGGCGCGGTGCACGCGGAGGCGGACTGGTTCCAGGGCAACGCGACCCAGAACTTCTGGCGTTCGGCGGAGAACCTGTCGGTGACTCCCCCGTCCGGCACGGACCGCTGGGCGGTGTCGCAGGCGGCGCCCTACCGGCGCATGCATCTGCGCGGCAACCTGGCGCTGGACGACGGCGGCTGGTCCAGCGGCGGCTACATGGCCGACACGAAGATCGACGGCCAGGTCAACTCCGGTTCGCAGCAGCAGTGGCTGTCGCGCAACACCGAATGGTCGAACTGGACCGGCTCCAACTGGAACATGGTGTTCGTCGGCGCGAAGAACGCCCCCGCGAACAGTTTCCCGAACCCTCCGTACACGACGGTGGGCCAGACACCGGTCTCCCGCGAGAAGCCCTTCCTGTACGTCGACGCGGCGGGCGCCTGGAAGGTTTTCGTCCCGTCCGTACGCACCAACTCCACCGGTACGACATGGAGTTCGGGCACTCCTGCGGGCTCGTCCCTGCCGCTGTCCGACTTCTTCGTGGTGAAGCCGGGCGCGACGGCGGCCCAGCTGAACGACGCGCTGGCCCAGGGCAAGAACCTGCTGGTGACGCCGGGCGTCTACCACCTCGACCAGACGCTCAGGGTCACCCGGGCCGGCACCGTGGTCCTGGGCCTCGGTCTGGCCACCCTCGTCCCCGACAACGGCATCACCGCCATGACGGTCGCCGACGTGAACGGCGTCCGGCTCGCCGGGCTGCTGATCGACGCGGGCACCACCAACTCCGCGCAACTGCTGGAGATGGGACCGAGCGGCTCCTCCGCGGACCACAGCGCGGACCCGAGCTCCCTGCACGACGTGTTCTTCCGCGTCGGCGGCGCGGGCGTCGGCAAGGCCACCACCAGCCTGACCGTCAACAGCGACGACGTCATCGGCGACCACCTGTGGCTGTGGCGCGCGGACCACGGCGGCGGGGTCGGCTGGACCAGCAACACGGCCGACACCGGCCTGGTCGTGAACGGCGACGACGTGACCATGTACGGCCTGTTCGTCGAGCACTACCAGAAGTACCAGACCGTCTGGAACGGCAACGGCGGCCGCACGTACTTCTACCAGAACGAGATGCCCTACGACCCGCCCAGCCAGGCGGCGTGGATGAACGGTTCGACGCAGGGCTACGCCGCCTACAAGGTCGCGCCCTCCGTGACCAGCCACGAGGTGTACGGCTTCGGCAGCTACTGCTACTTCAACGTCAACCCCGGCGTCGCCGCGGAGCGCGCCATCGAGGCGCCCGTCAACGCCGGCGTGCGCTTCAAGGACATGGTGACCGTCTCCCTCGGCGGCACGGGCACCATCCGGCACGTCGTCAACGACCGGGGCGGCCCGTCCAACTCCTCCACCAACGTCGCGAACCTCGTCAGCTACCCGTGACCACCACCCCTGACACGTACGGGAAGGAGAACCGGATGCGCATCAGCCAGTCCCCACCGGCGCGCGGTGTCCTGCGGGTCCTCGTCCTGCTGGCGACCCTGCTCGGCCTCGCCGCTCCGCCGGCCGCGCACGCGAGCGCCACGGCGGCCCCGTTCAAGGTGCTCGCCCTCTACAACGGCACCTGGGACGCGGCCCACATCAGTTTCGTCCACGAGGCCAACGACTGGTTCCCCAAGCAGGCCGCGGCGAACGGCTTCACCTACACGGCCAGCAACAACTGGGACCTGCTCGGCAACGGGGGCGTGAACGCGTACCAGGTCGTCCTGTTCCTCGACGACCTCCCGCAGACCGCGGCCCAACGCACCGGTTTCGAGCAGTACATGCGCGCCGGTGGCGGCTGGATGGGCTTCCATGTCTCCGCCTTCACCACCGACGCGCAGAGCTGGCCCTGGTACCACGACCAGTTCCTGGGCAGCGGGAACTTCAAGTCCAACACCTGGGGGCCGACGACCGCCGTCCTGAAGGCCGAGGACCGGACGCACCCCTCCACCGCGAACCTGCCGGCCACGTTCACCTCGTCGGTCAGCGAGTGGTACAGCTGGTCGAACGACCTGCGGCAGAACCCGGACATCCGCGTCCTCGCCTCGGTCGACCCGAGCAGCTTCCCGCTGGGCACGGACCCGAACCAGACCTGGTACAGCGGTTATTACCCGGTTCTGTGGACCAACACGAAGTACCGGATGCTGTACGCGAACTTCGGTCACAACGCGATGGACTACGCGACGAACACCACGCTGTCGTCGACGTTCGCCAGTACGGCCCAGAACCGGTTCCTGCTGGACGGGCTCAAGTGGCTCGGCGGGGCGGACACACCGGTGCCACCGGCGGACCCGATCTCGGAGACCGCCTGGTACTCCCTGGCCGGTTCGGGCAACGGCACCTGCGTGGACGCCCGTTCGGCCGGCACGGCGAACGGGACCGCGGTCCAGCAGTACGCCTGCAACGGCACACAGGCGCAGCAGTTCCAGTTCCGTTCGACGGACAGCGGCTACACGCGGATCGCGCTGCGGATGAATCCTCAGCAGGTCGTCGATGTCACCGGCCGTTCGACGGCCGACAACGCGCCGCTGCAGCTGTGGAGTTGGTCGAACGGCCAGAACCAGCAGTGGCAGCCGGTGAAGGAGAGCAGCGGGCGCTATCACTTCGTCGCCCGGCACAGCGGCAAGTGCCTGAGCGCGGCGGCATCCGCCGCGAACAGCGTGCAGCTCACCCAGCGCGGTTGTGACGGGTCGGCCGCCCAGAGCTTCGCGCTCACCGCGCAGCCCTGAGCGTTCCACCTCGGGGTGCCTCCGTCGCGCGGCGGCGGAGGCACCCTCGCGGCGCCGGCCGGACACGCGACCCGGCCCGTCCGGTGCCTCACACCCTGCGCCACCGTGCCATCGCGAACGAGAACAGCCCGAACAGGACGAGGCCGGCGGCGACGCAGGCCAGCAGCCACGGGCCCATCGGCGTTCCGGCGAAGGACCGCAGCGTGCCGTCCATCCCCTTGGCCTGGTCGGGCCGGTACTCCACGGCGGCCCGGACGGCGAAGGCACCCGCCGCCGCGAACACCACACCGCGCGCGGCCCCGCCGCCGACTCCCGCCGTGTCGACAGCCGCCCGGGCCCGCCGCGACATCTCACCGAGCTTGAGGTGCTTGTGGTACTTGCGCATCACGGCCCGGGCGCCGATCCAGACGCCGGCGACGACCAGACCCGCCCCGGCGGCACCGACGATCCACTGGCCACCGGGCATGCCCAGTGCCTTGGCCGTGACGTCCCGGGACTGCCGGTCGCCCGAACCGCTGCCGCGCGAGCCGGCCGCGAAGGCCAGCACGGAGTAGGCGACGAATCCGTAGAACACGCACCGCCCGGCCGACATCAGGCGCTTGCCCGCCTTGCCGCCGTCCTGTCCGGCGGCGCCGAACAACGCCTCGGACAGCCGCCACAGCGCCATGCCCACGAGCCCGGCGCCGAGAGCCCACAGCAGGGCCGCGCCGAACGGCTTCGTGGCGATCTCCTGAAGGGCACCGCCCCGGTCCGCCTGCCGCCCGCCGCTGTCGCCGAAGGCGATACGCAGGGCCAGCAGGCCGACCAGGGCGTAGATCACCCCACGGGCGACCAGCCCCGCGCGGGCCGCGCCGTCACGGGCGGAGCCGGTCGCCGCACGGCGGGCGCCGATCTCTCCGTCGCGGGCCACCGACCCGGCGTTCACACGGACCGCGTCTCGTGCGCCGTACTCGAATCCAGTCGCAACCTCATCTGAACCTCCTGGTCACCGGCCTCCGTGCCCAGCTCGTGCACGGAGAAGGCGGCACCGAGAGCCTCCCGCAGACGCTGTGTCGCCCGGGGGCCACCCTGTGCCTCCACGATCGGCTGCCCCGAAAGTTCCACGACAGGCCCGGCCCTGCCGCTGGGATCACCGGCGGTGTCGAACAGCACGGTCCACACCGTCGGCCTGCCGCTCTCGGACTCGTGGGGCTGGTCCGCCCCTTCCCGGTCCGCGGCGAAGCGGCCGCACAGGACACCGAGCACGCTTTGGGCATCGGCCGCGGAACAGTCCCCGAGCATCACGTGAACCGTTGACGCGGGCAGTTGTTGCACGCTCATGAAAACCCTCTCCCTCGCGTCGGCGAAACAGGCACGCGCGCCCGCGAACGAGCACGTCGTGACAGTGGTGCGAGTACCCCGCGGTCCCGCGCGAAACGGGGAACGCACGCATTGGTTGCGCGCATACCGGCCCAGGTCAGAAAGGTCCGTGAGCTATGTTGAGTTCTCGTGGGACATGAAGGAGGACGCGCACCGGTGCCATCGCCGCAGCAGGCACGCGCACAGGCATCCGCGATCACCTCGGGAAAGACGGCACCCGAGGCCGGCGTGGCGCCGACGTCCCAGCTCAGGGAGCTGTTCGACGGCCCCCGGCTCTCCCCGGGCCAGCGGCGCATCGCCCAGTACCTGATCGAGCACCTCACCGAAGCCGCTTTCCTGTCGATCACCGACCTCGCCGAGCGGGTGGGGGTGAGCCAGCCCTCCGTGACCCGCTTCGCGGCGGCCGTGGGCTTCAGCGGTTACCCCGCCCTGCGCGAGAGCCTCCAGGCCATCGCGCTCAGCACCCTGGGCAGCAGCACACCGGGAACCCCCGCCGAGGTCACGAGCAACGAGCTCCAGGCCGCGGTGGACGCCGAGATCGAGAACCTGGAGAACCTGCGGCGGGACTTCACCGACCCCGACCAGATCATCCGCGTCGGCCGGGCCCTGTCGGAGTCGGCGCCGCTGACGGTCCTCGGGCTGCGGATCTCCGGCTCGCTGGCCGAGTACTTCGCCTACGCGGCCCGCCGCATCCACCCGGACGTGCGGGTGGTGACCCGCGGCGGCTCGGTCGCCTACGACGCGCTGCTCCAGTCGCGAGAGGCGGGCGGCACGTGGGTCCTGGCCTTCGGGATGCCCCGCCACGCCCAGGAGACGCTCACGGCCATGCGGGTCGCGCGCAGCGCGGGCCTGCGGGTGGCCCTGGTCACCGACCTCGGGCTGGGCCCGCTGGCCGACGAGGCCGACGTGACCTTCGCCACCGGGACCGGTTCCCGGCTCGTCTTCGACTCCTACGCCGCGCCCGTGGTGCTGTCGGCGGCCCTGCTCCAGGCCATGACCGACGCCGATCCCGAGCGCACCCAGGCGCGCCTGGAGGAGTACGAGCAGGTCGCCGAGCAGCACCAGTTCTTCCTGCGGGACTGACCCCGGGGCCGGGCCGGACAAGGCCCCGGTACCGGCGGAGGAAGCCCCCGCTGTCACGAGGGGGGCTCCGGTCTCTCACGCGGCGGTCCCTCCCGTACCCGCTCTCACCACGGCATCACGGGATCATTCACAACAAAGCACGCATGAATGTTTTCATGTCCTTGCGCTTCTGGCGGCATATATAAATACTTCTTTCGGATCGTGCCCCGGAGGATTCCAGGTCACGACCCATGAGCACCGGGGGCCGTCCGCTCCTACCCGCACCGGGTCCCGGGTGTTCGAGCGGGTCTCGACTGCGAGACCCGTGGTGGCGGCCCCGGTCCCCCTATGCCGGGGCCGCCCCCAGAGTCCCCCGCCGACGTAATCCGGAAGCGATGAACATGGCCCTGACGTACTCACCGATCACCTCGGACTGGCCGTGCCAGGTCAAGACCCCCGGCAGCTTCGACTGGGAGCGATCGGCGGTGAAATGGCTGCGCGAGCTGGTGCCGAGCCGCTACGCGAGCTACCCCGTCCTGCACAAGCACCCCGTCCTGCTCGCCCGCCACGCGCACCTCCAGGTGCAGCAGGAGATAAGGGTCGCCCGTACGGCGCTGCAGACCGCCCGTTCCGAGCTGCCCGGCCTGGGCCTCCAGGAGAGCGTCATCGAGCACTCCATCAAGATGTACGCCGCCGAGGTGATGCAGCTCCAGCACATCGCCCGGAGCATCCGTGCGGTGTCCCAGGCGCTCGTCGACCACGCCCACCCGCGAAACTGAGGTCCCGGGCCCTGCCGCGGCCCGGCAGGACCGAGTCCCAGGGAGACAGCGTGGACAGTGCCGGGCAGCAGACCGACGACGCCTTCGGAGGCGACGACTCCGCGGCGGCCGCACCGCTCGACGTGCGGTGGATCCACGGATCACCCTCGGCCAAGCACAACACGGACCCCGACATCCAGGTCCACGCCTACGACGAGCACACGGTGATCCTTCGCCAGAACATGGCGATCGACTACGAGGCGCCCTTCATGTTCCTGCTGTTCGGGACCGCGCGAGCCGTCCTGATCGACACGGGCGCCACGGCCTCGGCCGACCACTTCCCGCTGCGCCGGGTCGTCGACCAGGTGATGGACTCCTGGCTGGCCGCCCACCCCCGTGACGACTACGGGCTGCTGGTGCTGCACACCCATCCGCACGGCGACCACATCGCCGGGGACGGCCAGTTCACCGGCCGTCCCGGCACCGAGGTCGTGGACGCGGCCCTGGACAGTGCCTGGGACTTCTTCGGGTTCCACGACGATCCCGACGCCGTCGCACGGGTCGACCTCGGCGGCCGGGTGCTGGAATGCCTGGCCACACCCGGGCACCACGAGGCCGCGGTGACGTACTTCGACCCCTGGACCGGGATCCTGCTCACCGGCGACACGGTCTATCCCGGACGCCTGTACGTCGAGGACTGGCCGGCCTTCACCCGCACCGTCGACCGGCTGATCGACTTCTGCGGGCGCCGCCCCGTCACCCACGTACTCGGCTGCCACATCGAGATGACCCGGGAACCGGGACGGGACTACCCCGTGCGCACCACCTACCAGCCCGACGAGCCGCCGCTCCAGATGACCACGGACCAGCTCATGGACGTCCGACGGGCCGTCGGGTCCGTCGGCTCACGTCCCGGCCGGCATGTCTTCGACGACTTCGTCATCTGCCGGCGCGACACCCGGCGGTGAGAGAACGCGTGCCCGGACAGCGCTGCCCGGGGCGGTAGCCTGGGCGCGAGCGGGCACACGGGAGGAAAGCGCACCCGACGACATCTCTGGACGGACACATGGATTCGACCTCGTGGACCGTGGTCCTCGTCATCGTCGCCGTACTCGCGGCCGCCGCACTCGCGGCGGCCCTGGTGCTCCTGCTCCGGCTCGTACGCGCCCGCCGTGACCTGCGGCGGGCCGGACTGCCGACCGGATCCCGCTGGGTGTTCTGGGGCGCCGTCGCCTACCTCGTGCTGCCGACCGACCTGCTGCCCGACCCCGTCTACCTGGACGACATCGGCGTCATGCTGCTCGCCCTGCGCTCGCTGCGCGCGGCGGTGCCCTCCGGGTCGCTCCGCCCGCCCTTCGCCTCCGTCAAGGGCGACCCCGGCCCGGTCCCGCGCCGGTCGCGGGAACCGTAGGCCGCACGCGGTCCGTTGAGCGGTCGACGGCCCGTACTCCGCATCGCCGGCGCGGGGGGCACGGATCACGACCTCGACGGGCGGCGGCATGAGCGAGCTGGTTCCCGGGGGCAACACGCCCCTGCCGGACGGGACCCTGACCTTCAGGGTCCCCGGCCCCTTCGACGTGTCCGCGCTCATCACCGACGACAGCGGCAAGGTGCGCGGCGACGGCGACTTCGTGTTCTACAACCAGCCCGGCGCACCCGGAGTCCGTCTCGACGGCGGCCGGCTCACAGTCGATCCGCCGCGGCTGAGGACCGGAGCGTCCCGCGTCACCGTCGTCGTCAGCCCCACCGACCTCACGACTCCCCTGGGACGGCTGCCCTCCCCCACGATTCAGGTCACCTCGGCGGACGGCCGCGTCCTCGCCCGGTTCACCCCGCCCCGGCCGGAGCGGGAGACCGTGCTGCTGCTCGCCGAGCTGTACCGGCGCGGTACGGCCTGGAAACTCCGTGCCCTCGGGCAGGGGTACGCCGACGGACTGGCGGGCGTCGCGCGGGATTTCGGGGTCGATGTCACCGAGGACAGCGCGCCGTCGGGCGGCGCGGCGGCGAACACCGCGCCCCACGGGGTGCGCGATGGTCGGCCCATGAGGGCGCCGAGGGTGCCGAGTCCGGGGCCGGCCTTCGCGCGGGGCTCCGCGCCGAACACCCGGCGGCCGGACGCGGCCGCCCGGGGCGGATCGCCGGGGGCGCCCGGAGGCGGCCCCGACCCCGACGGATTCCTGGGACCGGTGAACTCCGCGCGTGCCGCCGCCGGCTCCCCGCCCGTCCGCCTCGACCCCCGGCTGACCGCCGCCGCGCGCGGCCACGCCGCCGCCATGGCGGCCCGCGGCACGCTCGCCTCGGAGGGCCCTGACGGCGTCTCCGTCTACCAGCGCGTCATCGCGGCCGGCTACCCGTACCTGACCATCGGCGAGCATCTGGTCTCCGGCCCGCGCACCCCGCACGAATTCGTCGAGTACTGCCTCTCCACCGAGCCGTCACGGCGCACGCTGTGCGATCCCGCCTTCGACCAGGCGGGACTGGCCCGCGTCCCCGACGCCCGCACGGGTGACCTGTACTGGACGGCGCTGTGGGCCCGGCCGTTCAGCCCGGCGGGCCTGGACCGGACGACACGCGAGGTCATCGCGCTCACCAACACCGAAAGGGCCTCGGCCGGGCTGCCGCCCCTCGCCGCCGACGCGACGCTCACCGCCGCGGCCCAGGCCCACAGCGCCGACATGGTGGCCCGCGACTTCTACGCGCACACCTCCCCCGAGGGGAGCAGGCCGTGGGACCGCGCCGCCGCGGCGGGCTCCGCCCACCGCGCCATCGGCGAGAACATCGCCTGCGGACAGCGCTCCCCCGCCGAGGTGGTCCGGGGCTGGATGGACAGTCCCGGCCATCGCGCCAACATCCTCAAGCGGGACTTCACCCACATAGGCATCGGCCTGGCCGGCGGCGGCAGGGCGGGCACGTACTGGACCCAGCTCTTCGGCGGCTGAACCGGCGTCAGCCCGCTCCCGGGCTCGTCCGGCACTTCCCGTCCGCCGTACGGACCGGGCGGGCCCGGCACGCCGCTTTCCGCCAATTCGCCGATTCCGCCGCCCCGTTTCCGCTGCATCCCCATGGCGTTGCAACCCGCGTGCCCCGTCAGCGCGTACAGATGGTGCCGTCGCCCGCGTCCGCGGCGCGGTCCGGGCCGGGACGTCGGACCGGCAGATGGCACTCGGGAGAAGCAGATGGTCTCAGCAACGGCGGTTACGGGGACGGCGCTGGGCGCGGTCGTGGCATCCCTGCTGGCGGCCCCGGCCCAGGCCGTGGCGCCGGCGGGAACGCACCGCTCCGGCGGCGAACGGACCGCGGTGGCCGCCGCCGCGGCGCCCGACGAGGCGGGCCTGCGGACGATCCTGCGGACGGCACGCTCGCAGGGGGCACCGGGCGCGATGGCCAGAATCGACGACAACGGCACGGTGCACCGGCTGGTCGAGGGGGTCGACGACCGGGCCACCGGACGGACCATCAGCACGAACGACCGGTTCCGCGTCGGCAGCGTCACCAAGTCCTTCTCCGCCGTGGTGCTGCTCCAGCTCGTCGACGAGGGCAGACTGAAGCTCGACCAGCCGGTCGACACCTATCTGCCGGGCCTGCTGCCCGACGACAGGATCACCGTGCGGCACGTGCTGAGCCACCGCAGCGGTCTGTACGACTACACCAACGACATGTTCGCCCGGTCCGTCTCCGGCTTCGAAGCGGTCCGCAACAAGGTGTTCGGCTACCGCGACCTGGTGAAGCTGTCGCTGGCGAAACCCCGCACCAACGCGCCGGGGGCCGCCTACTCGTACTCGAACACCAACTTCGTCGTCGCGGGCATGCTGATCGAGAAGCTGACCGGGCACACCGTCGCCGCCGAGTACCAGAAGCGCATCTTCACCCCGCTGAACCTGACCGGCACCTTCTACGTCCACCCCGACACCGCGATCCCGGGCCGCCACGCCAACGGCTACCTCACGCCCGACACGGCCGGGGCGGCGCTGGTGAACTCCACCAAGCAGACGGCGTCCTGGGCGCAGAGCGCGGGCGCCGTCATCTCCACGCCGCACGACCTGGACGTCTTCTTCTCCGCGCTGCTGCGCGGCAAGCTCACCTCCGCCGCCCAGCTCACCCAGATGACGAAGTGGACGCGGGTCAACAGCACCACGTCCTACGGCCTCGGCCTGCGCCGCCGCGAGCTGTCGTGCGGGATCTCGGTCTACGGGCACACCGGCACCGTGCAGGGCTACTACACGTACGCCTTCACCACGAAGGACGGCAGGCGCAGCCTCACCGCCCTGGCCAACACCTCCAACAACACCACCGTGCTCAACACCATGTACCGCGCCCTGGAGCCCGCGTTCTGCGGCAAGCCCACGACCAGGGCCGCCGCACGGGCCGCCGCACCCGGCGTGGCGCCCATGGAGCGGCACGAGGACATCGCGCCCTCCGTCCGCCGCGACTGACCCGCCGAGGGCCCGCGCCGCGCCTCACCCCCGGGAGTTCGGCCGCCGGTGCCGCGGCTGGTCGGGGGCGGGGCGCAGCCTCGGCGCCGGGATGGGCAGGCTGCGGGGCTTGTCGGCGTCGACGGTGAGGGTCTCGCTGTGGTGGCGGATCTCCAGCGGGCCGCCGGACGCGAGCGTGTAGGTGGCGACGTCCTGCCCGATCTCCACGCGCAGCCGGTGTCCGAGGACCTGGAGGGAGAAGGCGAGGCGGCTGAGCCGTTCCGGCAGCCGGGGTGCGAACTCCAGGGTGTCCCCGTGGTGGCGCAGCCCGCCGAAACCGGCGACCAGAGCCGTCCAGGTCCCGGCGAGCGAGGCGATGTGCAGACCGTCCCGGGTGTTGTGCTCCAGGTCCTGAAGATCCATCAGCGCGGCCTCGACCAGATAGTCGTAGGCGAGGCCCGGATGACCGGTCTCGGCGGCGATCACGGCCTGGCAGCAGGCCGACAGGGAGGAGTCGCGGACGGTGAGGGGTTCGTAGTAGGCGAAGTTGCGGGCCTTGTGCTCCTCGTCGAAGAACGGGCTGCACTTGTAGAGGGCGAGCACCAGGTCGGCCTGCTTGACGACCTGCTTGCGGTAGATGTCGAAATAGGGGAAGTGCAGCATCAGCGGGTACTGGTCGGGGCGCGTGGAGGTGAAGTCCCAGCGCTGGTAGCGGGTGAATCCGGCGTGCTGCTCGTGGACCCCGAGTTCGTCGTTGTAGGGGATGTGCATCGCGTCGGCCGCGTCGCGCCAGGCCGCGCTCTCCTCCTCGTCGACGCCGAGCTCCGCCGCCCGCCGGGGGTACCGCTCGACGGCGTCGGCGGCGGCCAGCAGGTTCGCGCGGGCCATCAGGTTGGTGTACGTGTTGTCGTCGGCGACGGCGCTGTACTCGTCGGGCCCCGTCACCCCGTCGATGTGGAACCTCCCCTGGTGGTCGTGGTGTCCCAGGGAGCGCCACAGCCGCGCCGTCTCGGTCAGCAGCTCGACGCCGGTGTCGCGTTCGAAACGCGTGTCGCCCGTGGCGGCGGTGTAGCGGACGGCGGCGTCGGCGATGTCGGCGTTCACGTGGAACGCGGCGGTGCCGGCCGGCCAGTACGCCGAGCCCTCCGATCCCGCTATGGTCCGCCACGGGAACGCGGCTCCCCGCAGGCCGAGTTGGGCGGCCCGTTCACGCGCCGCCGGGAGGGTGTTCTGGCGCCAGCGCAGCGCCTCGGCGACGGCGCCCGGGGCGGTGTAGGTGAGCAGCGGCAGGACGAAGGTCTCGGTGTCCCAGAAGGCGTGGCCGTCGTAGCCGGAGCCGGTCAGGCCCTTGGCGGGGATGGCGCGCTGTTCGGCGCGGGCGCCCGCCTGGAGCACGTGGAAGAGGGCGAAGCGGACGGCCTGCTGGATCTCCTCGTCGCCGTCCACCTCGACGTCGGCGCGGGCCCAGAAGTCGTCGAGGTAGGCGCGCTGTTCGTCGACGAGCCGGCGCCAGCCGCTGTGCCGGGCGGCGGCGAGGGCCGCGTCGACCTGGTCGCGCAGGGCGGGCAGGGAGCGGTTGGCGGACCAGCCGTAGGAGACGACCTTCTCCAGGCGCAGGGTGTGGCCCGGCTCCAGCACGGAGGTGACGGTGAGGCGGGCGAGGTCGTCGCTGCTCTCGCCGCTCAGGCTGGTCCTGTCGGGGCCGCTGACCGCGTGGTCCGCGGCCGCCGCGACCCGCAGGGCGCTGTGCCGGGTGCGGTGCACGAGCCGCAGCCGGCCTCCCGCCGCGAAGTGTTCCTCCGGCTCCAGCGGCGACTGAAGGGCGATCGCCGCCCGCGGATCGCCGTCGCGGCCGGGCAGTTGCTCGTTGGCGACCAGCTCCGACTGGACGACCACTCTGATCCGGCTGTCGACGGCCTCCACCTCGTAGGCGACGGCCGCGATCGCCCGCTGGGTGAAGGAGACGAGCCGGGTGGAGCGCACCCGGACCGTGGAGCCGGCCGGTGAGGTCCACTCGCAGGTGCGGGTGAGCAGCCCGGTGCGCAGGTCGAGGACGCGCTCGTGGGAGCGCAGCCGTCCGTAACGCAGGTCGAACGGCTCGTCGTCGACGAGCAGCCGGACGAGTTTGCCGTTGGTGACGTTGATGACGGTCTGCCCGGACTCCGGATAGCCGTAGCCCGCCTCCGCGTAGGGCAGCGGGTGCGTCTCGTGGACTCCGCCCAGGTAGGAGCCGGGCAGACCGTGGGGCTCGCCCTCGTCGAGGTTGCCGCGCCAGCCGATGTGGCCGTTGGCGAGGGCGAACACGGACTCGCTCTGCGGCAGCAGACCGAGGTGCAGCTCGCTCTCGCGCAGGCTCCAGGGTTCGACTCCGTACGAGGAATGAGTGATCACGCGCGTTCCCCCAGTTCGTCGAGATCCTGTACGACGATGTCGGCGCCGTGGGCGCGCAGGGCGGCGCTCTGGCCCACGCGGTCCACGCCGACGACGTACCCGAAGTGGCCCGAGCGGCCCGCGTCCATGCCGGCGAGCGCGTCCTCGAAGACGGCCGCCTCGGACGGCTCGACGCCGAGGTCCTTCGCCGCGGCCAGGAAGGTGTCGGGGCGCGGCTTGCCCGGCAGGTGCCGCTCGGCGGCGACGACGCCGTCGACGCGTACGTCGAAGAGGTCCTCCGCCCCCACCGAGCGCAGGACGTCCCGGCAGTTGGCGCTGGAGGAGACGACCGCGGTCCGCAGGCCGTGCGCCCGGACCGCTTCGATGTAGCGCAGCGTGCCGTCGTAGGCCTCGACCCCGTCGTTGCGGATCATGTCGAGAAGCAGGTCGTTCTTGCGGTTGCCGAGTCCGTGGACGGTGGTCCGGTCCGGCGGGTCGTCGGGGGTTCCGTCGGGGAGTTCGATGCCGCGTGAGGCGAGGAAGGACCGTACGCCGTCGGCTCGGGGCAGGCCGTCCACGTACGCGGCGTAGTCGGCGTCGTCGAAGGGACGGAATCCGTCGCCGTCGCGTTCTCGCAGGAAGTCGTCGAACGTCCGCTTCCAGGCGGCCGCGTGGACCACCGCGGTTCTGGTGATGACCCCGTCGAGGTCGAAGAGGCAGGCCAGGATCTGTTTCGGCAGGCCGAGCTCAGTCATACGGGGAGTCTGCCCCCGGGAACCGTCTCCACCGGGTGGCGAGCGCCACATCACCGCCCTGGCTCAGGAACCGTCGCCGCCGTTGCCGGCCCTTCCCGGCGGTCGGCCCGTCCGGTACGGGACTTCCCCCGCGCCCCGCGTCGCCGATACTGGAGGGCATGGAGACCGCTGCCCCCGCGCCCTTGCCGGGGCTCGTATGACCGAGGTGAGTCCGTCCTTCGACGACCTGGTGGAACGGGCCGCCGCGCTCGTACGGCCCGGCCGGCGCGCCCTTCTCGGGATCGCCGGCAGTCCCGGGGCGGGCAAGACGACGCTCGCCGAGCGACTGGTCGGGCGGCTCGACGAGGTCGGGGCCTTCCGTGTCGCGCACGTGCCGATGGACGGGTTCCATCTCGCGGACGCCGAGCTGGACCGGCTGGGGCGCCGGGACCGGAAGGGGGCTCCGGACACGTTCGACGCGGCGGGGTACGCGGCGCTGCTGCGCAGGCTGCGCGAGGACGAGGAGGAGCTCGTCTACGCGCCCGGTTTCGAGCGGGTCCTCGAACAGCCCCTGGCGGGAGCCCTCGCGGTTCCCCGGGCCGCGCGTCTGATCGTCACCGAGGGGAACTACCTGCTGCTGCGCGAGGACGCGTGGGCGCGGGCCCGGGCGCAGCTGGACGAGGTGTGGTTCTGCGAGCTCGACGAGGCCGACCGGATCCGGCGGCTGGTCGCGCGCCACGAGGAGTTCGGGAAGGACCACGACACGGCGGTGGCGTGGGTGCTCGGAACGGATCAGCGCAACGCCGAGCTGGTCGCCGCGACCCGGGACCGCGCCGACCTCGTCGTCGGACCGGCGGTCGTCGGGACTGCCTCCGGCGGGACGGCTGCCTGCGGTACGGCTGTCGGCCGTGCCCGGGAACGGCGGGTGTAGGGGGCCGGGGCGGAGGGAGCGAGCGTCACCGCGCGGCCCCGCCCCGGCCGTCTCAGGGGGCCGCCGTCCTGGATTCCAGGTCGGCCCGGGTGTCGTTGCCGTAGACGCCGGACTCGTCGCCCCGGATTCCGTACCAGAGCTGGAAGCGGGCGACGGCGGCCGTGAGCGCGGCGTCGTAGGTGCCGCTGGTGCTGCCGTGGTCGTACACGTTCGGGATACGGAGCAGGCGTTGCTGAAGAGCGGTCACCTCGGGGCCGCTGTCGCCCTCCCGGAGCGTGCCGGCGCCGTCCGGATCGGAGGCACCGTCCGCCGCCCGGTCGGCCGGTGCGGTCGAGGAGTGTTCTCCTGCCGCCCCGGACGCGTCACCCGGGGCCCCGCCCGGCACCAGGAGGGCGAGGGCGAAGCCGGTCAGGCCCGCCGCCGTGATGGCGAGCGTGATCGCGGCCCGGCGCAGACCCGCGCCACGGGCCGGGCCGTGGGCGCCTTTGGCCCTCTTCTCGTGCGGGCGTCCGCCTCCGGGGGGTGTCCCCTCGGCCGGGCCGGCCGCGTACACCGGCGGGGTGTCGGCCGTGTAGTCCTCGCCTCCCGGGACCGGGGGAAGCTCCTCGGTCTCGTCCTCCTCCACCAGGACGGGCAGGAGCCGTACGGGGGGTGCCGGCTCGGAGACGGGACCGAAGTCGTCGTCCGCGTCGGTCATCCCCTCCTTCTCGCGCACCTGCCGGAGCAGCTCCGCCAGGGACTCGGAGCGGCGGCTGCGCTCGACGTGCGTGGGTTCGATCACGGAGCGCCCGGTGGACCTCCCGCGTTCGGGCCGTGTCGGCACACTGCTCTCCTTCCGTCCACGCGGTCTCCCGCCGTCCCTGTGCAGTGATACGCGGACGCGGGCCGGGACGTTCACCGCCCCCGCTCCTCGGTGATCACCGGCGGGTCGCCCTCGCCGTGGACGGGTGAACTCGGTTGCCCTCGGACGCCGTTGACGTCGCGGGGCGCGCACGCTTCCTCGCGCGGACGCCGGGCTGCCGGTCTTGGCCAATCCATGAACCGAGTTGGCGGAAGGTTGACCGGTTCCCTGGAGATCGCTGACGGACGCGTCCATAGGGTCGGCCGCATGCCCCCACAACCTCCCATGCCACCGGCGTTGCCGGTCCTGCCGTACCGGAAGCCCACGCGCGACCGGGACTACTGGGTCTTCGACGACGTGCTGCCCGACCCGGATGCCGTACGAGCCCGGTGCGTCGCGAGGAACGACTGGGCCGAGGGCCATCCGTACACCTCGGAGAGCTGGCCGGGCCTGCGGACGATGCCGGGGCTGGAGCGGGACGAACTGGCGTGCGTGGAGCGGCTGGTGAGGAAGGCCACCGGCGCCCGGGAACTGTGGCAGCAGTCGACCCCGTCGGGCGCCACGCTCAACCACAACTGCGTCCAGGTCGTCGGCAAGGACGAGGGCGAGCCCCGCCCGCACACGGATTCCCGCGCCCTGTGCCGTTACGCGGCGGTGCTCTATCTGAACCCGAACGTCCCCAAGGACTGCGGAACGGCCTTCTTCCGGCAGTCCCTGCCCGGGGGCCGGCTCGGCGGCAACGTCGTCGTCGCACCGCACAACAATCTGGTCGAGGCCCTCGGTACGCGGTTCGTCCCGCCGGACTCCTTCGCCGAGGACCTCCGCGTCCCGCACCGCTACAACCGGCTGCTCCTCTACAACGCCAACCTGATGCACAGCGCCACCGGCTACTGCGGGACCACCATGGAGGACAAACGGATGACCGCCGTCTTCTTCTGGATGGCGTGACCAGGACAGACCCTCGTCAATTACCAGGCGAAAACCGGACATTCTTCGACGGCAGAGGGATTACATCCGCGCCAAGTTCTGGTGGCCGGGAAGTGTGCTCGTCATGATGGGCGCATGACCTTGGCCTCCAGAGCCATGACGCGACTGGCCGGCTGGCCGGACCTCGCGGAGTCCCTGCCGAGCTGCGGCACGGGACGCGCACTGTGCGCCGCGCAGTGCGAGATCGTCCACTTCCATTCCGAACACGACGTCGACCTGCACCTCACCGACCGGGCCATCCGGCGCTTCGAGGACCAGCTCAGGACCTCGACGGCGATCCGCGTGGTGCCCGGTTCCCGCTGGGTGACCATCCATCTCGAAGTCGAGTCGGACATCGATCTCCTGCTGACCCTGGTGAGCGTCGCCCTGCAGGCCCATCGGAACGGGCACTTGGCGGGCGACGACATATTCTCGACGGCCTGCAACGACCGCTGACCGCGGCGCGGACAGGAGGACGGCGAGCCTCGGCACTCGTGCGGGAACGAGTGCCGAGGCTCTTCTCGCCGCGTCGTCCGGGGGCGACGACGCGGCGGGGCGGGGGCGGGCGTCCGTCGCGCGCCTACGGCGGGCGGCGCACGCCGCCCGTGGTCGTCCCGGGAGCGAGTGGCCGAAGAACACCGGGCCCTCGGTCAGGCGGGCCACGGCTCGACCACATAGTCGATCACTGCTTATGGACTGTCAACTTCACTCTCCGCACGCGGAGTTCACCCGCGAGCACACAACGGCCGCATCAGGAACCCCGCACTCCGAGGAGCGATAACACCGGCACCGAGTGCCACCACCTCGGCTTCGATACCGGCTCCCTGGAGCGTGACCCAGGAGATCGAGTCGGCCTTCGCGCGGAATTGAGCGCGGATCGGCCGCCCGCACCCTTCTTCACGGAAGGTACGGAGTTTCATTTGGAAGGTACGGAGTACTTTACGAGGTGGCACTCAGTGCCATAACCTGTGGTCGTGCACGGCGATCCGCGCACATCAGATTCCGGCCGAGCGCAGGGAGATGACATCGTGTATTACCCAGGAATCGCCCTTCACCCGGGCCTGAACGCCTCGGCGGACGTGCTCGACGCGGGATCCGTGGAACGCCTCGACACCGCTTCGGCGCAACGCCCCGGGGACGTACTGCTCTTCCAGCGGTGCCACTGGTGCGCCACCGCCATGTACAACCGCCTTCTCTGTCCCGTGTGCGCGGGCAGCGACCTGCGTACGGAGGCGAGCGCGGGCACGGGCGTCGTGCGCCACTCCACGGTGATCCACCGCAACACCCCGGCCGCCCGCAACGTCTCCCTGATCGAGATGGCGGAGGGCTTCACGGTCCGGGGCCGGGTCATGGGTGCGCCCGCCACCATCCACAGCGGCGACCGGGTCCAGCTCTCCACCGCCCAGGACCCGGTGCGCCGGCAGCCGGTGTTCCAGCTCGTCGACGGCCCGTACAGCGCCTGGAGCTGACGGCCCACCTGGCGACGGCAGGACCCGGAGCCCGCCTCCAGCGGTGATCTCTTTGTCGTTCGGGCCTGGCATTCAGGTGATTTCGGTACGAGCGGAGATTTGACGCTCCTTAGTATCGGGTTCCGTGACAGACCGGAACAGTCAGCGGCGACCGGCCGGCCGTACGACCGATGTGCTCGTCCTCGGGGCCGGTCCGGCCGGGCTCGTGCTCGGCAACATCCTCGTGGACCGCGGGATCGACTGCGTCGTCCTGGAGCGGGCCGAGCGCGCGCACGTACAGACGCGGGCACGTGCCGGGTTCCTGGCCGCCAGCGCCGTACGGATCCTGGACCGGCACGGTCTCGCCGAGGGGTTGCACCGGCGCGGGCGGCTCCACAGCACCTGCGAGTTCCGTACCGAGGACGGCCGGTTCCGTCTTGACTACAGCGGTCTCGGACGGCGGGAGCGGCACACCGTATACCCCCAACAGGAGCTGGTGACAGACCTGTTGGCGCGGTTCCTGGAACGCGGCGGACAGATCCGTTTCGGCACCGAGGCCGTGACCGTGCGCGGCGCCGACGGCGAACGGCCCGAGGTGGCCGTGCGCGAGGCCGACGGACGGCCCGGACTGTGGCGGGCGCGGTACGTGGCCGGCTGCGACGGCCGGCACGGCGCGGCCCGGCGTTCCCTGCCGGCCGGCACGGTCCGCCACCACCGCGATCACGGCGTGACCTGGCTCGGTCTGCTCGCCGAGGCACCGCCCAGTCTGGACGCCGTCGGATACGCGGTGCACGAGCGCGGGTTCGCCGGGCACATGGCCCGCACCAGCGAGGTCACCCGCTACTACCTGCAGTGCGAGCGCGGCACCCGGGCCGACACCTGGTCCGACGAGCGGATCTGGGACGAGCTGGAGCTGCGGATGCGGGCGCGGGACTTCGGCCCGCTGCGCCGCGGGCGCGTCGTACAGCGTTCCGTCGTCGGCCTGGAGTCCGACGTGCTCGAACCGCTGCGCCACGGCGCGCTGTTCCTCGTGGGCGACGCCGCCGCCCTGATCAGCCCGTCCGCCGCGAAGGGCGCCAATCTCGCGGTCCTCGGAGCGTCGGTCCTGGCCCGCGCCCTGATCGACGACCTCACCGCCCAAAACCCCGAGGGCCTCGACGCCTACTCGGCGCGGTGTCTGACGCACATCTGGCGTGCGCAGGAGTTCTCCCACTGGATGATCGGGCTGCTGCACGGCCCGTCCGGCGCGGACGGCGAGTCACTGTTCCACAACTCCCTGCGCCGGTCCCGCCTCACCTCGCTGCGCACCTCGCGCAGCCACCAGGACTGGTTCGCCGAGCACTACGTCGGCCTCTAGTGCCGTGTCAGTCAAGGTTTGCCCCCTCGAGGAGCGGCGTCCGGTGCGTGCTCTCGGCGTGCCGGCCGGAAGTCCTCGTACTGGACGTACTTGGGCTTTCGGCCGGTGCGGCGAGTGGGGGTGCCCCCTGCTCGGAGAGCTTGGGGGAGCGTGCCGGGCGTCGCGACGGGGCGAACCTTGGCTGACGCGGCACTAGCCGCCCATGTCCCCGACGCGCCCCTCGTCCATCCGAACGCGTACATCCGAACCCCGGAATGAGGATCCCTCCACAGTGATCACGGCATTGTCGGGCGAAACGTCCCGCCTGCGCGCGACGGTCGACTTCGTCAAGCAACAGGACACCGCCACACTGCTCCCGCTCCTGCTCCCCGGGCTCGACGGCCCGGAGCTGCGGAGCCTGGTGGAGCGCTGCGCCTTCTCGCATGCGGCACTGCTCGTCCTCCCGGCCGACGAGGAGGCGCTGAACGCCACGCTGGCCGACTGCGGGCTCGTCGTGGACGCGCCGCCGCGGCCGAGCGTCGTCGTGCGCGAGCGTCTCGCCGTACGGCACAAGCGGTCCGCGGCGCAGCTCGACGTCGGCGTTCTGCGTCCCTCGGTGGAGTGCCTGGACGGGGTCCGGCGCATGGTCGAGGTGTTCACCCTGACCGTGCCGCCGGGATCGGACCTCGAAACGGTCGCCGCGCACGAACGGGAGCGGCAGCACGAGGCGCATGTCGCCTTCGAGGTCGGGGAACCGGACCCGTTGGTGCTGCGCGGGCTGTGCGCGGCCTTCGGACGGTACGGCGCCACCTCCGACGGCGGCGGCTACAACCCGCACGAGAACGGCACGGTGTTCTACTTCGGCGCGCCCGCCGAGGCCAAGGCCGGATACCGGCGCGTGGAGCTGTACGTTCCCGGCGACCACCGCGACGTCCTCGCCGCCCACCTCGACGCATGGCGCGGGCGTCAACCCGCCGAGACCCTGCTGCGCCTGCTGACCGGGGCGTGGACGACGCAGGCGCTGGCCGCGTTCGCACGGCTGGAGGTCGCCGAGGCGATGGACGAGGAGCGGGGCGTCGGCGTGGCGGAGCTGGCGCGGGCCGTCGGCGCCCTCGAGCCGAACCTGGCCACCCTGCTGCGCTACCTCACCATGCTCGGCGTGGTGCGCGAGGACCGCGACGGTTTCCGGCTCACGGACACCGGCGGGCTGCTGCGCGCGGACGCCGAGGGGTCGATGCGGGCGCTGGCGCTGATGTACGGGGGTCCGTTCTACGAGTCCTTCGCCGGGCTCGATCACACCGTGCGCACCGGACAGGTCGCCTTCGAGCGGCGCTTCGGCGAGAACCACTTCGACCACTTCGCCCGCGATCCCGAACTCGCCGGCCTCTTCGACCGGTCGATGGCCGCCGGTTCACGGATGTTCGACCCGCTGCCCGCCCACCCGGTCCTGCTGGCGGCGGCCGACGGGGCCACCGTGGTCGACATCGCCGGCGGCAACGGGGAACTGCTCGGCCGGATCCTTTCCGCGCACCCTCGCCTGCACGGCCTCCTGCTGGAGCGCCCGCACACCGTCGAGGCCGCCCGCCGTCTCCTCGGCGCGGCCGGCCACACGGCGCGGTGCACCTTCCGGGCGGGCGACTTCGCGGACGTACCCGCGGGCGGCGACGTCTACGTCCTGTCCCGCGTCCTGCACGACTGGGACGACGACCGCTGCCGCGAGATCCTGCGCCACTGCGCCCGCGCGATGCACGAGAGCGCCGACCTGCTCGTCGTCGAACGGGTCCTGCCCGCCGACGGCTCGGCCTCGCTGGCCACGGCCTGGGACCTGCACATGATGTGCAACGTCGGCGGCCGGGAACGGCGCGCCGACCACTACGCCCGGCTCTTCGCCGACGCGGGCCTCACCCTGGTGGGCCGGACACCGCTGCCCCTGGACGGCAGCGTGCTGCACGTCCGCAGGATGGGGCCGGCACACGCGGCGTCCGGGCTCCAGGTGTACTGACCCGCTGGGTTGTCGACGCGGCTGAACGAACCGGCGTACGAGGCCGGTCCGTTCAGCCGCCGGGCGACGGCCGTCAGCCGTAGGTGATGTCGGACGTCGCGTACTTGCAGTAGGTGCTGTCGGGGCCGCTGCCGTTCGTGGTCGGCTCCGCCCCGGTGTTGTTGCCTGTGTACTTCTGGCAGGGGACGATCTTCTTGCTGCTGTCCCCGACGATCCTGATGGACTTCAGGGTCGCGCTGTCGCCGTAGTTGGTGTTGATGCCGACGAGCCTGCTTCCCTTGTAGGTCGCCTCGATGGTGTTGAGATTGATCGTCCGCTTGTACTGCGTCTTGCAGTTGCCGCAGGATCGGACGAACGTGCCGAAGGTCTTCACCGCGAAGTTCGACACGTTCAGCGTTCCGGCGCCGTTGAACTGGAACACCTTGTCACTGGCCTCCTTCGCGCCGCCGCCGCTGACGGTGTAGACGTTGGACGACGAGGAGCCGAGGAACGTCGCCGCGTCCTCGCCGACGTCCTCCCACCAGACGTTCTGGAGCGTGCAACTGCCCAGGCAGTGGATGCCGTCGGCGGCGGGCGCGCCGATGATGACGTTCTTCAGGACGGTGCCCGCCGCCAGTTCCAGGATCGGCCCCTGGTCCTCGTCCTGGCTGTCCGAGCCCAGGTCACCGGTGCCGTAGAGACGCTTCATCCCGTAGTCCTTGGTACCGGAGACCGAGATGGTGGAGGAGACGGCCTGACTGCCCGTCGCGGTGGGCCAGGTGGCGGCGCTCGCCGGTGTCAGAGCACCGTCGGCCATCACCATGGCGGCCGAGAGGCCGAGCGCGGCGAGGGTGCCGGTGAGGGTGCGCCGCCTGGCGCGCGGACGTGCTGATGACGTCATGTCCGGATGCCTTCTTCCTGTGGGGGTGGTGGGGTTCGTCAGAGCTTTCCGGTGCCCGCGCCGGACGTCACCGAGGCGACGACGGTCGAGGCCGGCTCGGCGGTGTAGCTGTAGGGCGGCTTCGTGAACGTGCCGACCTGCGAGATCTCGGTCGCGGCTCCGCCGAGATCGTTGCCGGTGAGGTTGGCGTGGCCGTCCACGTCGCTGTCGCGGTTCGTGGTGACGGCGACGGCCGTGCTCCGGAACACGTTGTTCTCCACGAGCATCTGGGCGCCCATGCGGGAGTGCACCGCGGTGTCGGCGCCGACGACGTAGTTGTCGTAGACGTGCCCGGTGCCGAAACGCAGGCTGGGGATGCGGGAGTTGACGTTGTTGAACCAGTTGTGGTGGTACGTCACCCGCAAGTGCCCGGTGTCCTCACTGGTGTTGCTGTCGCTGTGGCCGACGAGCGAGCCCTTGTAGTGGTCCTTGAAGGTGTTCCAGGAGACGGTGACGTAGTCGGAGGCGTGGGTGATGTCGAGCAGGCCGTCGTAGTAGTCCTTGCCGTGGTCGCGGTCCGACGAGAAGGCGTTGTGGTCGATCCACACCTTCGTCGAGGCCTGCACGGTGATCCCGTCGGCGGGCGCGACCGGCTTGCTGATGTTCAGGTTGCGGACGACGACGTTGGTGACCTTCTTCAGGCGCAGTCCGCCGCCGGTGAACCCGGACGCCGAACCGACGCCCAGGACCGTGGTGTTGGAGCCGATGTCGACCTGACCGCTGAGCGGGATCAGGCCGCTGACCTTCACGACCTTGGCCGCGTCGCCGGTGACGGCGGTCTTGAAGGCGGCGAGTGTCGTGACGGTGACGGCGGTCGCGCCGCCGCCACCGGTGGTCCCGGCACCGAAGCCGACCGGCGCGGTCTCGGCGGCTCCGGCCGGCTGCGGCAGTACGAGTGCCGTGGCGACCGCCAGGGTGGCGGCCCCGGCCGTCAGCAGGGCCGGGCGGGAACGCTTGCGTGGGGGGAGCGTACGCATACGGGTGTGTCCCTTCAGAGGCGACTCTGGACATGTACACGGATGCCGTACCTGTATCTGAACAACGCGGAGTGTGCGGCATGCCGTTCACGGACCTGAAGCGAGCTGGATACGACGACTTGCCCTGGTGGTGCGGCTCGGAGATCTGATGTCTCGTATACGAGATGTCACACACGGGTCACGCTGCTGAACGGGAACGTAAACGGTAAGCGCTTTCTAGTCAACGCTTCCGACAGCACTCGTCCGGCCGGCTCCCGTATCAGCCGCGAACCCACGCCGCCGTGGAAGACGGGGCGGGCATGCGAAAGGGAGGGCGCCCTCGGCGCCCTCCCGGGATACGGCACACGGCTCGAAAGCCGTCCTCACGACGGACTACGTCACTGGGACAGGGTGATACGGATGCCGACCGTGCCGCTCTCGCCGCGGCGCAGGCGGCTGCCGAGCAGGGTGAGACGGCCCGTCACGCCGTACTTGCGGGCGATGAGCTTCCGGTAGCGGGCCGTCTCCGCCGCGTCGACGATCTCGGCCGTGCCGGGAACCGGCTCCCCCGTCGGCCTGCCGCGCACGTCGCACGGACCGACCAGGACATCGGCACGGTTGCGGATGCGCTTCACCTTCCAGCTGTCCGCGACGGTCCAGGCGCCCAGCGCCGTCCCGTCCCGCACCACCCACACGGGCGTGGCGACCCCCGTGCCGTTCTTGCGATAGCTGGTGATCAGCAGGTACTTGCCCGATCCCAGCGCGTCCAGCGAGGCCTCGTCCATGGCGGAAGTGTATGCGGGACGGTCCACGGCCCCCTCGGCGCCGGAGCCGTCCGGGTCAGGACAGCTCGCCGTCGTAGTCCGGCAGCTTGAACGTGCGCTCCGCGTGGCCGCCGACCAGGTCGGTGGTGTTGTTGCCGATGTTGGCGATGATCGTGTAGCCGCGGGACTCGATCTCCGCGCGCTTGCCGGTCTTGTAGGCGCCGACCTCACCGAACAGGTCCGGCAGATCCCGCACGTAGAGTCCGTCCACCGGGTAGCCGACGCACTTCAGGTTCCACTTCGTCTCACTGGCGATGATGCCCGGACGCGCGGTCACGAAGAACACGGCCACGCCCCGGGAGTGCGCGTAGCGGGCGAGTGCGAGCGAGGCCTTGACCGCCGGGGTGGGCAGCTCGTACCAGGGGTGGAAGTCGGTCTCCAGCGTGGTGTTGTCGATGTCGAAGACGACCGCGAGCTTCTGGCCGCCGGCGTTCGCGGTGCGCTGCTCGACGTACGGCACCGCCTGGTCGATGACTGCCTGGACGTCGTTCTGCCAGGTGGCGTAGTCGACACCGGCCGTCACGGAGGCACTGGCGACCGTCCGGGCCGGGGCCGCGACGGCGGACCCGGCCGCGGTGGCCGTCCCCCCGATCCCGAGCGCCACGACCGCCGACACCACACCTATCCGCCGCACCACACCATGTCGCGTCATGCCTGTCCCCTTGTCACATCTGTCGGTCGGAGTGCGCGAGTTGGTCGAACCCGCGCATCGAGACGGCGACAGTGCCTGGGACTGCCGCCGTGGCGGAAATGATCCTGGCAGCGCGTGTACGGAGGGGGAAGAGGTAGTTACTGATCGGTAGAGATCGTGCTTCGCGCGCTTCGGGGTACCCGCCGTGCTGTGGCACGTGTCCGCGGCCCGTGTGAGCCTGGGCTCGCGGCTGGCACCAGTGGAAAGAGGCTGCTCTGATGCAAGGACCGAACATCGTCATCGTCGGCGCGGGTTTCGCCGGGGTCGAGGCCGCCAGAAGCCTGGAACGGACGCTCACCCCCGGCGAGGCCAGGGTCACCCTGATCAGCCCCACCGACTATCAGCTCTACCTGCCGCTGCTGCCCCATGTCGCCGCCGGTGTCGTCACACCTCAGTCCGTCGCGCCCTCGCTGCGCCGGATCCTGCCCCGCACCGCGCTGGTGCCGGGCGGAGTGATCGGTGTCGACCCGGAAGCCAAGGTGTGCGTGGTCCGGAAGATCACCGGAGACCTCGTCGATCTGCGCTACGACTACCTGGTGCTCACTCCGGGAAGCGTGACCCGCACCTTCGACATCCCCGGGCTGGCGGAGGAGGCGCGCGGGATGAAGACGCTCGCCCAGGCCGTGTACCTGCGCGACCACGTGATCGCCCAACTCGACCTGGCGGCGGCCACGTCGGACTACGACGAGCAGGCCGCGCGGCTCCAGTTCGTGGTGGTCGGCGGCGGGTACGCGGGCACCGAGACGGCGGCCTGTCTCCAGCGCCTGACCACCGCGGCGGCACGGCGCTACCACCCCCGTATCGACCCCGGTCTCATCAAGTGGCACCTGATCGACGTCGCCCCGAAGCTGCTGCCCGAACTGGGGGACAAACTGGGCGAGAGCGCGCTGCGGATGCTCGGCGAACGCGGCGTACGGATCTCGCTGGGCACCTCCGTCGCCTCCGTCACCAAGGACGAGATCACCCTCACCGACGGGCGGGTGCTGCCCTCGCGGACGCTGGTGTGGACCGCGGGCGTCGCGGCGAGTCCGCTGGTCGACTCGCTGGGCGCGGAGACGGTGCGCGGACGGCTCGTCACCGAGCCCGACTTCAGGGTGCCGGGAGTCGACGGGGTGTTCGCGCTGGGCGACGCGGCGGCGGTGCCCGACCTGGCCAAGGGCGACGGCTCCGCCTGCCCGCCGACCGCCCAGCACGCGGCCCGGCAGGGCCGGCACGCGGCCAAGGTCCTCGCGGCGAAGCTGCGCGGTGAGCCCACCCTGCCGTACCGGCACAAGGACCTCGGTCTGGTCGTCGACCTCGGCGGCCACGACGCCGTGTCCAAACCGCTCGGCATCGGCCTCAAGGGCGCGCCCGCACAGCTCGTGGCCCGCGGATACCACCTGTACGCCCTGCGCACGGGCGCCGCCCGGTTCCGTACGGGTGCCAACTGGCTGCTCAACGCCGTCGCGGGCGACGACTTCGTCCGCACCGGCTTCCTCGCGGACCGCAAGGGAACCCTGCGGGACTTCGAACGGACGGATGTGTACCTGAGCCGGGCCGAGGTGGCCGCCCGGACCCGTACGGGCGTCTAGGACCCGGCGCCCCCTCCTGCGGTCGGACGGGGTCCGGCCCTCTCCTCGGACAGGAACGGGCCCTCTCCTCGGACAGGGCCCGTTCCTCCCGTCGGACGGCGGCGCGCTCCGGCCGTCTCAGCACCCTTCGGAGTGCGGCGACTTCGGCGGCCCGAAGCCAGGGCCGGCGTCAGAAGCGCCCGCGCGCGCTTCTGACGCCGGCCGTTCCCGACACGAACCGGCCACCTGTGCGAGAGCTCCGGAAGGCGGTGAACGCGCGGGCCGGGACGCACGTATGAGGGGAGGGCCCTCGACCGGGGCCTTCGGCGGCGGGGCCGCCGCTCCGTACGGTTTTCGGGAGCCCACGCATGAGGCACGCACGACGACGGATCGTCCAACGGGGGGCGCGCCTGGCGGCCGTCGGCGGGCTGCTCTGCGGGGGGTTCATGGTGACACGCGCCATGGCCAGCGAACCCTCCGGCGCGTCGGGCACCACGGCGAGTTCGGCGCAGGTCGCGGCGGACACGGGTGCCGGACTCGTGTCCCGGCTGGGTACCTCGCGGACGGCCGGCAACTGGATAGCCGCCGACGGACGTCCCGTCGTCGCGGTCACCGACGCGGACGCCGCGGACGCGGTGAAGCGGGCGGGCGCTCGCCCGAAGGTCGTGACGCACAGCATGCAGGACCTCAAGTCCGCGACACAGAAGCTCGGTTCGGCACCCCGCGTGCCGGGCACCGCGTGGGCGGTGGACTACACGAAGAACGAGGTGGTGGTGCAGGCCGACAGCACGGTCTCCGCCACCGACTGGTCGCGCATGACGAAACTGGCCGACGGCATCGGCGACTCGGTGCGGATGCAGCGGACCCAGGGCACGTTCACCACGCGGGTGAACGGCGCGCAGGCGATCTTCTCGACGAGCGGACGCTGCTCGGCGGGGTTCAACGTGACCAACGGGCAGAGCGAGTTCATCCTCACGGCCGGACACTGCGGCCCCGCCGGATCGGTCTGGTTCTCCGACAACACGGGCAAGCAGCAGGTGGGCCGCACGGTCACCACGGCGTTCCCCGGCAGTGACTTCTCGCTGATCCAGTACGACACCGGGCAGCAGACCTCGGCCGGGAACAACGTCGTGTCCATCGGCGGCGGCAACGGCGTACGGATCACCGGCGCCGCCGATCCGGCGGTGGGCCAGCGGGTCTTCCGCAGCGGCAGCACCAGCGGGCTGCGCGACGGCAAGGTGACCGCGCTCAACGCGACGGTCAACTACCCCGAGGGCACGGTCACCGGGCTGGTCGAGACGACGGTGTGCGCCGAACCCGGCGACAGCGGCGGCCCGTTGTTCTCCGAAGGCATCGCGCTCGGGGTGACCTCGGGCGGCAACGGGGACTGCAAGACCGGCGGTACGACGTTCTTCGAGCCCGTCACCAAGGCGCTGACGGCGCTGGGAGTGACGCTCGCGGGCCAGCCCGCGCAGGGCGCCGGTGGTGCGGCCCAGCCGTCCGTCGCCCCGTCGGCGACGGCGATGGCCTCGCAGGGAGGGGCGCCGGGTTCGGCGGCTCCGGGCGCGGTCGAGGCGGTGGGTGAGACGGGGGCGGCCGGGACGTTCGTCTCCGAGCTCACCGACCCGCAGAACGTCGGCCCCGGCCTGCTGGTCATCGGGGGAAGCGTCATCGCGCTGATGGCGACCCGGTTCATCCGCACCGAGCAGGACCGCAACGCCTACCGGCGGCAGTACTCACAGAGCTGGGGCTGAGCGGGCCGACGGAGGCCGGCGCCGAGGATTCGAGGTGAGGGCTCCCCGGGAACGGGGAGCCCTGCCGGACGTGGAGGGTCAGGCGGCCCGGGTGGCCGAGGACGACGGAGCGGCCTTCGCCCACTCCAGGACGAGACGCTGGTACTCGCGCCGCTCGTCCATGTTCAGCGACCCACCCGCCCGGAACCAGAGAGCCCGGATCTCCTCGTTGACTTCGGCAGCGGATCGCTGAGTGTCGTTGTCAAGAGTGGTGCACATGGCGTGAAGCATACGGCCCTTGACGTGAAGATGATGTGAGCAAAGACCCACGGGACGACATAACGGACCGTGAAGCTCGTCACTCACGTGCCGGGCTTGCGGCCGTACACGTAGACGTCGTCACCGTTCTTGAGCAGCGACCAGTACTTCTTGGCCGTCGTCGGGGTCATGTTGACGCAGCCGTGCGAGCCGGGCGGGTTCCACATGCTGAGGCCCACCGAGTGGAAGGCCTGACCGCCGTCGAAGAACTGGCTGTAGGGCATGGCCACGTTGTAGATGCTCGAGACGTGGTCGATGTCACGCCAGTAGACCTTCTTCAGGCCGGTACGGGTCTCGTAGCCGTCCCTGCCCGTGCGGACCGGGACCGGTCCGTAGACCAGGCGGCTGCCGTCCTGGATCCAGCTGAGCTGGAGCGTGAGGTTGACGCAGGCGATACGGCCCTTGTTCACCGGACACTTGCCGTCCCGGTTGGGATTGGTCCCCACGGCCTTCTGCTTGTTCATGAGGTCCATCACGCCCCAGGTGACGGGCCCCGCGTACCCGATGTTCGGGGTGATGCCGTGCTTGTTCTGGAAGGCCTGGATCGCCTTGCAGTCGGTGGTGGACTGCCGGCCGTCGACGGGCCGGCCGAGGAACTTCTCCACCTGCTTCTGGTACGGGCCTGCGGCCGTCGTGCAGCTCGCGGCCTGGGCGGGCGTCGCACCCAGCGCGAGGGTGAGCGGTGCCACCAGTCCGGTGAGTCCGAGCGCGACAGCTCCCCGCCTGCGTATGTCCCCCATGGCGGACCTTCCTGTTGTGTCCATCGTGTTGTCTGCCTGCTAGACCGTCCTAGAGGGTATTGCGTTGTACGACCGGTCAGACAGGTACGAAACAGTGACATTCCTCGCTGTGACGACTCCGGTCCCCCGGCGGCGACCCCGGCTTCCCGCACCTGACGCCGGAGAACTCGCGCCGGCGACGCACGGGCCACCGGGCGGTCACAGATCCTCGCGTCAGGCGGGCTGCCACAGCTCGACGCGGTTCCCTTCCGGGTCGGTGACCCAGCCGAACCGGCCGACGCCGTCCATGTCCTGGGTCTCCTCCGCCACGTCCGCTCCCCGGGCGCGCAGTTGCGCGAGCATCGCGTCCAGGTCGCGGACGCGGAAGTTGAGCATGGTCTGCTGGCCGGGGGACCCGAAGTAGTCGGTTCCGGACTCGAAGGCCGCGAACACGGTCGGCCCGGCTTCCGGGCGCCACAGGCCGTTCTCGTCGGCGTCCAGGCCCAGGCAGTCGCGGTACCACGCGCCCAGGGCCGCCGGGTCGCCGGCGCGCAGGAAGTATCCGCCGATTCCAAGCACACGTTCCATGGGGGCCATCCTGTCAGCAGGGGTCCCGGACGGACCGGCACCACACCTGTCGCCCGCTTCAGCTTCCGTCGTCGCTCCCGCCCTCGCCCTCTCCTCCGACCGTCTGCTTGAACCTCTTGTTGACGCCCAGCAGGCCGCCGTCGACACACAGGGTCGTCCCGGTGATCCAGGACGCGTCGCGCGAGGCGAGGAAGGCGACGGCGGCCGCGATGTCCTCCGGTTCGCCGACCCGGCCGAGCGGGTACAACTGCCGGGCCGCCGAGGCCAGAGCGTCCTCGTGGCCCTCCCAGGCCGTGGTACGGACCGTTCCCGGCGCCACCAGGTTGACGCGGACACCCCGGGCGGCGGCGTGGCCGGCCAGCGTGCGGGTGAGCGACATCAGTCCCGCCTTGGCCGCGCTGTAGGCGTGGTTGCCGAAGTCCTGGATGCCGTTGACGGAGCCGATGGTGACGATGGCCCCGCGGCCGGAGGCGACCAGGTGCGGGAGCGCCGCGCGGGCGCAGCGGTAGGCGCCGGTGAGGGTGACGTCGAGATCACGGGCCCATGACTCGTCGCTCTCGTCCTCGAAGAGCGGGGCGTCGGGGCTGCACCGGTAGGCGTTGTTGACCAGGACGTCGAGCGAGCCGAAGGTGTCCACGGCGTACGCCACGGCGGCCTCGACCTGGGCCCGCTGCCCCACGTCGCAGGTGAACGCCTCGGCCCGCGAGCCGAGTTCACGCAGTGCGGCGGCGGTCTTCTCGGCCTCGGCCGGGTCCACGTCGGTGACGAGGACCCGAGCGCCCTCCGCTGCCAGGCGGTGGGCGGTCGCCGCACCGATGCCGCGGGCCGCGCCCGTGATCAGAACCCCGTGTCCCTCGAAGCGCCTCATCGCAGTCATGGCTGGGAAGGTACCTCCATGATCGTGACAGCGACAGAGGACGGTCCGGACCCGCCGTCCGTCAGCGGTACCCCGTCGCGTCCGCGGGCTTCCCCTTGTCCTGCACCTCGACCATGTAGCGCCAGGCGTCCGGCCGGCTGCCGTCCCGGTCGGTGAAGCCGTACACCCGGGCGAGCTGCCCGCTGGAGAGGGACTGCCCGTTCCAGCGCGCTCGTTCGGGATCGGCGGCCAGGGCGGCGACCGCGCGCCCCACGTAGAACGGCGTCTCGGAGATGGCGAAGTGCGGCACGTTCGCCTCGGCGTCGTGCCAGTTCTCCTCGGTCACGCCGAAGGCTTCGAGCATCATCTCCGAGCGCAGCCAGCCGGGGGTGAGCGCCACGGCGGTGGCGCCGCGCGGGCCCAGTTCGTGCCCGAGGGCGAACGCCATGCGCAGGACGGCGGACTTGGCGATGTCGTAGAAGAAGGAGACCCGGTAGGTGTCCCGGTTGTACTCCGCGGTGCCGTCGGTCATCTCGACGACCAGGCCGCCCGGGGTGCGCAGCAGCAGGGGCAGCGCGTGGTGGCTGGTGATCGCGTGGGTCTCGATGGCGAGCCGGAGCATCCTGCGTCCGTTGTCGAGGTCGTGCTCCCAGACGGGCGCGTCCCACTCGAAGAGCTTCTCGGCTCCCCAGATGTCGTTGACCAGGATGTCGAGACGGCCCTGTTCGTCCGCGATCCGGGCGACGAGCCCGGCCACCTCGGCCGGGACGAGATGGTCGGCGGGGACCGCGATGCCGCGTCCGCCCGCCGCGGTGACCAGGTCCGCGGTGTCCTCGATGGTCTCCGGGCGGTCGTACTCCGAGCGCCGTTCACGGGTGCTGCGGCCGGTCACGTAGACGGTGGCGCCGGCCGCGCCCAGTTCGACGGCGATTCCGCGGCCCGCGCCCCGGGTCGCGCCCGCCACCAGCGCGACCTTGTCCCGCAGCGTGCCTTCCAGCGGCCCTGACATGTCCGACCTCCGTGCTCGTGGCGTCCACGGGCGCTCACCCGTGTGTCCCTACGAGCCTCTCCCGGAAGCCGGACATCTTCTGTCAGGTATCCGTGTGGCGGCTTCACCGTGTCGCCGCGCGTCGCGGACGGATGTCCGGCCGGCGCGGTGGCGGGCGTCAGTGGCCGCGCGCGATCCAGGTCTCCAGGTGCGGAGCCTCCGCTCCGATCGTGGTCGACTCGCCGTGGCCCGTCCGTACGACCGTGTCGGCGGGCAGGGTGAGCAGCCGGTCACGGATGGACTCGACGATCGTCGGGAAGTGGGAGTAGGACCGGCCGGTCGCTCCCGGGCCGCCCTGGAAGAGGGTGTCGCCGGAGAACAGCGTGCGAAGGCCCGGGTCGTAGAGGCAGACCGCGCCGGGGGCGTGGCCCGGGGTGTGGAGCACGGTCAGATCGGTGCCCGCGGCCTCGATCACCTGCCCGTCCTGGAGCCAGGCGTCGGGCATGCGGTCCGGGTGGGTGAGCTTCCACAGCGGCAGGTCGTCGGGGTGGAGCCAGATGGTGGCTCCGGTGCGCTCCGCCAGGGCGGGGGCGGCGTCGATGTGGTCGTTGTGGGCGTGGGTGCACACGATCCCGCGCAGGCGGCGGTCGCCCACCGCCTTCGCGATGGCGTCGGCGTCGTGGGCGGCGTCGATCACGACGGCCTCGTGGTCGTCGCCCACGATCCAGACGTTGTTGTCGACCTCCCAGGTGCCGCCGTCGAGCTCGAACGTGCCCGAGGTGACGAGGTGTTCGATGCGCGCGGCCATCAGAACACCACCACCGAGCGCAGCACGTCGCCGTGGTGCATCCGCTCGAAGGCGGCCTCGATGCCGTCCAGGGCGATCGTCTCGCTCACGAACGCGCCCAGGTCCAGGCGCCCTTGGAGGTGCAGGTCGATCAGCATCGGGAAGTCGCGGGAGGGCAGACAGTCGCCGTACCAGGACGACTTGAGGGCGCCGCCTCGGCCGAAGACGTCGATCAGGGGGAGTTCGAGCTTCATGTCGGGGGTGGGCACGCCGACGAGGACGACCGTGCCGGCGAGGTCGCGGGCGTAGAAGGCCTGCTGGTACGTCTCGGGGCGGCCCACGGCCTCGATGACGACGTCGGCGCCGAAGCCGCCGGTGAGTTCGCGGATCGCCTCGACGGGGTCGGTGGTCCGGGAGTTGACGGTGTGCGTCGCGCCGAGCTTCTCGGCGGTCGTGAGCTTGCGGTCGTCGATGTCCACGGCGATGATCTTCGCCGCGCCCGCGAGCCGGGATCCCGCGATCGCCGCGTCGCCGACGCCGCCGCAGCCGATCACGGCGACGGTGTCGCCCCGTCCGACGTTGCCCGTGTTGATGGCGGCCCCGATGCCGGCCATCACTCCGCAGCCGAGCAGTCCGGCGACCGCCGGGGAGACGGCCGGGTCGACCTTGGTGCACTGTCCGGCCGCGACCAGCGTCTTCTCGGCGAAGGCGCCGATTCCGAGGGCCGGGGACAGCTCGGTGCCGTCCTTCAGCGTCATCCTCTGCTTCGCGTTGTGGGTGTCGAAGCAGTACCAGGGGCGTCCGCGCAGACAGGCACGGCACTGTCCGCACACCGCGCGCCAGTTGAGGATCACGAAGTCGCCGGGCGCCACGTCCGTGACACCGGCGCCGACCGACTCCACGATTCCGGCCGCCTCGTGGCCGAGCAGGAACGGGAAGTCGTCGTTGATTCCGCCCTGCTTGTAGTGCAGGTCCGTGTGGCAGACCCCGCAGGCCTGGATCTTCACCACGGCCTCGCCCGGCCCCGGATCCGGCACGACGATGGTCTCGACGCGCACCGGCTCGTTCTTGCCCGGTGCGATCACGCCCCGTACTTCCTGCGCCATGTGAGTGAGCCCTTCCCTGAGTCGACGTTCCGTCAACCGACCCTACGGGGTGACGGGCCGGTAGAAGGCCAGGTGGCCGCCGCGGCCACGGTCCCGGTGCCGCGAACGGCCGACCCGTGGCGGACGGCGGCGCCCCGCGCCCCGCCGCGCCGGAGGCAGAGGACACGGCCGGGACCACGGACGAGGGCGGGGAGAGGCGCGTCACCAGCGCCTCCCAGATACCCCCGGGGGTACCTCTGCTACCGTGGACACATACCCCCGGGGGTAATTTTCGCAGAGCCGCGAAGCCTGTCGGGCTTCCCGCGGGAGAGGAGTGCTGCCGTGTTCTTCGTCGACACCATCGAGGTGGCGGGCCTGGGCAACCGGAGCTATCTGGCCGGCGGCCCACGCACCGCCGTCGCCGTCGATCCGCCCAGGGACATCGAGCGGGTGATCACGGCGGCGGCCCGGCGGGGCGTGCGGATCACCCATGTCGTCGAGACGCATCTGCACAACGACTACGTGAGCGGCGGCCTGGAGCTGGCCCGGCTCACCGGGGCCGCCTACCGGGTCCCGGCCGGTGCCCGGGTCGCGTTCGAGCGGGTCGCCGTGACCGACGGCGACACCGTGCGGGTGGACACCGGGCTGACGCTGGAGGCGCTGGCCACGCCCGGACACACCCCGCACCACACCTCGTACGTGCTCCAGGAGAACGGACAGGCCGTCGCGGCCTTCACCGGCGGATCGCTGCTCATCGGCACGGTCGGCCGGCCCGATCTGGTGGAGCCGCGGCTCACCCGGGAGCTGGCCCGCGCCCAGCACGCCTCGGCGCACCGGCTCGCGGCCGAGCTGCCCGACGACACCGCCGTCCTGCCCACCCACGGCTTCGGCAGCTTCTGTTCCGCCGGAACCGCCGAAGGCGACGCGACCACGATCGGGCGCGAGCGCGCCGGCAACGAGGCCCTGGTCAAGGATGTCGACTCGTTCGTCGCGGACCTGCTCGCCGGACTCGACGACGTGCCCGCGTACTACGCCCACATGGGCCCCGCCAACGCCGGGGGCCCGGCCCCCCTCGATCTGACCCCGCCCGCGCTCGCGGACGCCGCGGAGATCGCCGCGCGGCTCGCGGCCGGCGAATGGGTCGTGGACCTGCGCGGCCGGCTCGCGTTCGCCGCGGGGCACGTCGCCGGAGCGGTCAACTTCGAGGCGGACGGCCAACTGGCCGTCTATCTGGCCTGGCTGCTGCCCTGGGGCAGGCCGGTCACCCTGCTCGCCGATTCTCCAGAACAACTCGCCCACGCGCAGCGTGAGTTGGCGCAGGTCGGCGTGGACCGGCCGGCCGCGGCGGCGATCGGCTCGCCGACCGACTGGCTGCGCGAGGGGGAACGACCGCGCACCTTCCGGCGCGCCGGCTTCGCCGAACTGGCCGAGGCGTACGCCTCCCCCGGACGGCCCGTGATCCTGGACGTCCGGCGCGACTCCGAACGCGCCGGGGGGCATGTCGCGGGGTCGGTGCACGTCCCGGTGCACCAGGTACGCGACCGGCTCGGGGAGATACCCGCCGGGACCGTCTGGGTGCACTGCGCCGGAGGCGTGCGGGCCGCCGTCGCCGCCTCGCTGCTCGACGCGGCGGGCCGGGACGTCGTGGCCGTCGACGACTCCTTCGCCGCCGCGGCCGCCTCCGGCCTGCCCATGACGCCGAGCACCCCCTCCGCCACCCCCTCCTCGGCCTTCGCCCCCGGCACGGCCTGCCGCGCGTCCGAGGACCCCGCGGCGTGAGCGTCCTGATCCTCGCCCTCGCCGCCGGGGCCGTGACCGGGCTCGCGCTCGGCGCGCTGGGCGGCGGCGGCAGCGTACTGACCGTGCCCGCCCTGATCTACCTGCTCGGATTCGCTCCCTCGGCGGCCACCACCGCGAGTCTGGTCATCGTCACCCTCACCTCGGTGACCGCGCTGTCGGCGCACGCCCGGGAGGGCACCGTCCGCTGGCGTGCCGGAGCGCTGTTCGCGGCGGCCGGGCTGATCCCCGCGGCCCTGGGCGGGGCGCTCTCCGGACAGCTTCCTCCGGCCGTGCTGACCGGCGCGTTCTCACTGATCGCGGGCCTCGCGGCGTTGCGGATGCTCCGGCCTTCGACCGGTGGGGCGGGGGCCCTGCCCGCGGGGACCGGCCGGATCACCGGGACGGGCGCCGGCCTCGGCACGGTGACCGGGGTCCTGGGGGTGGGCGGCGGCTTCCTCGCCGTACCGGCCCTCGTGAACGTCCTGGGTCTGCGGATGCGGGCCGCCGTCGGCACCAGCCTGCTGGTGATCACGGCGAACTCGCTCGCGGCGCTGCTCGCCCGCGCGGGCACGGCGCAGGGCCTCGACTGGGCGGTCGTCGCCCCGTTCGCCGGGGCCGCCGTCCTCGGCGCGTGGGACGGGAAGCGACTGGCGGCCCGGGTGTCCGGCGGCACGCTTCAGCGGATCTTCGCCTGGGTCCTGCTGGCCGTGGCCGCGCTGATGTTCCTGGACGTCGCGCTGTGAGGCTCAGGCCAGGGACAGGAAGAGCTTCTCCAGCCGGGCCCGCATCTGCTCACCGGTCTCACCGTTCTTCGCGCCCTTCTCGACATCGGTCAGGCACTGCTGGAGCCCGGTGGCGATGATCGCGAAGCCGGCCCGGTCCAGGGCGCGGGAGGCGGCGGCGAGCTGGGTGACCACCTCCTCGCAGTCGCGTCCCTCCTCGATCATCCGGATCACCCCGGAGATCTGCCCCTGCGCCCGGCGCAGCCGGTTCAGCACCGACTTCAGCTCGTCACCCGCGAGTTCCAGTTCCACGAACATTCCTCCGTCCATACCCCTAGGGGTATCGTACTCCGCCCTGCGGGGCACCTCCGAAGAGCAAGGATGACACTCCGTATGAACACCCCCGTCTCCCTCGACGTCGACCAGGCCCACGGACGCCTCGGCGAGCTGACCGTCATCGACGTCCGCACCCCCGGCGAATACGCCTCCGGCCATCTGCCGGGCGCCCTGAACGTCCCGCTGGACCGGCTCCGCCGTGCGGTGCCCGTGCTCGAAAACGCCCGGACCGAACTGCTCGTGGTCTGCGCCTCCGGCAACCGCTCGGCGAACGCCTGCGCCCTGCTGGCCGAGCACGGCGTGCCCGCGGCCACCCTCACCGGCGGCACCGGCGCCTGGGCGGAGCGCGGCCACGAGCTGCACCGCCCGGCCACCGCGACGCGGGCCGCCTGGTCCATGGAGCGCCAGGTCCGGTTCACCGCCGGCACCGTCGTCCTCACCGGCCTCGGCCTCGGACTCCTGCACCCCGCCTGGCAGTTGCTCTCCGCGGGTGTCGCGGGCGGTCTGGTCTTCTCGGCGCTCACGAACACCTGCGGCATGGCCGCGCTGCTCTCGAGGCTCCCGCACAACCGGCCCCGCCCGGCGGACCTCGACGCCACCCTCGCGGCCCTCGGGGAGCGCGTGTCCTGAAGTCCGCGCGGATCCGGGGCAGTCGGGGACGGGCCGCCCGGACCGCCGACGTAGCCTGAGTGCTCCGTCCACATCCCCGCGAGGAGCGCCGTGAGCCTGACCGAGGCCGAGCCCGAGGTGCCCGCGTGGCGCCTGCTGTTCGGGTACGTACGACCGCACCGCCGGGCGCTGTTCGGGGGCGCGCTGCTGGCGCTCGCGACCGGGGCCACCGGCCTGCTGCTGCCGCTGGTGGCGCGCGGCCTCATCGACGACCTGTCGCACGACCGGCCGATCGGCCGGGCCCTGTTCGGCATGGCGGCCCTCGTGGTGACCAACGCTGCGGTGGGAGCGCTGGGTTCGTACGTGCTGCGGCGCACCGCGGAGTCGGTGGTGCTCGGCGCGCGCCGCGCCCTGTCGTCGTATCTGCTGCGGCTGCGCATACCCGCCGTGGACCGCAGCGAGCCCGGCGACCTGATGGCGCGCATCACCTCCGACACGACCCTGCTGCGCGAGGTCACGACCGATTCGCTGGTCGGCCTCGGCACCGGCGGCCTCACCCTCGTCGCGACGGTGGTGATGATGGGCCTGGTCGACGTGGTGCTCCTCGGCGTCACGCTGGGCGTGGTGCTGTGCGCGGGTTCGGTGCTCGCCCTGATCGTGCCGCGCATCAACCGGGCGAGCAGACAGGCGCAGGACGCCGTCGGGGTGATGGGGGCCTCGCTGGAGCGGACCCTCGGCGCGCTGCGGACGATCAAGGCGTCGGGCGCCGAGCACCGCGAGGAGCGGAGCGTCCACGAGGCCGCCGAGGAGTCCTGGCGGCAGAGCGTGCGGGCGGCCGGATGGTCGGCGGCCGCCGGCAACACGGCCGGTCTCGCGATGCAGGTCGCCTTCATCACGGTCCTCGCCGTGGGCGGCGCCCGGGTCGCGACCGGCGCCATCGACGTCGGCACACTGGTCGCCTTCCTGCTGTACGTGTTCTACCTGATGTCACCGATCCAGCAGGTGGTCGGCGCGGTCACGCAGTACCAGACGGGTGCCGCCGCGCTCGCCCGCATCCAGGAGGCCCTGCGGCTGCCCGCCGAACCCGCCGCCCCGCCCGCACCCCTGCCGGCGCCGGACGCGGAACCGGCGACGCTCGCCTTCGAGGACGTCCGCTTCCGGTACGACGACGACCTGCCGTACGTCCACCACGGCGTGACGTTCAGCGTCCCGGCCCGGGGCCTGACCGCGTTCGTCGGCCCTTCCGGAGCCGGCAAGACCACCGTGTTCTCGCTCATCGAGCGGTTCTACGAGCCGGAGGCGGGCGTCATCAGTGTGGACGGCCGCCCGCTGGAGGAGTGGGAGCTGCCCCGGCTCCGTTCCGCCATCGGCTACGTCGAGCAGGACGCGCCGGTGCTGTCCGGCTCGCTGCGCGACAATCTCCTGCTCGGCAATCCGGAGGCCGAGGAGGGCGAGCTGACACGGGTGCTGAGGACGACCCGCCTCGACGGCCTCGTGTCCCGGCTGCCGAACGGCCTGGACACCCTCGTCGGGCATCGCGGCACCAAGCTGTCCGGCGGCGAGCGCCAGCGCGTCGCCATCGCCCGGGCCCTGCTGCGCCGCCCCCGGCTGCTGCTTCTCGACGAGGCCACCTCGCAGCTCGACGCGGTCAACGAGGCCGCGCTGCGCGACACGGTCGCCGACGTGGCCCGTACGACCACGGTTCTGGTGGTCGCGCACCGGCTGTCCACGGTCACGACGGCCGACCGCATCGTCGTGATGGACGCGGGCCGCGTCCGTGCCGTGGGCACCCACCGCGAGCTCGTCGCGGCGGATGAGCTCTACGCCGAACTGGCCGCCACCCAGTTCCTCGCGACCACGGGATGACCCCGGCACGGTAACCGGACCACGGCCCGGCACCCGGACCGCACCCCCGGCACCCGGCACCCCGCACCCGGCACCCGGCACCCGGCACCCGCCTCGGAACGACCCCGGCCCGGTGGCCACACCCCGGCGTCCGGACGGCGCCCCTCCACCACGCCCGGCGAAGAAGCCCGCGGCGGTTCCTTGGCGACGGCCCGGCTCTCCTCTATGGTGATGCCTTCCTTCCGCCCCGGGGCGGTCGTCCGCACGCCGCCACCCCCGACCGGGCGGCGAGGCACGTCCCACCCGGATACGCAGGCGACTGATCATGGTCAACAACTCACACCCGGCCGGGCAGGCCACCCCCGGACCCGTCTTCGCGGCCCCCGTCGGCCCACCCGTCGGCCTGGAGGTGATCTCGCTCGCCGCGCTGCGCGCCCGGACCCGTGCCCACGGCACCGATCTCGGCGCGCCGCAGCGTCCCGCCTTCCACCAGGTGCTCACGCTGGCCTCCGGCACACTGCGCCAGAGCGTGGACTTCACCGCCCATGACGTCGAGCGGGGCACCTGGCTGTGGACGCGCCCCGGGCAGGTCCTGCAGTGGGGGGACCTCACGGGGACCGAGGGGACGCTGATCGCCTTCGAGCGGGACTTCCCGGGCGCGGCCACCGTCCGCGCGGCCCGGCTCGACGACCCGCACGCCCGCGTGCTGCGCACCCCCGAAGGCGAGGTCGCCACCTCGTTGCGGGTGGCGACCGAGCATCTGGTGCACGAGTTCCGGGCACCCGGGCGGCTGCCGCGCGACGCGCGAGGCGCCGTACTGCGTCATCTGCTGGACGTGCTGATCCTGCGCCTGACCCATCTGGAGGGATCGGACCCCCCTCCCACCGGACCCGGCGAAACCTTTCTCCGCTTCCGCGCGACCGTCGAGCGGGACTTCGCGCGCACCCGGCGGGTGGACGACTACGCCCTCACCCTCGGCTACTCGGCCCGCACGCTGTCCCGGGCCGCCCTCGAATCGGCGGGCATCGGCGCCAAGGAGTTCATCGACCGCAGAGTGATCCTGGAAGCCAAGCGGCTCCTCGCCCACACCGACCTGGCCGCCGCCCGCATCGCCGCGCAGCTCGGCTTCTCCAGCGCCACGAACTTCGCCAAGTACTTCCACCAGCGTGCCGGGCAGGCTCCCATCGCGTTCCGCACGGCGGTACGCGGACGCGGCGCGGACATCCCCTCGGCACGGGGCTGAGGGGGTGCCGCCGCTGTCGACGCCTGCCGGGGCCCTAGCCCCCGATGCCCGGGAGCAGCCCCGTGACGGGTGCGGTGAGGTCGGTGATCCGGTGCAACTGGTTCAGGTCGTTCGTCCGGTTCAGACCCGCGACCTGGACGGAGGGCCGCGGAAGCCCGGCCTGCTCCTCGGCGGGGATGTCGCTCGTCGCGAGCGAGTCGAGCGTGGCGACGGGGTTCGTCTTCCCGGCGTCGTGGGCCTCGGAGCCCGCGGCCGTAGCCATCGGCGCGACAAGTCCCGTGACGCCGACGGCGAGACCAACGGCGGCGACGATACGTCGTGTTGAGATCATGCAATCAGCAACGCGCGGGCCCCGGAGCGGACACGGCCCGGGGTGCGCGCTCACCCGGGAGGCGCACCGGGCCCCTTGCGTTTGCCGTGGGCCCCGAGGCGGAGGACGCTCGATACTGAGGCGCTTCGCGGCCGGCTCGTGGCCGGTCCACGCCTTCCTGAGGAGGTCCCCATGGGCACAGCGGCAGCCCCCGCCTTCGACACCGAGGCGCTGCGCCGGGGCATTGAAGGAGACAGCGCGGCAGATCTGCTGTCGCTCTACGCGGACGACGCGGAACTGCGCATCGTCGACCGCAACACCCAGCCCAGCCACCCGATGGTCAAACACGGTCGCGCCGAGATCGCCGAGATGCTCGACGACGTCTACAGCCGGGACATGACGCACAAGATGGACCGTTGCGTCGTCCAGGGCGACCACGTCGCCTACACCGAGACCTGCGTGTACGCGGACGGGGTGCGGGTGATGAGCACGTCGATGATGTCGTTGCGCGACGGCAAGATCGTCGAGCAGACACTGGTACAGGCATGGGACGAGTAGGGAGGAACTGGCCGAAGGTCCAGGTCACGTCTCGTCTGACCTGGACCTTCTCCGCGGGCGCGGCGATGGGGAGTTCACGCCCGGACCGGTCCCGACGGCGGCACGCGGTCTCCGCGGCGGGTCTGCGGGTGTCCGCCTCCCTGCTGGACTCGATCCTGCGGACCGCGCGTTCGTATCCGCGTCCCCCGGCGGCCCGTACCGCCCGAAGGCTTCGCATCCGGCCCCGGTGAGTGCCACGCGTCCGCCTCGTGCCGGCTCGCAGAGGGACCGGGTCGCCGTCAGAGCTGGGGCGCGACCGCTCGGGCGACGGACTCGGCCACCCGCAGCAGCATCGGGGAGGCCCGGTCCACGAGGTCGTGCAGGACGTCCGAATAGGCCCTGTCGCCCCCGAGTTCGTCCAGGAGGCGGTGGGCCCGGTCGCGGAAGACGCCGATGTCCTCCTCGTAGCGGCGCAGCACGTCCGGTGCGAGAAGGAGGCCGGCGAGCGCCGCTCGGGCATCGGTCGAGTGGCGTGCGGCGGCGTGCAGTTCCAGGACGTCGCCCGCGCGGTCCCGTCCGGCGCTCTCCACCGCGCACGCCAGCAGATAGGTCACCGTGCCGTTCGCGAGGTCTTCGTTGCGGCCGGTCAGGATGTCCTGCTGATCGTTGAAGAGCTGCCACAGAACGCCGAGGACGTTGCCGAACTCCCGCCAGAGCTCGACTCGTTCGTCCGGGCGGTCGGCCAGCAGCGCGGCCATGGCGGTGACCATGCTGAACGGGGCGCCGGACTTCCCGAGGTAGGCCGTGACCACGGCGTCGCGGGTGGCCGCGTCCGCGTCCGCGCGCAGGTCCCTCAACTGCCCCTCGGTCGCGGTGATCCAGCACCTCACGACCTCGGCCGACAGCGGGCCGCGCGCCTTCTCGGGGATCCGCGGCGACTGAACGACGAGCAGGGGAAGCGGAATTCCGCTGATGACCGTGGCGAGCAGCGCCTCGCTCTCGCCGAGACCGCCGGCGGCGAAGACGGCCTGGCCGTCGGCGAGGTCGTCCAGGTAGCACGCGGAGGTCCACCACAGTTCGTGGACGACGGCCAGCGGAACGGCCGGTCCGGTCGCCCCCGTCTCCACGGCGTGGACGATCACCGGCAGCACGGACAGAGGGTAGGCGAAGGTCCGGTGTTCCAGGAGTTCGGCGACCGCGGCCCGGACGGACACGGCCGACGGTCCCAGCATGCCGAGCGCGGACGCGCGCTCCGCCTCGATGCCCGCGGACATCTCCCGATGCAGATCCATGTACGACTTCGCCCGCACGCAGCCCACCCCCACCACTGAATTGTTCGAGCGCTGATTCGATCATTCGCCATGATGGCGAGCCAGAGCAACTTTCCGCCATGGCCGGTTCCTTGAGAGCCCTTCCGACCGGCGAAGCGGCAAAGGCCACGGACCTCGCCATACTGGATCTCGTGCGAGTGGCGATCCTGACCGCGGGTTCACGGGGCGACGTGGCCCCGTTCACCGGACTCGGGCGCGGCCTGGTGCGGGCCGGGCACGACGTGACCCTGGTGACGCACGGATGCTTCGCGGGCCTGGTACCGGGTTCGGGGGTGGGGTTCCACGCGCTGCCCGTCGATCCGCGGGCCGAACTGGAGTCCGGGCGAGGGCGGCGGCTCCACCGGAGCGTCACGGGCGCCGGGAAGATCATCAGGCTGGCGGGAATCGCCCGGTCGCTCGTCGGGCGGCTGACCGACGACATGATCGCGGCCGCCCGCTCCAGCGACGTCCTCCTACTGGCCGGTTCGCTGGGACCGCTCGGGTACGCCGTCGCGGAGGGGCTGGGCCTGCCCAGCATGGGAGTGCATCTCCAGCCGCTGGCGCCGACGAGGGAGTTCGCGCCCCCGGTGGCCGGTGCCGGCTCCTGGGGGCCCACGGTCAACCGGGCGGCCGGGTACGGGGTGAACCTGGCCGTCGAGCGCGTCTACGCGGAGGCGGTGCGGAACCTGCGCGAGGAACTCGGCCTGCCGCCCATGGGTCCCCTCGCCGCCCGTCGCGCCCGCGAACGGCGGGCCTGGCCGGTGCACCACGGGTTCAGCCCTCTGGTGGTCCCCCGGCCGCGGGACTGGAGACGCGGGCTCGACGTCTGCGGCTACTGGTGGCCCTACGACGGCCAGGACGCCCGGCTCCCCTCCGCGCTGGAGGACTTCCTGGACGCGGGCCCCGCTCCCGTCTTCGTGGGCCTGGGCAGCGCGACGGTCCCCGATCCCGGACGGCTGAGCGGCGAGATCGTACGTGCCCTGCGGGCCGCCGGGCTGCGCGGGGTGATCCAGCGGGGGTGGGGTGAGCTGCGCGCCACCGGTGACGACATGTTCACCGTCGGAGAGGTGCCCCACTCGATCCTGTTTCCCCGGACGGCGGCGGTGGTGCATCACGCCGGGGCCGGTACGACCGCGGCGGGGCTGCGGGCCGGGGTGCCCGCGGTGCCCGTGCCGGTCCAGTTCGACGAGGGTTTCTGGGCGGCGCGGCTCGTCGCGCTCGGGGTCGCGCCCGGCGTCCTGTCGCCACGCGGGCTGCGCGCGGAGCGGCTGGCGCCGGCCCTGGTCCGGGCGACCACGGATCCCGCGTTCCGGCGAAGCGCGCGGAACCTGGCGGAACGCCTTCGCGCGGAGGACGGGGTGACCCCGGTGGCAAAGGCCCTCGACCGGCTCGAACACCGCGGGCGGCTCTGAGGACCTCCAGGCTTCCGGGCCCGGCCCCACAGCTCCGACAGCCCCCGGTCCCGCAACTCCGACAGCAGTGACAGTTCTCCGGCGGCTCGTACGGGACGGATCCCGTACGGACTCATGGCCGGCCTTCCTGGAGGTCGGCAGCGCGTCCCTCCAGGAAGGCCCGCCGGTCCCGGCCTCCCGGCCGTACCGGGAGGCCGGGAGCGGCGACGGCGCTCAGCCGAAACGCGCGGCGGCCCAGGCGGCGAGTTCGGTCCGGGCCCCGCTCAGCAGGGCGGCGGACGGGGCGCTCGCCCCGTTCGTGACCAGCGCGTAGTGCACGGTTCCCGGGCCGGACGCGGTGAGCAGGAGACGGCGGCTACCGGTGCCGCCCGGCTCGGGAGCCACGGCGACGGGCGTGGCCGAGGTGTAGGCGGGCGGGGAGACCAGCGCTCCGAGGTCGGACACCACCGTCGTGGCCGAGGAGGGGAACGAGGCCGGCAGATGGAGTTCCGTCGGGGCGGACCCGCCGTCGGAGCGCCAGACGAGCAGGCCGTACTGGCCCGTTCCCACGAGCTGGGAGACCTGCGGAAGGGTCGGGGGGACCGGGTTCCAGGTCAGGGTGGTGGAGCCGTCGCGGGAGCGGTCCTCGTAGGTGAAGGCGAGGGCGGAGCCCGCGGTGGCACCGGGGTAGAGGCGGTCGAGGAGCCGGGCGTCCTGGCGCAGCACGGCCGTGCCCGAGTCGTCGAGGCGTACGGCGGACATGTCCTCGTCGTTCCAGGCGTCGCCCGAGGTCAGGACCTTGCTCGGGTTGTCGTTCATCAGCTCGTGGTGCCGGCCGCTGTAGATGTCCCACTGCCACTGGGTACCCGACAGGACCGGTCCGGACGAGGCCGCTCCTGACCACCAGCCGGACCCGGAGAGCCGGGAGTCGAGGGCCTGGTACATCGCCTTGTCGACGGTCGGGGCCTTGTCCGAGACCGTTCCGGAGAGCGGGTGGCCGAACTCGGAGACGACGGCCGCCGTCCCGGCGGCGGTGGCCCGGTTCCGCACGGTGCCGAAGTCGCCGGTGTACTGGCCGTCTCCCGCCTTGCCCCACATGAGGATGCCCGAGATGGCCTTCTGGTCGTAGAAGTGGGTGTTGAACACATAGCGCGGGCCGAGGGTGCCCGCGTCGAGCAGTCCGCCCTCCTGCTTCTGGGAGGTGATGTTGGCGTTCCAGAAGAGGTTGGGTTCCACGAAGGCGGGCTTGTCCTGCCAGCCGGCCGCGTCCATGCGGGCCCGGAACTTCCCGTAGAACGGCCAGAGCAGGTCGCGTTCCCAGGTGCGGCTGGTCTGGCCCGAGTCGTAACTGCCCGCGTAGGGCTCGTTGTACGGGTCGAAGCCGGCGACGCCCGCGAACTCGGCCGTGGTGAGGTGCTGCCGGACGTACGTCATGGTGGCCTGGGCCGTGGTGAGGAAGGCGTCCTGGAGTCCGCAGGAGTTGTGCCAGAAGTCGTACTGTGCGGCCTTGACGGCGTTGTTCTGGGTGATGTTCTGGCCCCAGAAGAGGCAGAGGCCGCAGGACTCCTGCGGGTAACCGCCCGCGGTCACGGCCCACTTGGGGGCGCCGTCGCCCGCGTACCAGCTTCCCTGGTTGAAGAGGTGGCGGGAGTAGAGGTCCTGGTGGAAGTCGGGGAAGACACGGATTCCCGCGTCGAGGAAGGCTCGCATCTGGTCGGTGACCGCGGCGAGGTAGGCGTTGTCGACCTGGCCGCGGACCGGTTCGGCGTGCGCCCAGGAGAGCAGGAGGCGCACGGAGTTGCCGCCGCCGAGGGCGCGCAGCGCCGTGGCGGACTTCGCCGCGTCGGCGACCGAGGCGAAGGGCAGTCCGCTGTTCTCCTCCAGCTTGGTCTCGCCGGAGACGTTGTAGCCGCGCAGGACGACCTCGCGGCCCAGGCCGTCGGTGAAGCGGCCGTTCACGACCGTGAGGGCGGCGGCGGCCGGCTGGTCGAACCAGAGGGAGTCGGGGAGTCCGTCCGCGGCGGCGGGCGGGGTGCCCGCCGCCGTGAGGAGACCGGTGAGGAGTACGAGGACGCCGAGCAGACGCGCACGTAACTTCGTCATGTCCACAACAGTCCCGCCGGCATCAGGAGCCGTCAACACCTCTGACTCATGAGTAAGTTTCTCGTTTCACCCGCCTGGGCGCACAGGGCCGGCAGCACGGCCGGCCGGCTCACCCTCCGACCCTGCGCGTCAGGTTCAGCAGGTACTCCTTGCGGTCCAGCGGGTTCAGGTCGGTCCGGGGACGGCCCGGGATCGCGCCCCGCGGCACGGGCGCGTAGTGGTCGAAGGAGCATTCCAGCTCGCCCTCGCCGCGCGTCGGCCCCGGGTGTTCCCGTCGTCGACGCTGCCGATCTCGTCGATGACCCGACCGTGTGCAGCAGGCGGCCACGCGCGACGGCAACGTATTAACGCTCAACGAAACCTCGCCGCGGGACGGATCCTTGGAGGTGACCGGATCCTGGTCCTTCGAGGTGACCGGATCCCCGCGAAGGCCCGGCCCCGCGGAGAGAGGAGCGGACGATGCGCGACATCCTCCCCGCGCTGTACGAGTGGTACGCGGCCGGATCGCCCTTCGGGCTGGCCACGGTGGTGGCGGTCGACCGCAGCGCGCCCCGCGACCCGGGCGCGGCCATGGCGGTCGGCCCGGGCGACGAGATCGTGGGCAGTGTGTCCGGCGGCTGTGTCGAGGGCGCGGTCTTCGAGCTGGCCCGGGAGGTGACCGCCTCGGGCGAGGCCCGTCTGGAGACGTTCGGGTACAGCGACGAGGACGCCTTCGCCGTGGGACTCACCTGCGGCGGAGAGATCACCCTGCTGGTCCGGCGGGTGTCGGCCGCCGACGATCCGGCCTTCGCGGCGGTGGCCGAGTCGGTGGCGGCGGGCCGCCCGGTGACGCTGGCGACGGTACTGGACGGCCCGGCGCCACGGGGGGCGACGCTGGCCGTCCGGCCTGACGAGACCCCGGCCGAGAGCGGGCCCCCCGGCTCGGCGACCGTCACCGGCCCGGACGGCGCACCCGGCTCGGCGGGCCCGGACGGCGCCGCCTCCGCCCCGCCCGGGCCGGCGGACCCGGACGCCGGGACTGCCGGGTCGCTCGGGTCCGGGGGGCTGGATGCCGCCGTCGCCGCCGACGCGCGGGGGGAACTGGCCCAGGGGGCGACGGGGCGTCGGCACTACGGGCCGCACGGTGAGCGGCGCGAGGACGCCGTCACCGTTTTCCTGCACTCCTTCGCACCGCCTCCGCGCATGCTGGTCTTCGGCGCCATCGACTACGCCTCCGCCGTGGCCCGCATCGGAGCCTTCCTCGGCTACCGGGTCACGGTGTGCGACGCCCGTCCGGCGTTCGCCACGCCCGAGCGCTTCCCGGCGGGTGCGGAGGTCGTCGTGGACTGGCCGCACCACTACCTGCGCGGCACGACGACCGACGCGCACACGGTGATCTGCGTCCTGACGCACGACCCCAAGTTCGACGTGCCCCTGCTGGAGGAGGCGCTGCGCCGCCCGGCCGCGTACATCGGGGCGATGGGCAGCCGCCGCACCCACGACGACCGCCTGGAACGGCTGCGCGCGGCCGGTGTCCCGGAGCGCGAGTTGTCCCGGCTGCGCTCCCCCGTCGGCCTCGACCTCGGCGCCCGTACACCGGAGGAGGTGGCCGTGTCCGTCGCCGCGGAGATCATCGCGCTGCGCTGGGGCGGCAGCGGGCTGCCCCTGACGGCCAGGGGCGGGGCGATCCATCCGCGGTGAGCCGCGCCCGGCGCCGGCTGACCCGCGTCCGGCGGCCCGTGACCGTGGGATCAGCCGCTGCGCGGAGGCAGCCGGTGCAGGGTCACCTCGGCGAGCCGGCCGTCGCCGGTCACCGTCGCGGTCATGTACGTGCGGTACGGCTCGCGGCGGCGGTCGGTCGGTGAGCCGGGGTTGAGCAGGCGCAGGCCGGTGGGCGCGGTGCTGTCCCAGGGAATGTGGCTGTGGCCGAAGACCAGCACGTCGAGGTCGGGGAAACGCCGCGCGCAGCGCTGTTCGCGCCGGTGCGCGGAGCCGGTCTCGTGGACGACACCGAAGCGCAGGCCACCCAGCTCGGCGCGGGCGGTCTCGGGGAGGCGGGCCCGCAGACCGGGGCCGTCGTTGTTGCCGTACACCCCGATGACCCGCCGGGAACGGGCCTCCAGCAGGTCGAGGGTGGCGGTGTCCACCCAGTCGCCCGCGTGGATCACGACGTCGGCCGACGGGAGTTCGGCGAGCAGTGCGGCGGGGAGCTCCCCGGCCCGCTTCGGAAGGTGGGTGTCGGACATGAGCAGCAGACGCACGGCCTCACCTCCTCAGTCGAGCGAGATCTCGCTCCAGACCTGCTTACCGCCGCTCACCGGCACCGTGCCCCAGGTCGCCGACATCGCCTCGACGAGCAGGATGCCACGGCCTCCGGTGGCCTCCCAGCCGATGCTGGTGGGCTTGATCGGCGTACGGGGCGAGTTGTCGGCGACCGCGATGCGCAGGCGGTGGTTGATGAGGGTGAGGTCGAGCCTGACCTTGCCGTCGGTGTGCACCAGGGCGTTGGTGACGAGCTCCGAGACGATCAGCAGGGCGGTGTCCGTGTACTTGCCGACGCCCCAGGTCCGCAGGGCGCGCCGGGTGTAGCGGCGGGCGTGCCGGACCGCCTCGGGGACCCGCCAGACGGTCCAGCTCTCGCGGAGCGGCAGGACCTCCATGCCGTCGTACCGCATCAGCAGGAGGGCCACGTCGTCGCTGCGGTTGGCGCCCGTGAGCAGTTCGTCGGCGACGAGACCGAGGTGGGCGGGGTCGGAGCCGGCCAGACCCTCGGCGAGACGTTTGAGGCCGTCCTCGATGTCGACCTCGACGGACTCGACCAGACCGTCGGTGGTCAGCGCGACGATGGTGCCGGGCTGGAGCCGCAGCGGGCTCATGGGGAAGTCGGTCTGGCGGATGACGCCGAGCGGCGGTCCCGTCTCCGACTCGGGGACCTCGGTACGGCCGTCCGGGTGACGCAGCACGGGCGGGATGTGTCCGGCGCGCACATACCAGGCGGACCCCTCCTCCATGTCGATGTCGACATAGCAGCAGGTGGCGAAGAGGTCGGTCTCCAGATCGAGCAGGAGCCGGTTGGCGTGCGAGACCACCACGTCCGGCGGGTGGCCCTCGACGGCGTAGGCGCGCAGGGCGGTGCGCATCTGGCCCATGACGGTCGCGGCCGAGGCGTTGTGCCCCTGCACGTCACCGATGACGAGGGCGACGTGGTTGTCGGGCAGCGGGATGACGTCGTACCAGTCGCCGCCGACGTCCAGGCCCGACGTGGTGGGCAGATAGCGGGCGACGGCGACCGCGCCGGGCAGCCGGGGCAGCCGTCGCGGGAGCAGGGTCCGCTGGAGCATGGAAATCAGTTCGTGCTCGGCGTCGAAGGCGTGGGCGCGTACCAGGGCCTGCCCGGCGAGACCCGCGGACGCGGTGAGCAGGGCCCGCTCCTCGGGGCCGAACTCGTGCGGGGTGTCCCAGCCGATCAGGCAGGCGCCCGCCATGCGGCCGCCCGCCGGCAGCGGCAGGACGGCGAGGCCGCCGGGGCCGACCTCGGCGAGCGCGGATTCCAGGTCCGCGCCCGCGGGCCAGATGGCGGGCCGCCCCTCGTTGAGGGCCGCCGCGAGCGTGGGCATGGCCCGGACGGGCGCGTCGGGCCACTCCGAACGCCATTCACTGCGCCACAGCTCCGGCCAGAACTCCGGCTGAGGCGGGTCCAGGAGCGTGACGACGAGACGGTCGCCCTCCAGCTCGGCGACGGCGATCCGATCGGCCTGGAGGGGTTTGCGCAGGGCGGCGACGACGGCCTGGCCGACGTCGCGGACGGTGCCGGCGGTGGCCAGCGCGGCCGCGAGCCGCTGGACGCGGCCCACGTCGTTCAGGCCGGAGCGCAGCTTGGAGGCGTCGGAGACGGTGCCCACGAGCCGTGCGGGGCGGCCCTCGGCGGAGGGCCGCAGCCGGGCGCGCAGCCGGAGCCACTTGTGTCCGCCGGACGGCTGGCGGATGCGGAACTCCAGCTCGCGTTCGCCGATCGACATGTGGTCCGGTTCGACCGCGGACATCAGGGCCGGGAGGTCCTCCGGCACGGCCATGGACAGCAGGGTCTCGACCTTGCCGTCGAAGGTGGTGGGGGACAGTCCGAACAGGTCGAGCACCTCGCGGTCGACCTCGACGTGCCCGGTGTCCATGGCGAGGCTGAAGGCGTTGGCGGGCAGGTCCGCCGCGTCGTCCGGCGGCGGCGCGGGCGGGCAGACCACGGCATCGGCGAGCAGCCCGAGGCAGGCCCGGTCCTCGGGGCCGAAGCCGTCGGGGCGCTCGCTGACGGCGACCAGGCAGCCGTTGTCCCCCAGGGGCAGCACGGCCAGCGAGAAGTCCTGGGAGGCCGGCCGCCGGGCGTCGGCGCAGCGCCCGAGCTCCTCGGGTCCGAGCCAGCACGGCAGTCCCGAGCGCAGGGCCTCGGCGGCCGGGGAGCCTCCGGACAGGGGGTAGCTGTCGCGGAGCCCGTACAGCGTCCTGGGCACCCCCGCGGACTCGGCCAGCTGCAGTTCACCGCCGCTCACACTCGGTGAGTACACGGCGGCCACGGTCGCACCGGTGAAGACGAGTGCCTGTTCCAGCAGGCGGTGCAGCCGTTCACGTGGGTCGAGATCCGCGGCGAGCGTCTTCAGGGCAAGTTCGGCACGCGACCTTCTCGTTCCGCGTTCCGCAGCACCCTCACTGACCACGCCGTCATTACAGCGCTTCCCGGGCTCGGGCGCAGCCCCTGTGACCGTTCCGAACGCGTCGGGCCTGCGGCGGAGCCCATACGGGACGGCCGATTCGACGAAAGCGGATCCGTCGTGATTCATGTCGTCCGCACCGTGCTCCCATGACGAAGGCACACCGTGCTCCCATGACGAAGGCACACCGTGCTCCCGTGACGGAGGTGACGGTGCGCGTCCCGGCCGGGCGGGACGGCGGGTCGACGGCCTGCGGGGGCGGGTCGGCTCGCCGTGCGGGATCGACCTCCAGGGAGGAGCCTTGACCCCTGGAGGTGCGGAGTCGTGGACGGCCCCGCTAGGAGGTGGTCGCCGTGTCCGACGGGCAGGAGGCCGCGCAGGCGCCGGCAGGCCGGCCGGCCCCCGTGGGACGTCCGCTGCTGTCGCTGACGCTGGCCTCGATGCTGGACGACGTGGACGCCCACTCGGGAGCCGTCTACCTGCTGTCCTCCCAGGAACCGGTGCTGGAGATGGCGGTCTCCGCCGGGCTGCCACGGGCCTTCGCCGCGCCGTGGGAGCGCGTGGGGCTGAACGCGCCGATCCCGGTCGCCGAGGCGGTACGGGAGCGGCGGCTGATCTGGGTGGGCGGCGAGCACGAGATGGCCCGCAGGTACCCCCGGATCGCGGTGGTGCTCCCGTATCCCTTCGCCCTCGTCGCGCTTCCGGTGGCGACGGCGGCCACGGTGTACGGCGCCGTCTACGTGACCTGGCCCGGTTCGCATCCGCCCGACCTCTCCGACCGGGAACGCGATCGCCTCACCGCGGCCTGCGACCGGCTCGCGCTGCGTCTGGAGCGTGCCGCCGCGGAGAACCGGCCGCTGCACCCCGAGCCGGATCTGCTCACGCCGTCCGCGGAGGCGCCCGGCGGCACGCTCGGCTCGGTGGAGGCCACGCGGATGGTGGGGCGGCTGCCGTACGGGCTGTGCTCGCTGGATCTGCACGGGCGGGTCGGCTTCGCCAACGCGGCGACGGCCGAGCTGCTCGGGGTGCCCGTCAGCCGTCTCCTGGGCACCCAGCTGTGGGCGGCCGTGCCCTGGCTGAACGACCCGGTCTACGAGGACCGCTACCGGGCGGCGCTGATCAGCCAGCACGTGACCTCCTTCGTCGCGCTGCGTCCGCCGGGCGACTGGCTCTCGTTCCGCCTGTATCCGAGTACGAGCGGGCTGAGCGTGCGGATCTCGCGGGCCCGCCCGGTGTCCGAGATGACGCGGGCGGGCCCGCAGCGGCGCGACGGCAGCCCCCGCCTGGTGACGATCTCCCACGTGCTGAGTCTGGCGAGCGCGCTGACGGAGGCGGCGGGCGTGCAGGACGTGGTGCAGCTGGTGGCGGACGAGATCTCGCCGGCCGTCGGCAGCCAGTCCCTGGTCGTCCTCGCCAGCCGGGCCGGGCGCATGCACGTCCTCGGGCATCGCGGTTATCCGGACGCGCACATCGTGGAGCGCTTCAACGGGCTGCCGCTGAGCGAGCAGACCCCGGGCACCCAGGCGCTGAACACCGGTGTGCCCGCGTTCTTCGACTCGCGCGAGCAGCTGGAGCGGCTGTATCCGGCGCGGAACGCGACACCCGACGGCATGGGCGCGTGGGCGTATCTGCCGCTGGTGGCCTCCGGACGGCCGGTGGGCACCTGCGTCCTCGGGTACACGCAGTCCCACCACTTCGCGCCCGACGAGCGGGCGGTGCTGACCAGTCTGAGCGGTCTCATCGCCCAGGCACTGGAGCGTGCCCTGCTCTACGACGCGAAGCTCCAGCTCGCACAGGGCCTCCAGGCCGCTCTGCTGCCGGCCTCGCTCCCGCCGCTGGCCTCGGTCGAGGCGGCGGCACGCTATCTGCCCGCGACCCAGGGCATGGACATCGGCGGGGACTTCTACGACCTGGTGTCCTCGCACGGCCGGGCGGCGGCGGTGATCGGGGACGTGCAGGGGCACAACGTGACGGCGGCGGGACTGATGGGGCAGATCCGTACCGCGGTCCGCGCGTACACGGCGGTCGGCCAGGCCCCGGAGGAGGTGATGGGGAGCACCAACCGGCTGCTCATCGACCTGGGCACCGAGCTGTTCGCCAGTTGTCTGTATCTGCGCCTGGACCCGGCGCGCGGGGTCGCCGTGATGGCCAGGGCGGGGCATCCGCCGCCGCTGCTGCTCCGGCCGGACGGTGAGGTGAGGGTGCTCGACCTGGCCGGCGGGCCGCTGCTGGGGATCGACCCCCACGCCGTCTATCCGACGACCGCGGTGCCGCTCGTCCCGGGGTCGGTGCTCGCCCTGTACACCGACGGTCTGATCGAATCCCCCGGTGTCGACATCGAGGACGCGCTCGCCGACCTCGCGCGACGGCTCGCCGCGAGCGGGCACCAGCCCCTGGACGAGCTGGCCGACACGCTGCTCCAGCGGGGCGAGGAGAGCACGCAGGAGCGGCCCGACGACGTCGCCCTGCTTCTGCTGCGGGTACGGCCGCGTGGCGGGAACGGCGCCGTATGAGGAGCGGTCCGACCCTCCCGCCGGAGGGCCGGACCTGTCCACTGTCGACCGGAATTCCCTGTTCCGTTGGCCGGTCAGTGGTTCTTGATCGCCGGGCTCACCGGCTTCGGGGGCGGACACGAGGCCCGATCCGTCGCCGGCGGTCGGCTACTGGGGTGGCGGTGCCGGACTACTGGTGCTTGCGGGACCGGTGGTGCGTCCCGTTCTGGCCGGCACCCTCGCCCGCCGCGTCACCGGCGCCCGGGTCCACCGCGTCACCGCCGGCGCCCGGATCCACAGCGCTCGCGCTCGGGTCCACCGCGTCACCGCCGGCGCCCGGGTCCACGGCGTCACCGCCGGCGCCCGGGTCCACGGCGCTCGCGCTCGGGTCGACCGCGCCGCCGGCACCGGCGTCACCGGCACCCGCGTCGCCCGCACCCGCACCCGCACCCGCACCCGCGTCACCGGCTCCCAGCGTCGCGCCGACCGCCGCCAGCGCGGTGGTGACGGGCTGGAAGAAGGTCTCGCCGCCGGCCGTGCAGTCGCCGCTGCCGCCGGAGGTCAGGCCGACCGCGCCGCCGTCCTGGGTGAACAGGGAGCCGCCGCTGTCGCCCGGCTCGGCGCACACATCGGTCTGGATGAGGCCCGTGACGGTGCCCTCCGGGTAGTTCACGGTGGCGTTGAGACCGGTCACGTTGCCGTCGCGCAGACCCGTGGTGCTGCCCATCCGGAAGACCTGCTGGCCCACGGCGGCCTCGACGGCCTGGTTGATCTGGACGCTCTGCCCGTTGCCGACGTTGACGGCGCTGTTCGTCTGCGTGGCCGGGTCGTCGTACTTGACGAGGGCGAAGTCGCCGTCTCCGGGGAAGGTGGCCTGGTCGACGGTGGCGATGGGCGCACCGTTCGCCGAGTCCGACCACTCGGCGACGGCGACACCGCAGTGGCCCGCGGTGAGGAAGGCGGGGGTTCCGTCGCCCGCGGTGACGTTGAAGCCCAGCGAACAGCGCGCGTTGCCGCCGAAGATGGCGTCACCGCCGTCGACGAAGGTCTTCAGGGTTCCCGCGGACTTCGAGAGGGTCGCCACGCCGGAACCGAGGCCCTTGACGGTCGACTCGACCGTGTTCCACTTGTCGCCCGTGACGGTGGAGTCCGCGGTCACCCGGATCTCGTTGGTCTTCGGGTCGACGGACCACGCCGTGCCCGGGATCGTCGCGTCGGCCTTGAGGGTCTTGGCGGCGGTCTGCAGCTCGGCGGTGCTGTTCTGCACCTGGTGGGCCACCGCGCCGGCCTTCTCGATCTGGTTGACGACGTTGCTGTTGTTACCGACGACATTGATGACGAGCTGCTTTCGCTGCGCGTCGTAGTACGAGCCGGCAAACGCGTCACCCAGTTGGGAGGCCAGCATGGACGCGACGTCCGAGACGTCGTTCGCCGCGAAGGTTCTGGGAGTGGCGGCATCCCCGTTCGACTGCGACGCGTTGGCGTTGGGCAGCAGCAGAGCCGCTGCTCCGAGCGCCGCGACGCCGCCAACCGCGATGGCGGCCTTGCGCTTGGGTATCCGTTTGTGACTCAACTCTTGACCTCCTGGGGACGGGGTCGATGCCGCGTCCGGCAGCTGACTAGGGGGCGCCTGCTTGCCCGTTGATACGCGTGTGTCGCCCGGGGTGTTCAACTGCCATTGCAAATCGCGGGAGTTGACTTCACCAAAGGCGTCGATTGCGGAGACAACCGGGGCATTCCCCCTACCGGGAGGACGCCGGGACAGGCAGGACCGGCGCAGGCGGGACCGCCGAGACCCAAGGGGACCGGAGGGAACTGGAGGGAACTGGAGGGAACGGACAGCGCCGCCGAGGAGGACAGCCGCATCCGGGACGGCACGGAAAGCGACCGCCCGACGACGCTCCGTCGACGGGCGGCGGCGGAATCCCGGGTTCAGGGAATCTGCACAGCCCGTGCTCACCGAGGTCACCGCGGACCGGGGATCTGCACAGTCGCGCGCCCCCCCGCGCGCCGATGGGCCGGGACTGTCCGATTCGGCGCGGGAGTGGCAAGGGTCAGGGTGGATCGATGCCGCGCGGCATGTGAAGAAGTGGCCGCAGAGGCGTGTGCACCCGTGCACGGTTCACCGCCCATGGAGCACAAGTTCCCAGGTGAGAGCCCTGGTTGATTGGAAGCGCGCCCCGCGGCCGTGCTTTGATCCGTTGCACCGCGGAGGTCGCAGCACAGCTCCCGGCAACGGGAGCCGCACCCCTGCGGTGGCGGCCGTCGTCTGTCCCCCAGAGGGGGCCGCTCTCCCCCTTGTGAATATCCATATGAAGGGAAGTTCCATCATGAACTCCACCCCCCGTGTCGAGACCGCCGAGATCTCCGACGCCGACCTCGACAACGTCTCCGGTGGCCTCGCGCTGAACGCCGTCGGCACCGTCACCGGCCTGGTGGACGGCGTTGCCCCGGTCTCCGGCATCGTCGGCACGGCCATCGGCACCGTCGAGGGTGTGACCGGCCTGAACACCGCCCCGGTCACCGGCCTGGTCGCCGGTCTCTGATCGCGTTTCACGCCGCCGAGTCCCGGAACCGCCCCACCGGTTCCGGGACTCTCGGGTTCCGTGAGCCTCTCGAACAGGTGAGAAGAGTCCCGTGCAGTTCCGCCAACAGGCCCTCGCCAAGCTGCGCTCCCCCGAAGAGCTCGACCTTCCGGTGCGCTTCGCCCGCCCACAGGGCCGGCTCGCCCTGTCCGTGACGGTCCTCGCCATGGCCGCGGCCTCCGTCTGGGCCGTGACCGGCACCGTCACCCCCACCGTCGCGGCGCCCGCCGTGCTCACCCACGCGCAGGGCAGTTACATCCTGCAGAGCCCGGTCGCCGGGCAGGTCACGGCGGTCCTCGCGAAGGAGGGCGAACGGCTCCCCGCGAACGCCCCCGTACTGAAGGTGCGTACGGCGCGAGGGGAGACGGCCGTCGTCCGTACGGTCGCCGCGGGGCGTGTCACCGCCCTGGCCGCCACCATGGGCGCGATCATCTCGACCGGCGCGAACGTCGCCGCCGTGGAGAAGGCCGCCCACGCCGACGACCCCCTGTACGCGACGGTGTACGTCTCCGCCGCGAGCGCGGCCGCCGTTCCCGCCGGCGCCGCCGTCGACCTCACCGTCCAGTCGGCGCCCGCCCAGCGGTACGGAGTACTGCGCGGTCATGTGAAGACGGTGGGCCGCAGCGCGCAGACCCGGCAGCAGATCGCCGCCTACCTCGGTGACGCCCAACTGGGCGAGCAGTTCAGCGAGAAGGGCAGGCCTGTCGCCGTGCTGGTCGGCCTCGACCGGTCGTCCGCCACCCGCAGCGGCCTGAAGTGGTCGTCCGCGGACGGGCCGCCCTACGCGCTCACCTCCATGACCCTGGCCACGGCCTCGGTCCGGCTGGCCGGTCAGCGCCCCGTCGACTGGCTCCTGCCGTGAGCGCCGCACCGGACACCCGCGGCAGACGGCGCGCCGCCCCGCCCCGGCGCAGCGTGCCCAGGACCCGGGTCGGAAGCGTCCGCACCCCCACCGTGCTCCAGATGGAGGCCGTGGAGTGCGGTGCGGCGTCCCTGGCCATGGTGCTCGGCCACCACGGCCGACACGTCCCGCTCGAAGAGCTGCGTATCGCCTGCGGTGTCTCGCGGGACGGCTCGCGCGCGAGCAACCTGCTGAAGGCGGCGCGCGGTTACGGTCTGACGGCCAAGGGCATGCAGATGGACACGGCCGCGCTCGCCGAGGTGCGGGGGCCCGCGATCCTGTTCTGGGAGTTCAACCACTATGTGGTGTACGACGGCATGGGCCGCCGTCTCGGACGCCGGGGCGTGTTCGTCAACGACCCCGGCAAGGGCCGTCGTTTCGTGCCGATGGAGGATTTCGACACCAGTTTCACCGGGGTCGTCCTGGTCATGGAGCCGGGCCCCGGGTTCCGCAGGGGCGGCCGCAGGCCGGGGGTGCTGGGTGCCATGCCGGCCCGGCTGCGCGGTACTTCGGGCACGATGCCCGTCGCGGTGCTGGCGAGCCTGCTGCTGGTGGCGGTCGGCGCGGCCGTGCCGGCGCTCAGCCGGACGTTCATCGACCAGTACCTGATCGGCGGTCAGAGTTCGCTGCTGGGTGTGCTGTTCGCGTCGATGGGCGCCTCGGTGCTGCTGACGGTGGTGCTGACCTGGCTGCAACAGGCGAACCTGCTGCGCGGCCGCCTCATCTCCTCGACGCTCTCCAGCGCACGGTTCCTGCGCCATCTGCTGCGGCTGCCGGTCACCTTCTTCTCCCAGCGCAGCCCGGCCGACCTGGTGCAGCGGCTCCAGTCGAACGACGCGGTGGCCGAGACCCTGGCGCGCGATCTCGCCGCGGCGGGTGTGGACGCGGTCGTCGTCGTCCTGTACGCCGTACTGCTCTACACCTACGACCCGCAGCTCACGGCCGTCGGTATCAGTGTCGCGCTGCTCAACGTGGTGGCGATGCGTGTGGTGATCCGGCTGCGCGCGACCCGCACCGCCAAGCTCCGCGCCGACACCGCCCGGCTGACCAACACCTCCTACACCGGGCTCCAGTTGATCGAGACGATGAAGGCCACCGGTGGCGAGGACGGCTACTTCCGCAAGTGGGCGGGACAGCACGCCACCACGCTGGAGGAGCAGCAGCGCCTCGGTGTGCCGAGCGCGTGGCTGGGGGTGGTCGCCCCCACGCTGGCCATGCTCAACAGCGCGCTGATCCTGTGGATCGGCGGCCTGCGGGCGGTCGAGGGGCAGGTCTCCGTGGGTCTGCTGGTCGCCTTCCAGGCGCTGGTCACCCGGTTCACCGCGCCGATCACCCGGCTCAACGGTGTCGCCGGCCGGATCCAGGACTTCGCGGCCGACGTGGCCCGGCTCAAGGACGTGGAGAACTTCCGCGCCGATCCGCTCTACGCCCGCCCGGGCACCGGCGGGTCCACCCGGCGTCTGCGGGGTCATGTGGAGCTGGAGAACATCACGTTCGGCTACAGCCCGCTCGACGAACCGCTGCTCACCGGATTCTCGCTGACGGTCGGACCGGGTCAGCAGGTCGCCCTGGTCGGCGGTTCGGGCAGCGGCAAGTCGACGGTGTCCCGGCTGATCTCGGGCCTGTACACGCCGTGGGAGGGCACGATCCGCATCGACGGCCAACGCCTGGAGGACATCCCGCGCGGAGCGCTCGCGTCGTCCGTCTCCTTCGTCGACCAGGACGTGTTCCTCTTCGAGGGGACGGTCCGCGACAACGTGGCGCTGTGGGACCCGTCGATCCCCGACGACGCGGTGGCCGCCGCCCTCCAGGACGCGGCGCTGTACGACGTCGTCACCCGCCGACCCGGCGGGATCCACAGCCGCGTCGAGCAGGACGGGCGGAACTTCTCCGGCGGTCAGCGGCAACGTCTGGAGATCGCGAGGGCGTTGGTGCGCAGGCCCAGCGTCCTGGTGCTCGACGAGGTGACCAGTGCCCTGGACGCGGAGACGGAGCAGACCGTCATGGACAACCTGCGCCGGCGCGGCTGCGCCTGCGTGGTGATCGCCCACCGGCTCAGCACCGTACGGGACAGCGACGAGATCGTCGTGCTCGAACACGGCGCGGTCGTGGAGCGCGGGCGGCACGAGGCACTGGTGGCGGCCGAAGGCCCTTACGCCGGTCTGGTCAGGGAGCGTTGAGATGAGCACGGTCCACGAAGGCGTCCACGAGCAGGACATCGTGCTCGGCGCGCTCGGCGGCATGGGCACCCATGTCGGCTGCGCGGGAGTGAGCCGTCTCGATCTGGAGGGTCCGCAGGTCCTGTGGCTGGTGGTCGCGGGGGCCATGGACCTGTTCGCGGTCGACGCGGCGCAGCAGGGTCACTGGCATCACCTCGGCCGGCTCGAAGCGGGCTCCCTGCTGCTCGGCCCGGTGACGGGGCCTCAGCACACCCTGGTGGGGCGGCCGTTGCGCGGCTGCGAGCTGCGCCGGATCGGGTTGCGCGAGCTGCACCGGCCGGCCGACACGTCGACCTGGTCGTACGACGCGTACGGCAACCCGCAGTTCGTGCCGCCGGCTTCGAGCCCGCTGGAGCACGCCCTCGCGCTCGGCGTGGGACGCGGTCTCTCCGTCCTCTTCCAGGCGCCGACGGCCGCAGAGTACACCGCCGCTCCCACCGACGACGACGTGTTCTGGATGCGGGTCCCGCCGGGGAGTGTGCGGTACGGCTCGCTGTACGGGGCCGAGGCGGCGGCCGATCTGCTGATGGACTCCGGTGTCTGGCAGGGCATGGTCGACCAGCAGTACCGGCTGCTGTCCACCCTCGACCGCTGGATCGAGGAGCTGGAGGCCGGTCACGAGGACCGGGCGGCGGCGGGCGTCAAGGCCGGTGAGGCCGTCCGCGACCGGGCCGACCGGGCACTGCTCGCCTCGATCGGCAGAACGTCGGCGAAACGCCCGACCGCGGCCGAGACCGACGCCACCTACGCGGCCTGCGAGCTGGTCGCCCGCGCGGCCGGGATCACCCTCGCCGAGCGGACGGGCGGCGGCGCGGAGAGCGAGCGGCTCGATCCGGTCGAACGGATCGCGCTCGCCTCACGGCTCCGTACCCGTTCCGTGCGCCTGGACGGGCGCTGGTGGCGTGACGACATCGGCCCGCTGGTCGGCAGCCGGGCGGTGTCCGGTGCGCCGGTGGCGCTGCTGTGGCGGCGCGGCGGCTATGTCGCCGTACAGCCGTCGTCCGGGCGGGAGACGCCGGTCGAGAAGGCCAACGCCTCGGAGTTCGAGCCGCGGGCCGTGATGTTCTACCGCCCGCTGCCCGAGCACGGGCTCGGCCCGCTGCGGCTGCTGCGGTTCTGTCTGGCGGGCACGGGCGGGGATCTGCGCAGCCTCGCGGTCAGCGCCCTGGTGACCGTGGCGATCGGCGCGCTGGTGCCGATCGCGACCGGCCGGGTGCTCGGCGAGTACGTCCCGAGGGCCGAGCACGGCCTGATCGCGCAGGTCTGTATCGCGCTGATGGTCGCCGGCGTCGTGTCGGCGGCGTTCACGCTGCTGCAGAACCTCACCCTGCTGCGGATGGAGGGCCGGATCGAGGCGAGTCTCCAGCCGGCCGTGTGGGACCGGCTGCTGAGGCTGCCCACCTCGTTCTTCGCCGCCCGTTCGACCGGTGAGCTCGCGAGTGCCGCGATGGGCGTGAGCGCGATCCGGCGGCTGCTCGCGGGGGTGGGCCCCACGCTCGCGCAGGCGGGCACGGTCGGCGCGATGAACCTGGGTCTGCTGCTCTGGTACAGCGTGCCGATGGCGCTGGCCGCGATCGGCATGCTCGTGGTCGTCGCGGCCGTGTTCCTCGGTCTCGGTCTGTGGCAGGTGCGCGGGCAGCGCCGGCTGGTGGTCCTGGGCAACAAGCTCAACAACCAGGCGTTCCAGACCCTGCGCGGGCTGCCCAAGCTGCGGGTCGCGGGGGCCGAGAACTACGCGTACGCGGCCTGGGCGGGCGAGTTCGCGCGCAGCCGTGAACTCCAGCGGCGGGTCGGCCGCGTCAAGAACCTGACGACGGTGATGGGCGCGGTGTACCTGCCGTTGTGCTCACTGCTGATGTTCATGCTCCTGGCGGGCCCGGCGCGGGGCTCGCTGTCGGCCGCGGCCTTCCTCACCTTCAACACGTCGGTGACGATGCTGCTGACGTCGGTCACCCAGATCACCGGCGCCCTGGTCTCCGCGGCGGCCGCGCTGCCGATGTTCGAGGAGATCAGGCCGGTGCTCGACGCGACGCCCGAGGTGCGCGGGGCGAGTACGCGTCCCGGTGTGCTGTCCGGCTCGGTCGAGGCGCGGCGGCTGTCGTTCCGGTACGCCGACGACGGTCCGCTCGTCCTGGACGACGTGTCGTTCTCCGTCCGGCCGGGCGAGTTCGTGGCGATCGTCGGCCCGAGCGGCTGCGGCAAGTCCACCCTGCTGCGGCTGCTGATCGGCTTCGACCGGCCGGTGTCGGGCAGTGTGCTCTACGACGGCCAGGATCTGGGGGCCCTCGACCAGTCCGCCGTACGACGTCAGTGCGGTGTCGTGCTCCAGCACGCGCAGCCCTTCACCGGGTCGATCCTGGACTGCATCTGCGGCACCGAGCCGTACACGCAGGAGGAGGCGATGGAGGCGGCGGAGATGGCGGGTCTGGCCGAGGACATCGCGCGGATGCCGATGGGGCTGCACACGCTCGTGGCGGGCAGCGGCTCGATCTCGGGCGGTCAGCGCCAACGCCTCATGATCGCCCAGGCGTTGATACGGCGCCCGCGCATCCTCTACTTCGACGAGGCGACCAGCGCGCTGGACAACGCGACGCAGCGCACGGTGATCGAGAGCACCAAGGCGCTCAACGCGACCCGGGTGGTGATCGCGCACCGGCTGTCGACGGTGCTGGACGCGGACCGGGTCATCGTGATGGAGAACGGCCGGGTCGCCCAGCAGGGCTCGCCGGCGCAGCTGCTGGCGGACACGGGCGGGCGGCTGCACGAGCTGGTGCGGCGGCAGCTGGCCTGAGCGGTCAGTCCGTCCCCGGCACCGGGGCGCCGGAGGGGACACCCGCCTCGACGTAGTCCTCGTAGATCTCCTTCCAGGCCGGGATCCCGCCGGCGCGCGGGTCGGACGCCTCGCCGCGCACCGCCCGGAGGAAGCGTCCTGTGGGGGTGCCGCGCCGTCCGGTCGCCTTCGGCCGGGCGGGAACGGCTCTTCTCGCTGGTCCGACGGCCCGCCCGTCACGTCGTCCAGGCGGCCGAGGGCGTCCAGGCTCTCGTTCCACAGCCTGCGGTACCCGGCGAGCCAGGCGTCGAGTGCGGCGATCGGGGCGGGGGCGTAGACCCGGCGCTGGGCGTCCTGTCGTACCCGGACGAGCCCGGCGTCACGCAGCACGCGCAGATGCTTCGAGGTGCCCGGCTGGCTGAGCCCGCACGCCTCGACGATCTCACCCACGGTCCGGGGGCGCTCCAGGAGGAGCGCGACGATGGCCCGCCGCCGGGGGTCGGCGAGGGCGGCCCAGAGGGCGTCGTCGGACATGATTCCCCTATGCCTCGACGGTTATATAGCCGTCAAGGAATGGAAGGGGGGTCCGCGGGGCCTCCGTCGGCGGGGAGGCGGCGGCCCCTCACCCGTCGCCGGCGGCGGGCCGTCGCGGCGGCCCCGCGTGCCTCCTGGACCGGCTCGCCCCTCCCCCGGACGGGCCGGTACACGACCAGGGCCCGGTACTCCTTCTCCAGCCTCAACCCGGTGGCGCCGGAAAGCGGTTCACCGTCGAACGCCAGGATGTCCGCGCCGGCGATACCGTCCAGCTCCAGCCAGGGAACCCGCTCGGCTTCGTAGACCCGTGAGTGCTCCAGGGTCCCGAGGACCGCGGCGGCGACGGTACGGGTGCGGGCCAGACGGCGCCCCGCGTCGACCAGGCGCACATCGAGCAGATCGTCGTCCAGACGCGGCCGGAAGGCGGGGACGAGTCCCTCCGGCACGAAGCGGCCGTTGCCCGCGAGGAGCAGCCACAGGCGACGGGGCCGGCCGTTGACGTTCAGTTCGACCGGGCGTGCGGTGCCGAGCACCCGGGCCAGGGCGAGCGCCGTCGTCGGCGCGGCGGGCCGACGGCGTTCCAACCGCTCGCGCAGCCGCGCGAGTTCGGGGTACGGGCCGATGCTGAACTCGTTGAGGAACCAGGTGTCCTCTCCCGCCCCCGAACGGGCGACGCCGATGTCCACCGACACCCCCTCGCCCCGGACCACCGCGTCGGCGGTGTCCTCCAGGTCCCGGACACCCACGTCCAGCGCGAAGCGGTCGGCGGTGCCACCGGGGAACACGGCCAGTGCCAGCCCCCGTTCGGCCGCCGCGCGGGCGGCGACGCCCGCCACCGCATCGCCCCCGCAGACACCGAGCGCGCCGCCGGTCTCCACCGCCCGGTCGGCCGCCGCGGCGAGCAGCTCCGCGAGGTCGTCGCCGGGGCCTCGCCCGATCACCTCGGCCTCGGGCAGCAGGGCGCGCAACCGCCGGGCGTGGCCCGGCGGTGCCCCGGGCGCTCCGGCACGGGCCGGGTCGTCGACGACGACCACCAGTCCCTTGCCCAGCGGCAGGGCGAGCGCCCGCGCGGCGGGCCGTTCCCGCTCCGGTACGACCGGGCGCGGCGGCCACCAGCGGCAGGTGAGGGCGGCCGCGCCCGCGCCGATGGCCACGCCGGCGAGGACGTCTCCCGGGTAGTGGACCCCTACGTAGACACGCGAGAAGGCGACGGCGGCGGCCACGGGCGCGACCAGGAGGCCGTAGCGCGTGGACTCCAGGGCGACGGCGGTGGCGAAGGCCGCGGCGGAGGCGGAGTGTCCCGACGGGAAGGACGTGGTGTGCGGCTGACGGGTCAGGCGCCGGATCGCGGGGACGCCCTCCAGCAGCGGGCGGGGGCGGCGGGCGCTCCACTTCACCAGCGTGTTGACGGTGAACGAGGCCAGTGCCAGCGAGCCGAGGCCCCGCAGCGCCGCCCGGCGCCCGGCCGGTCCGCCGACGAGGGCGATCCCGGCGGCCGTGCCGAGCCACAGGCGGCCGTGGTTGGCGGCGTGGCTGAGCCGCCGCAGCGCCGGATCGGCCCCGGGCACCCGCGCGGTGGCCACCCGTGTGAACAGCCGCTGGTCCCATTCGAGGAGTGCACCCATGCTCCACCGCTACGCCGCCCCGGCCGTTCCGGCATCCCGGGTGACCCGCAACGGTGACGGGCATGGGCCGTTGGGCGCACGGACCGCCCCGGCCTGGTACGGGGGTACGGCACGGGCGCGGGAACGGCCGGCGTCCACCGCGGCGCCCTCGCACCCTCCAGGGAGTGACGCCGTACCGCGGTGACGCGGTGGCGCACGCGGACATGCCGAAGGCCGGTCGACGGCCCCACTCCGTCTGACCGGCCCTCGGTGCGAAATCACATGGCGCCTCGTGACGGTGCCCGCACTCCCCAGCTACGGATCCCGGTCCATGTCCACGACGGCCACGCGATCCCGGTCTCTCAGAACGCGAAGACCGTCATCCCGTAGGAGGTCTTCACGCACTCGTTGGCGAAGGTGTGCTCGTACGAGACGCGCTTGCCCTGCCAGACGCCGGCCACCGTGACGACCACGGGGTCGTACTGCCTGGTACAGAAGACATCGTTCCTCGGCGTCAACGCGTCGAGATCACCCTTGACCCCCCGTAGTTCGGCGCAGGCGTCGGCCGCGGCGGGATGGGTCCCGGAAGCCGTCGGGGCGCAGTTGAGAGTGACCGCGCGCTCCGGCGTCGCGACGGAGGCGGTCTGGCCGTGGCCCGTGGTGAGCACCAGGGCGGAGGGGGCGTAGAGCCCGGACGGGGCCGCGTGGGCGGACCCGACGAGGGGGCCGCAGACGGCGGTGGCCGTCAGGGTGAGAGTCGCTGCCCAACGCGCGGTGTTCGGCATTGTGTGCATCCTTCCGCTCGATCGAATGCGATACCGGCTCGGTCGGTGCCGGTTCGGCGAGCGCGAGTCTGCCGAGTCCGCACAGGAAACACACATCGACCCCACACGTTTCAGTAACTTTGAGTATTGAATCAGTGGCGCGAAGTTACAGAATTCGAACGGATGAAGCCCGGAACTGAGCGCCCGACGACAACCGCCGACAGCCGCCTGGCCGGAAAGACACGGCTCAGCAATAGGCCTGAAACATTCCACTTGAACCGTCATGCCGCCTCGACTTCCGCTGTCGGCGGACTTCTCCGGCTCCCCTTGCGCATCGATCGCGAGAGAGTAATCGTGATTACATGATTACATCGGAGCAACGTGAGAAGCTGCGCGGCTGGTTCGCCGGCCGCCTGCCCGACGATCTCTTCGAGAGCCTCACGGAGGTGACGGCCGACCGTGAGGAGATCACCGTCGTCGGCCGCATCCCCGAGCCGCGGCTCGCCGAAGGCGCCTCGGACGCCGAGAAGGAGGCGGCGCTCCGGGCCCGCGTCCAGGAATTCCGCGAGCGCACCCGCGAGGAACGCATGGAGGTGGCCCGCGACGCGGAGCACCGCTTCCGCAAGAAGGTCTCCTGGGGTGTGGAGTGCGGCACCGAGCGCGCCCTGTTCACCCATGTCGCCGCGCCCGTCATGACCCGGCTGCGCCAGCCCGAACGCGAGGTCCTCGACACGCTCGTCGCGGCCGGGGTCGCCCGCAGCCGCAGCGACGCCCTGGCCTGGTGCGTCCGCCTCGTGCAGCGCCACACCGACGACTGGCTGGGCGAACTGCGCGACTCGCTGGAGCAGGTGCACCGGGTCCGCTCACAGGGCCCGGACGTCGGGGCGGAGGACGATCCCGGCGACGAGGAGTGACCGGGCCGGCGGCACCTCGGCGACACCGCTCCGGGGGTTGGCCCCGCGATGACGGCGTGGGCCGTCCGGGCGACCCCGGAGCCTCGGTCGCAGATCGTCCGGCTCCGCCGCTGAGCCTCAGTCGCGGATCGTCCGGGCGATGTCCAGGGTGAGCCGCTGCCAGGGGTCGCGGGGGTCGCGGCCGGTCAGCTCGTGCACGCGGCGCAGGCGGTAGCGCAGGGACTGCGGATGAAGGTGCAGGGCCCGCGCTGCGGCGTTCGCCGAGCCCGAGTCGATGTACGCCGTGAGGGCGTCCAGCAGATGCCGCCGGGCGGCCTCGGCGAGCGGCCCGAGCACCAGGCGCGCGATGTGGTCGGGCGCGGCGGCCGGGCGTCCGGCGAGCAGGGCGAGCACCTGCGCGTCGGCGTCGGTGAGCACCTGCCCGGACCGGTGGGCGTGGGCCGGGGCGGTGTCGAGCGCGTCGGCGGCGAGCCGGTGCGCCAGGGCGATCCGGTCCGGGCTCTCGCCGGTGATGACGCACCCGCGCCAGGACCGTTCGCCCATCACCTCCCCGGCCCGCTCGGACGCCGCGAGCGGCAGCAGCAGGACGGCACGTGAGCCCCGTACCGTCGCCAGGGACGTCACCTCGCCCCCGGGAGGGGCCAGCGCGTCCAGCAGGGCCGTCGCCGTCTCGTGGGCGAGATCCGGCCGGTCCCCGGCGACCGGCTCCGCCGCCAGCAGGCAGTACGGATCCGGGAGCTGGATGCCCAGTCTGGCGGAGCGGTCGGAGAGCGCGCCCACCGAGGCGTGCCGTCCGGCGATGAGGTCGTCGAACAGCAGCCGCAGCGCCCGGCTCCGGTCGCCGGCCAGGTCCTCGCTGGTGGCGGCGTAGGCGGTGGCCATCTCCTCGGAGAGCGTGTCCAGGGTGGCGAGCAGCATGCGGGCGAGCGCGAAGGCGTCGGCGGCGGCGAGCCGGGGCGCGCGGGCGGCGACCTCGTCCGTGAGGACGGTGCCCGCGACCCGGTAGGCGCGCAGCACCGCCTGCACCGGGCGCCCGTCCGCCGCGCGGGCCGAGGCGATGCCCCGGAAACGCCGGAGATCGGCCGGTCCCAGCGTGCCGTCGGTGGCCCACAGGTGGAGCAGCCGTTCCAGGCCCCAGGCCGCGATGGCCCGTACCTCGGGCAGCCGGCTGTCGTCGAGCGCCGCGTACACCGGGACCTGTTCGTGGACCGCCGCGACGATCGCCTCCACGACACGCGGGTCGGCGACCATTTCCTGCCGGACGCGTTCCCGGTCCTCGGACGGCTTGTTTGTCACAGGGTGATGATTCCAGCCGCACGTTGTGCGCACCACGGTGGACGGGACTTGTCACAGTCGCCAGGATCATCGTCGTACAGCGCGGTCTCAGGGACGAGAGGCGGGACGTACGGATGGCGAAGCACTGGGCCGACTTCCAGTACGAGATCTATCTGAACGGAATGACGGGCGCCGTGCCGCGGCTGCCCACCGATCTGACGCGGCTGGAGGAGCTGACCGAGCAGCGGCTCGGCCCCGGTCCGGTCGGCTACGTGGCGGGAAGCGCGGGCGACGGCAGCACGGCGCGCGCCAATCGTGAGGCGCTCGGCCGGCGCCGGATCGTGCCGCGCATGCTGCGGGACGTCCACGAACGCGACCTGTCCGTCGAGGTGCTGGGGCGCCCGTTGCCCGCGCCGCTCGCGCTCGCGCCGATCGGCGTGCTGTCGATCATGCATCCGGACGCCGAGTGCGCCGCGGCGCGGGCCGCCGCCGCGCAGGGCGTGCCCTACATCCTGTCCTCCGCCTCCAGCACGCCGATGGAGCAGGTCGCCGAGGCCATGGGCGACGGCGAGCGCTGGTTCCAGCTCTACTGGGCGAAGGACCGCGAGGTCACCCGCAGCTTCCTGGACCGGGCGAAGGCGGCCGGGTTCACCGCGCTGTTCGTCACGCTCGACACCCCGCTCCTCGCGTGGCGCCCGCGCGACCTCGACCAGGCGTACCTGCCGTTCCTGCACGGCGTGGGCACCGCCAACTACTTCTCCGACCCGGCGTTCCGGGCGGGTCTGGCCAAGCCGGTGCACGAGGACCCGAACGCGGCCGTCATGCACTTCGTGAGCATGTTCGCGGACCCCGGCAAGACCTGGCCGGACCTGGCCTTCCTGCGGGAGAACTGGGACGGGCCGATCGTCCTCAAGGGCATCCTGCACCCGGACGACGCCCGGCAGGCCGCCGAGGCGGGGATGGACGGCGTGGTGGTCTCCAACCACGGGGGCCGGCAGGTGGCGGGGTCCGTCGCGGCCGCCGACGCGCTGCCCCGCGTGGCGGCGGCGGTGGGCGACCGGCTCACCGTGCTCTTCGACAGCGGCATCCGCACCGGCGACGACATCTTCAAGGCGCTCGCCCTCGGGGCGCGGGCGGTGCTCGTCGGACGTCCGTACGCCTACGGTCTCGGCCTCGACGGACAGCCGGGCGTCGAGCACGTCGTCCGCTGTCTGCTCGCCGAGTTCGATCTCACCCTCGCCCTGTCCGGACACGCCCGTCCCACCTCCCTCGGCCCCGAGGACCTCATCGAGGAGACCGCATGACCGTCACCAAGAACGTGCTCGCCGTCGTCTCCGCGCACGTGGGCGGCCGTACGGCGGGAGCGGCGCTCGCCACCCTCTTCCCGGGGCAGGCCCGTGTCACCGTCGTGGAGACCACGGACGAGGACCCCGCCGCGCTGCGCGAGGCGCACGTCGTCGTCACCGGCCTCGGCCCCGTGACCGCCGGACACATCGCCGCCGCACCGGACCTGGAGCTGATCCAGTGCGCGAGCCACGGCTTCGACTACGTCGATCTGGACGCGGCGCGCGAGCGGGGCATACCCGTGTGCAACATCGGTTCCAGCGGCGCCGAGAAGCAGAACGTGGCCGAGCAGACCTTCGCCCTCATGCTCGCCCTGGCCAAGCAACTGGTGCCCGCCCACACCGCGTTGACCGAGGCGGACTGGGCGCTGCCCCGGCTCCAGCAGTCGATCACGGAGCTGTCCGGCAAGACGCTCGGGATCGTGGGACTCGGCCACATCGGCGAGGAGGTCGCGCGGCGCGCGGTCGCGTTCGACATGAGCGTCGTGTACGCCGGGCCCTCGCGCGCGTCCGCCGAGACGGAGGCCCGGCTCGGCGCCCGCCACGTCGAACTGGAGGAACTGCTGCGCGTGTCGGACTACGTCAGCCTGCACGCGCCGCTCACCGACGCGACCCGCCATCTCCTGAACGCCGAACGGCTCGCGCTGCTCAAGCCGACCGCGTTCGTCGTCAACACCTCGCGTGGCGCCCTGATCGACCAGGACGCCCTCGCGGACGCGCTGCACGCGGGCGCCCTCGCCGGAGCTGGTCTCGACGTCTTCGACCCCGAACCGCCCACCCCGGCCCTGCGGTTGCTCAAGGCGCCGAACGTCGTGCTCTCCCCGCACGTCGCCGGTGTCACCCGCGAGACCCTCGTACGGATCGCGCTGGCCGCGGTCCAGAACGCCGCGGACTTCGTGACGGGCAAGCCGCCCCGGGACGTCGTCTCGTAGCCCGGACGCCGGACGGCGCCCACTTCTCGGCCGCGCGCTGCGCCATGAGCGGGGACAGGTCGACGCCCGTCACCTTGACGCCCCGCTCCGCGAGGTGGGCGGCGGCCCGGCCGGGCCTTGGTTCGACACCTGAACCTGTGCCGAGTCACCGGCTTTCCGGGCTGTCGGTCGGCCATACCGCTTCCAGGCCGTGGTCGGTGGCGTAGAACAGGTACGGCCGCAACTCGGGGGCGTGTTCCAGGTCGCGGCGCAGCGCGTACAAACGAGCCGACCTCGCCGCCAGGAACGGTTGGGTGGCGAGCAGGCCCCTGAGATCCCCGAACCGCCAATCCGCACCCAGCAGCTTCCTTGCCCGTACCAGCAGTTGGACTCCGTCGACCGGAATCCTGCCTGCATAGACGTCGGCGGTTGGCGGCAGTTCCGGCTCCGGGTCGGGGGGCAGGGCGAAACCGGAACGCAGCCACACCTCGAACACCGGGGCGGCGACATCGAGGTCGGCTTCGCCGAGACCGCCCAGGTCGGCCCAGAACACCGGGCCGCCGTCGTCGCACCTGAGGAAGAATCCCCGATCGCCTTCTCGGCCGATCATGAGGTAGCCCGTGAGCCACCCGCCGATGCCGTAGGTCGTGTTGCGCTCCAGCAGGGATTCCAGGCAGTACATGACCACTCCACCGGCGACGACGTCGTCGGTGACCGACGCCAACCATCTCCGGTAAGCGGCATCCGTCCGGGAGATGAGTTGCTCGACCGTCTCCACCGCCGGCTCCTGCCTGTCGTCGCCAGGCGCGGTCTCCCCGTGCGGCGGCCGTGCCCCGGGACGACCTGCGGGCCGCCCGCAACTCCCCCGTGGCGGGCGGCCCGTGTCCGATGTCCAGAGATCAGGTTCGGTACCGGTACACAGTGCTCTAGGCCGCTGAGCTACACCGGCCGAAGCCGGCGGCGGGATTCGAACCCGCGTCTCCCGATTTGCAGTCGAAGTAACCGGTACCTGCGCACCTGGACACGCCCACCGTAGCCGCACGACCGCCGCCGGGCACGGGGTTTTCACGGCAGCCGCCACCCGGCCGCGTTCAGGGCCGTTCGGTCCGCCAGCGCTGGATGTCGGAGTGGTCGCGGACCTTGACCACGATGTCGGCACCGGGGTCCGTGGACGCGGGTGCGACGGCCAGTCCGTCGCGCCCGCGGGACAGCAACTCGCCCTCGTCGGTGAGGTCGTAGCGCATGTCCTCGCGCCGCTCCTCGTCCTCGTCGGCACAGCGGCCGAGGAGCAGGACACCGTCGTCGGCACGTGCGTCGAGGCAGAGCCCGGTGCTCGCGACGCTGCGCAGCAGTCCGTCCCGCTCGTACACCCATTGCTGGGTCCAGGCGGACGAGCACACGTCCAGCGTGGCCTCGGCGCCTTCCACGGCCCTGGCGTCCCGCAGGCCGAGGCACAGGTCGGCGTCCACGTTGCGCAGCCGGGTCCGCTCACCCTTGGACGCCACTTCGACCGCGGTGGACGGCGTGGACATCACGGGCGGGACCTGAGAACCCTGGGCCGGCGACAGCGTCCGGCTGCTGCTCGCCCCGATGGCGGCGGCGGAGTCGGTGCCGCCCTCCTCGTTCGGCCACAAGCTGACCGCGAGAACGGTCGCCAGCAGCGCGGCCGACAGACCGGCCCCGGTGACCAGGGCCTGCTGCGACCCCTCGGCCTGCCTGGCGGCCCGTCGCCCCGTCGACACGAACAAGTGCTGCGGACGACGGCGCCCGCCGCCCGCCGGGCTCGCACCGCCTTCGGCGCGACCCTTCCCTCCACGGCGTCCGCCCGCGCCGGCTCGCCCTCGGACCGCCGGGGTCTCGCCGCTCTCCGCGCGACCACGGCCCACGGGGATCTCGCCGCTCTCCGCGCGACGCACGTCGTCCCCGGAGCCCGCGTCCGTCCCGGTCCGCTCGGCGCCCGCCGGGCGTCCGTCGTCCGGGAGACGCCCGTCCTTCCCGGCGCTCCCACCGCCGCGCTGCCGCCTGCCCCGGAACCGGGAGACGGTGCGCGGGCGCAGTCCCTGCCGTCCGCGTGCCCGGCGGGAGTCGTAGTAGCGGCGGGCGCCCCAGCCGAGCACGGACTCGGCGATCAGAAGCCCCAACCCGCCCTCGAAATGGCTGAGTTGCGCCGCCGCGTACCGACAGTAGGAGCACTCCGACAGATGCTCCTGGACATCCGGCAGCAGGGCTCCGCCGCGCCGGATCGGCGCGTCGAGGAGCCGGTTGTGGAAACCGCATTCCCTGGTCGGGGCGAATTCCAGATGTGCCCGCAGACAGGCTTGGCGGAATTGCTCGCGGGCCTGCTCCCAGGCCGCGACCGCGACGGGCTCGTCCATGCCCAGAAGACCGGCCGGCACGGACAGCGACTCGGCCTCCACCTCGGTGTGCCACAACAGGCAGCGGGCGACGCCCGGAAGACCGAGGAAAGCGTGTTCGGCGAGCTTGCGGTTCTCCGCCGTCATGGACTTCGCCGCGCGCATTCCGCGGCCGCCCGCGGGTTTCCTCAAAGCCGGCAGGGCCTCCGACATCCGGTCGTCCGCGGCCCAGGTCCGGACCGTGTCCCGCACCGTGACGAGGAGCCGGGGCCGCAGCGCGAGAGCCTGCTCACCCTCCCCGAGGCCGTCGAGGACGTGGCGGAAGGACGCCTCGGTGACCATGGAGGCGACCTGCGAGGACGTGGCGAGGCAGATCACCGCGTAGTCGTACGCCGGCCGCCAGTGCCGGGCTGTCAGCAGGGCGACGGGACGGGTGCCGTCGGCCTCCTCCCCGCCTCTCAGCGCGGCGGCGAGGTCCTCGTCGGACTCGCCGAAATATCCGCCGGGCGGACGGTCGGGCAGCGGCGGGTGGGGGGTGCGCACGGGAGCGGGTTCCTTCCGAGGTGCAAGGGGCACACAGGTCGTGCTCGCCCGTCGAAAAGGAGTCCCGATTGGTGTGGACCTTTTGACGGAGCGCCGGGAGAACGGCCGGGGACGAAGGCCGTGCGGCGACCGTCGCTCAGGGAGCTTCTCGAGCTCATCGACAGCCGGGAATGGCGAACAGCGATTCAGACCCGGCCCTTGACCAAGCGCGGGAGGCTCACCCTCGCACAACACACTCGTCACCAACAAGGCGAACGAGCCAGATCAGCCTTATTGAAAACATGTCAAAAGCGGTCGGCGACTTGGAGGGCCGTCCGGCTTTCGGCATTTCATGCGCCCCGTGTGAACCGTGCGCACACACCGGCTCCTCACGCGCGCTCCCCGCGCACACGACTCCGCGGTCCACTGGGACCGGCCCTTCTCGAAGGCCCCGCGCGGGACGGCGGGCGCTCCCACGCGAAACCGGCCGCCGACCCCGCTCCTCCCGCCCTCGGTCGGCGGCCCCGGGGCCGTTTCAGGGGCCTCGCATTCGCGCCGCATCATGGCAAACACCCACGAACAAGCGGATTCTGACGAAGGGATACGGGCTCACGGATCCGGCCGTCGCCGGCCCGGCGCCACTTCCGTCCCGCGAGCCGCACCGGCCGCGAGGGCGCGGCACACGGGCCGTCCGCTACGAATGGCTGTCCGGACCCTCCCCGTTCGAGGGTGCTCGAGTCGCCCAGCCACTAGTCTGGAACCCGGACGACGCGCTTGTTCACTGTGAGTGTGCGCACAAGGGAAAGTGGCGACGATGAGCCCGGTCCACCCTCTCGACGAGGCCGCCACCGCACGGGCGGTCATCGACGGGAACGGCACCCTGATCCACTGGAGCGAGGGCGCCCGCCGGCTCCTCGGCTATTCCCCCGAGGAGGTCGAGGGCCGCCCGGCGGCGGATCTCCTGGCCCCCGGGAGCACGGGCCCGCTCCCGGAGACCGGCGTCGACCGCCGGTACGGAGTACTGGCCCTGCGCCACCGCGACGGCCGGATCCTGCCCGTGTGGCTGCTCGCCCACCGCCTGGAGCGGGGCGAGGACTGGCTGGTGCTCACCCCGCTGGAGGGCCGGGAGCCCCGCACCCTGGAGGACCCGCTCGTCCGCGCCGTCCTCGCGCAGGCTCCCTGCGCCATAGCCGTCTACGACGAACGGCTGCGGCTGTACGGCCTCAACGACGCGATGTGCGAGGTCGTCGGCCTGCCGGAGGACCGCATCCGGGGCCTGCGGGTCTCCGAGATCGGCTCCCGGCGGGCCGGCGAGCAGCTGGAGCGCGAGATGGCCGAGGTCCTGGCCTCCGGACGGCCGCGCGCCGTGGCGACGTACGCGCGCGCCGACGGCGAGGACCGGGCGCAGCACTGGCTCGCGCGGATCGCCCCGCTCACCGACACCCATGGACGCGTGATCGGCGTGTCCGTGGCCGCGCACGACTTCACCGAGCAGTACCGGGCCCGCGAGCGGCTCCAACTGGTCAACGAGGCGAGCATGCGCATCGGCACCACCCTGGACGTCGGCCGGACGGCCCAGGAGCTGGCCGACGTCTGCGTACCCGCCCTCGCCGACTTCGTCAGCGTCGATCTGCTGGACCCCCCGGAGAACGGAGGCGAGTACGACATCGAACCGCCGGCCGCCCCGGTCACGCTCCGCCGCGCCGCCCACCGGTCGGTGAACGAGGGCAGCCCGGAGGCCGTCCTCGAACCCGGCGACGCCGACGTCTATCCCGCGTCCTCGCCGCAGGCCGACTCGCTGATCGCGGGCCGGCCCCTCGTCGCGCCGAACGCGAGCGGCACGCTGGAGGAATGGCTGAGCTCGGACGGACCGCGCGGCAGACACGTCCGGGAGTACGGCGTCCACGCCACCATGTCGGTGCCCGTCCGGGCCCGGGGCCGGACCCTCGGGGTCGTCGTCCTCAGCCGGTTCCGGCGGCGTGACCCCTTCACCGCCGACGACGTGCTGCTCGCCGAGGAGGTCACGGCCAGGGCCGCCGTCTGCATCGACAACGCCCGCCGCTTCTCCCGCGAGCGGCAGACCGCGCTGGCCCTCCAGCGCAGCCTCCTGCCCCAGTCCCTACCCCGGACAGCTGCCCTGGAGATGGCGTCGCGCTATCTGCCCGCGGCGCGTGCCGGGGTCGGCGGCGACTGGTTCGACGTGATCCCGCTGTCCGGGATGCGGGTCGCCATGGTCGTCGGCGATGTCATCGGCAACGGCATCCAGGCCTCGGCGACCATGGGCCGGCTGCGCACCGCCGTCCGCACCCTCGCCGACATCGATCTGGCCCCGGACGAGCTGCTCACCCACCTCGACGACCTCGTCGTACGGCTGTCCGCCGAGGCCGGGGCCGAGGAGACCACCGGAGAGGTGGGCGCCACCTGCGTCTACGCGGTGTACGACCCGGTCTCCCGGCGCTGCACGCTCGCCAGCGCGGGCCATCCGCCGCCCCTCGTCCTGCCACCGGACGGACCGCCCCGGCAGATCGACGTGCCGCCCGGTCCGGCGCTCGGCCTGGGCGGGCTGCCCTTCGAGTCGGTCGAGCTCGAACTGCCCGAGGGCACGGTGCTCGCGCTGTACACCGACGGTCTGCTGGAGAGCCGCGACCGGGACGTCGACGCCGGCCTCCGGCTGTTCTGCCGGGCCCTGGAGGAGTCGTCGCGGCATCTGGAGGAGGCGGCCCACGCGATCCTCCAGGCGCTGCTTCCCGCGGGCGGCGCGCCGGACGACGTGGCGCTGCTGCTCGCCCGTACCCAGGGCCTCGCCTCGTCCGCCGTGGCGACCTGGGACATCCCCGCCGACCCCGCCCTCGTCGCGCCGATCCGCAAGCAGGTCGCCGATCAGCTGGAGATCTGGGGCCTGACCGTGGCCACCTTCACGGCCGAGCTGGTGGTCAGCGAACTGGTCACCAACGCCATCCGCTACGGCGAACCGCCCATTCGGCTGCGGCTCATCCACGACGCCGAGACCCTGATCTGCGAGGTCTCGGACAGCAGCCACACCGCACCGCATCTGCGCCGGGCGAAGACCTTCGACGAGGGCGGACGCGGACTGCTCCTGGTCGCCCAGCTCACCCAGCGCTGGGGCAGCCGGCACACCCCGGAGGGCAAGACCATCTGGGCGGAGCTGTCCCTCCTCGGCGAGGAGTGAGGGGCCCACCGGGACGGAGCGCAGCGGCACGGCGGCACGAGGGAGGGCGCTCACGGGCCGGGGGCGCGGTGTCTGATGTGATGAGGGTGCCGCCATCACCGCCCGGAGGACACCATCCTGTACAGCCCGCTCGTCCAAGCCGTCCCCGGCGCGGCCGGCACCCGTCTCGCCGAGGCCCTCTCCGCCGGTCGGGGCACCCACGTCATCGCGTCGCACACCGGCGGTACCGCCACGCCTGTCGCCGCACCGCTGGCCGCCGCTCTCGGCAGCCCGCTCGCCGAGGTGCTGTCCGTCGTCCTGCTCGCGGCCGTCCTCGTCTGCGCGGTCGTACGGCCCTTCAACTGGCCGGAGGCGGTCGTGGCCGCGCCCGCCGCGGGGCTGGTCCTGGCCACCGGGGCGATCTCCTGGGACCACGTCCGCGCCGAGGCCGCCCATCTGGGTCCGGTGATCGGCTTCCTCGCGGCGGTCCTCGTCCTGGCCAAGTTCTGCGACGACGAAGGGCTCTTCCAGGCGTGCGGCGCCTGGATGGCCCGCTGGGCCGCGGGGCAGCCGGGCCGGCTGCTGACCGCGGTGTTCGCGCTCGCCTCGGCGATCACGGCGGTGCTCAGCCTGGACGCCACCATCGTGCTGCTCACCCCCGTCGTGTTCGCGACGGCGGCGCGGATGGGGGCCCGCCCGAAACCGCACGTGTACGCGTGCACCCACCTGTCGAACACCGCCTCGCTGCTCCTTCCGGTCTCCAACCTCACCAACCTCCTCGCGTTCACCGCCAGCGGTCTGAGCTTCACCCGGTTCGCCGCGCTGATGGCGCTGCCCTGGCTGGTCGCGATCGGCGCCGAGTACGTGGTCTTCCGGCGCTTCTTCGCCCGTGACCTCGCGGCGGGCGCGCTCCCCCGACGGGCCGAGGAGCCACCGGACCTGCCGCTGTTCGCCCTGATCACCGTCGGCTGCACCCTGGCCGGTTTCGTCCTGGCCTCGGCCGTCGGCGTCGACCCGGCCTGGTCCGCCGCCGCGGGGGCGCTCGTCCTGGCCGGGCGGGCCCTCCTCCGCCGCCGCACCACCCCGCTCACCGTGGTGCGCGCCGCCGCGCCGTCCTTCCTCGCCTTCGTCCTCGCGCTCGGCATCGTCGTCCGCGCGGTCGTCGACAACGGTCTGGACGACGCCCTCGACGACCTCCTCCCGGAGGGCGGATCACTGGCGGCGCTGCTCGGCGTCGCCGCGATCGCCGCCGTCCTGGCCAACCTGATCAACAACCTGCCCGCGGTCCTCGTCCTGCTGCCGCTGGCCGCCGACTCGGGCGCGGGCGCGGTGCTGGCCGTCCTGCTCGGCGTCAACATCGGGCCCAATCTGACGTACGCGGGTTCCCTCGCGACGCTGCTGTGGCGACGTATCGTGCATCAGCACGAACACGGCGTCGACCTCAAGGAGTTCACCCGGCTGGGCGTGATCGCCGTACCCGCGGCGCTGGTGCCCGCCGTACTGGCGCTGTGGGGCTCGCTCCACGTCATCGGAGGCTGATGGGCATGCGGGTGGTCGTCTGGCTGGTCGAGGGAACATGGCCCGCGTGCGTGGACGCCGTGCGCACGCACGCCCCCGGGGCCACGGACGTGGTGCTGCTGCACGTCGCCGACCCCGCCGTGCCCGGTCTCGCGCACGGCGCCTTCGCGGGGCTTCTCGGACGCGGACGCGCCGAGCCCGATCCCGGCGACCTCCTGGAGACCCTCGGCACGGTCTCCGGGGCCGAGCTCCTCGACGCGGCGGCCCGGCGGCTCGGGGGCCCGGCGACACTCCTGGAGCGCACCGGCCGGGTGGAGCGGGAGGTCGTGGCGGCGGCCGAGGACGCCGGTCTGCTCGTCCTGGCCCGCGACGGCGACCGCAGCCGGCTCGGCCCGCACAGCCTGGGACCGGCCGGACGCTTCGTCGTCGACCACGCTCCCTGCCCGGTGCTGCTCGTGTGGCCCGAACCGGCACCGGACGTCACGACGCTGCCGCCTCCGCCCCCGCATCCGCCGCACCACCCGGACCATCCACACCATCCCGATCACCCGCACCGCCCTCGTCCCTGAGGACACCCGCCGGCGGACGCCCGGCCGTGTCGCGTGCCGCCTCGGGACGAACCGCTCCCGCGCGGTGGTGGAAGAGCCCCCGGACGGGGTAACCGCCCGGTGTGGGACACGAGGGTGCGCCGAGAGGGGACGGTCGTATGGCAGTCACGGACAGGAGCGGGCTCGGCCGGTTCGAGCAGGACGGCTTCGTGGTGCGGCGCGGGCTGTTCGCACCCGACGAGATCGACACGCTGTGCGCGGAGTTCACGGCGCTGCACGAGGCCGGCCCGGTCCCCGGGCACTTCGAACCCCGGGCCCCGAGGACCGGCGGCACGGAGTCCGGCGGCGTCGGAACCGGCGCCCCTGCCGACCCGCTGCACGTCTTCCCCCGCTTCATGCACCCGCACCGCGTCAACGCCCTGTCGCTGCGTCTGCTGCTCGACCCGCGGGTGCGGGACGTCCTCGAGATCCTGCTGGGGGAAGAGGTGCTGGCCGCCCAGAGCATGTTCTACTTCAAGCCGCCCGGAGCCCGCGGCCAGGCGTTGCACCAGGACAACTTCTATCTGCGCGTCGAGCCCGGCACCTGTGTGGCCGCGTGGACCGCCTGCGATGTCATCGACCGTGAGAACGGCGGCCTGGAGGTCGTGCCGGGCACGCACCGGATGGACCTGTTCTGCCCGCACGAGGCGGACCCGGCGCTGTCCTTCGCCCGCGAGTACGTACCGCCGCCCGCCGGTCTGACCGCCGTGCCCGTCGACATGGAACCGGGGGACGTCCTGTTCTTCAACGGCAGCCTGGTCCACGGCTCCGGCCCCAACCGCAGCCGTGACCGTTTCCGCCGGTCCTTCATCGGTCACTACGTCGGCCGCTCCACCCGGCGCATCGGCGGCTTCTACCGCACGCTGACGATGGACGGTGAGGCCGTGGTCCTGCCCGAGAACGAGGGCGCGGGCCCGTGCGGGACGGGCTGGACGGCGGCCGGTCCGCACTGAACGCCGGAGCAGCCTACCGGCGGCGCCCTCGGCCGAGGCGGTCACTTGACGAAGTCGGGCATGCGCGATTTGATCCTCTGAGTGCCGTGGTGCGACCCGGCACGCAGAGGTGCGCCCAGCCGGTAACGGACCAGGTTCAAGTCCGGCCAAAGTCGCCAGGATCGCTCGAAGCGTCCGAGGCGGGGACGCACTCGCGATTGGTGGAGCGGACATGCCCCCCGTCAAACGTGTTCTCCGCGCCGGAGTTCCGGTCACGGCCCTCGCCGGTCTTCTGACGCTCGCGGGCTGCGACGCGGGCACGGACACGAGCGCCTCGGACGAACCGGCGCCCCGACCCGGCCGGACAGCGACCTCCGTCGAACTCCCCCCGCTCCACGCGGGGTTCGACTACCAGATCGGCGGCGCCTACCCCCCGGCCGCCGACGTCCGCGTCGTCAGCCGCGACCGCTCGTCCTCCCCCGCCCGGGGCCTGTACAACATCTGCTACGTCAACGCCTTCCAGGCCCAGCCCGAGGAACGCGGACAGTGGCCCGCCGACCTGCTGCTGCGGGACGCGGACGGCAAGGTCGTCGTCGACCAGGACTGGAACGAGGCGCTGCTGGACATCCGGACGCCGGACAAGCGCCGACGGGTGGCCGCGCGGGTCGAGAAGTGGATCGACGACTGCGCCGACAAGGGATTCGACGCCGTCGAGCCCGACAACTACGACAGTTACACCCGCTCACGGAAACTGCTGAGCGCAAAGGACGCCACCGCGTTCATCACCCTGCTCTCGCGGCACGCGCACGCCCGGCATCTGGCGATCGGGCAGAAGAACACCGCCGAACTGGCGGGAGTCAGATCACGGACCGGGCTCGACTTCGCGGTGGCGGAGGAGTGCGGCGAGTACGACGAGTGCGGCGCGTACGCGAAGGCCTTCCACGACCGGGTGGTGGTCGTCGAGTACACCGACAGCGGTCTGCGCAAGGCCCGTTCGGCCTTCGGCGACCGGCTGAGCATCGTGCGCCGGGACGTGAAGGTCTCGACACCCGGCAGCGCGGACTACGTCCGCGAAACGCGCTGACGGAGGCCGGGATGACACACGTGATCGCGCGGCGCCGGCTGCTCCTGGGCGCGGCCGCCGCAGGGGCACTGGCAGGCTGCGGCGGCCCCTCGGACGGCGTCGGAACCGACGGCAGGGTGACCGTCGAACTGTGGCACGGCCAGAACGACACGGCCAGGAAGGCCGTGGAGTCGCTGGTGGCCGAGTTCAACCGCACTCATCCACGCATCCGCGTGGACAGTTCGGGCGGCGGGGTGGTGGCCGACGCCATGCTCCAGAAGGTGACGGCCGCGCTCGCCGCCGGCTCGTACCCCGACATCGCCTACGTCTTCGGCTCGGACCTGGCGAGCGTCGCCCGCAGCCCCCGGGTCGTCGACCTCACGTCCGCGCTGCACGAGGGCACCCCGCCGTGGAAGTCCTTCTGGGCGCCCGTGCGGGACGCGGTCACCGTCAACGGCAGGGTGCGCGCCGCCCCGGCGGTGCTCGACTCGCTGGCCGTCGTCTACAACAAGAAGCTGTTCCGTCAGGCCGGGGTCCCCTTCCCGAAGGCGGGCTGGAGCTGGGACGAGTTCACCGACACCGCGCGCAGACTCACCGACTCCGGACGCGGGACGTTCGGCACGGGCTGGCCGGGCACGGGCGACGAGGACACGGTCTGGCGGCTGTGGCCGATGATCTGGGACCTCGGCGGCGAGGTGATCGCCGCCGACGGCAAGAGGGTCGGCTTCGCCGAGCAGGGCGCCCGGGCTCTGTCGACCCTCGCCCGACTGGCCCACGACAGAAGCGTCTACGTCGATCCGAAGCCCGGCAGCGAGCAGATGTACCAGGTGTTCCTGAGCGGCCGGATGGCGATGGTGGCGACGGGACCCTGGCAGCTTCCGGACGTCATCACCGCCAAGGTCGACTACGGCGTCGTCCCGCTCCCGACGTACAGCGGCAGGCCCGTCAGCATCTCCGGGCCGGACACCTGGACCGTCTTCGACAACGGTTCCGCCCGTTCCCGGGCGGCCGTCGAGTTCGTGCGCTGGATGATCCGCCCGGCCCAGGACGCGCGCTGGGACATCGCGGCGGGCAGTCTCCCGCTCGGCTCGGCCACCGCCCGGCGTCCGGAGTGGCGCGAGCACGCGCGGACGACCACCGGACTCGGTGTGTTCACCGACACGCTGGACTCCGCCCGGGTCCGGCCCGTGCACGCGGCCTATCCACAGATCTCCCAGGCCCTCGGCGAGGCGATCGTCTCGGTCCTGCTCGGCAAGGACTCCCCCGCCCACGCCGTCCGCCGGTGCGCCGAGACGGCCGACGCGGCCCTGCTCATCCCCCGGTGACCTCGGCTCGTCCCCCGGTGACCTCTAACTCATCACCGGTGACCTCGACTTCAGACGTTCCCAGCTGACTTCCAGCTGAAGGAGGCCGTCATGTCCGTCCTTCCCCGCGCCATCACCGTCGTACCGGGTCCCGCTCCGGCCCCGGCCGCCGCACGGCGTGCCACTCGCCGCCGCGGCCGCCGGGAGACCGCCACCGCCTGGGCCTTCATCGGCCCGGCGGTCGTCGTCATCCTCGGTCTGAGCATCGTGCCCGTCGTCTGGTCGCTGCTGCTCTCGTTCCGGGCCGACGACCTGGTCACCCCGGGCCGCTGGGTCGGCCTCGACAACTACCGGGCCCTGGCCCAGGACCCCAACTTCCGTACGGCCGTGGGCAATACCCTGCTGTACGCCGCCCTCTACGTGCCGCTCAGCCTGCTCGGCGGGCTGATGCTGGCCCTGGCGCTGAACCGCCGTATCCGGTTCATCGGTCTCTACCGCACACTCGTCTTCGTTCCGTTCGTGGTCTCGGCGACCGCGCAGGGCGTGCTGTTCTCGTTCATCCTCGATCCCGAGTTCGGTGCCGCGAACTCCCTGCTGCACAAGCTCGGGCTGTCCCCGCAGGGCTTTCTCACCGACCCGGACCAGGCGATCTATCTGCTGGTGCTGATCTCGCTGTGGAGCGGCGTCGGATTCTGCGTCGTCGTCTATCTGGCCGCGCTCCAGGACGTGCCGCCCGAACTCGTGGAGGCCGCGCGGATCGACGGGGCGGGCCGCGGTCGGACACTGCGCCACATCGTCCTGCCGACCCTCACCCCGGTCACCGTGTTCCTGCTGCTGTGGCAGCTGATCACGGCACTCCAGGTCTTCGACCTGATCTATGTGACGACGAAGGGCGGCCCCCTCGGCTCGACCGGCGTGGTCGTCTACTTCGTCTGGCAGCAGGCGTTCCAGACGTTCACGGCGGGCTACGGGGCCGCCGCGGCGTACGTCCTCGCGGTCGCCCTGCTGGTGGCGGGCGGGACGCTGCGTCTTCTGCGGCGCCGGCAGGAACGTACCGAAGGAGCGGTCCGATGAGTTCACCCGCAGCCTCCCGCAGGCCGAGCACGTGGCATCTGCTGTTGGCGCCGCTGACCCTGTGCTTCGCGCTGCCGCTGGTGTGGCTGGTGCTCAGCTCGGTGATGTCCGACGCGGAGATCAACCGGTTCCCGCCCGCGCTGTGGCCGAAGGGGATCGATCTGGGCGGCTACCGGTACGTGCTCGGGAACGCGATGTTCCCGCGCTGGTTCGCCAATTCGCTGATCGTCGCGGTCGCGGCCGTCCTGTCGAACCTGCTGCTGGGAGCGCTCGGCGGCTACGCCTTCGCGCGGATGCGGTTCGCCGGATCGCGGACGCTGCTCGCCCTGATGCTCGCGACGATGGTGATCCCCTTCCAGCTCACGATGATCCCGACCTTCCTGGTGATGAAGGAACTGGGTCTCATCGACACGCTCGGCGCGCTGATCGTGCCCTCGCTCGTCACCCCGTTCGCGGTCTTCCTGTTCCGGCAGTTCTTCCTCGCGCTGCCCAGGGAGATGGAGGAGGCGGCCTGGATCGACGGGTGTTCGCGGCTGCGGGTGCTGTTCTCGATCGTGCTGCCGCTGGCCCGGCCCGCGCTGGCCACGGTCGCGGTGCTGACCTTCCTGAGCACCTGGAACGACCTGTCCTGGCCGCTCATCGCGATCAACCACGACACGCGGTACACCTTGCAGCTCGGCCTGACGACCTTTCAGGGGCAGCACCACACGCGGTGGTCGGCGGTGATGGCGGGCAACGTGATCACCGTGCTGCCCGTCCTGGTCGCGTTCCTGCTCGCGCAGAAGACCTTTGTCCAGTCGCTCACTTCGAGCGGTCTGAAGGGCTAGGCCACCATGAGATCGTTCGATCTGCTGGTCGTCGGCGACGCCAATCCGGATGTCGTCCTCGGCCCGTTGCGCGGCCCCCTGGAGTTCGGGCAGCGCGAACAGCTCGTCGAGCACGCCGGGTTGGTGCTCGGCGGCTCCGCGGCGATCATGGCGTGCGGGGCGGCGCGGCTCGGGCTGCGGGTCGCGTTCGCGGGCAGGGTGGGTGACGATCCCGCGGGTGCCTTCGTGCGCGAGGCGCTCGCCGGACGCGGTGTCGACGTGGGCTCCCTGGTCACCGACCCGGTCCGGCCCACCCCTCTCACGGCCGTCGTCATGGCCGGGGACGGGGACCGGGCCATCCTGACGGCGCCGGGCTGTCTCACCGGGACCGGTCCCGAGGACGTGCCACGGGACCTCATAGCGGCCTCCCGGCACGTGCACGCGGCCTCGTTCTTCCTGATGCCCCGTCTGGCCCGGTCCCTGGCCTCGGTGTTCGGCCTGGCCCGGGAGACCGGTGCCACGACGTCACTCGACACGAACGACGACCCGGCCGGACACTGGGACCACCGACTCCTCGATCCCGTAATGAAGTTCACCGATTTCCTGTTGCCCAACGCGGCCGAGGCGTCGGCGCTGTCCGGGGAAGCCGATCCGGTCGCCGCCGCCGCCTTCCTGGCCGGCCGGGGGCCGACGGTCGTGGTCAAGGACGGCGCGAACGGCGCCCTCGCCGACACCGGGACGCGGCTCGCGCACGCACCGGCCACGGCCGTCGACCCCGTGGACACCGTCGGCGCGGGCGACAGCTTCGACGCCGGGTTCGTCGCCGCGACCCTGCGCGGCCTCGGCCTGCGCTCCGCGCTCACGGTGGCCGCGGCCTGCGGTTCGCTGTCGACCCGGGCACACGGCGGTACGGCGGCACAGCCCACCTGGGACGAGGCCCTCGCCGCGGCCCGCGCGCACCTCCCGGACCTCCCGGACCTCCGGGACCTCCCGGCTCTCCCGGACCCCCGGGACCTCCCGGCTCTCCCGGACCCCCCGGCGTCTCGAACCGGCCGATGAACGCCGGCGCCCCCGGCACCGCCGGGCACCCGGCCGTCCCACGAACCCCCGCACCCCCGCACCCGCGAGACCAGGAGCCGTTCATGAACGACGTCACCGCCCCGAAGATCGCCTTCATCGGAGCCGGGAGCGTGGTGTTCACCCAGGGACTGCTGGCCGACCTGTTCAGGTTCCCCGAACTCGCGCACGCGCGCATCGCGTTGCACGACATCGACCCGGAGCGGCTCGACACCGCCGAGGGCGCCGCCCGGTACATCGCCGGCGTACGCGGCGCCGAGCCCGCCATCACCGCGCATCCCGACCGACGGGCGGCCCTGGAGGACGCCGACTTCGTCATCAACATCATCCAGGTCGGCATGGACCGCGCGACCCGCACCGACTTCACCGTGCCCGCCCGCTACGGACTGCGCCAGACCATCGGCGACACGCTCGGCATCGGAGGCATCTTCCGGGCCCTGCGCACGTTCCCGGTACTCCGCGCGCTCGCCTCCGACATGGCCGAACTCTGCCCGGACGCCATGCTGTTGAACTACACCAACCCCATGGCGATGAACGTCCTCTACCTGAGCCGCATCGCGCCGAAACTGCGTGTCACCGGCCTGTGCCACTCGGTGCACTGGACGATGCACGACCTCGCCCAGCTCGTCGGGGTCCCCTTCGAGGAGGTCACCCACCTGGCCGCCGGGGTCAACCACCAGGCGTGGGTGCTGCGTTTCGAGCGCGCGGGCCAGGACCTCCACCCGCTCCTCGACGAGGCCATCGCCAAGGACCCCGGGCTGCTGCGCCGGGTCCGCGTGGACATGTACCGCCGCCTCGGCCACTACCCCACCGAGACGAGCGAACACTCCTCGGAGTACGTGCCGTGGTACCTCCACCACGACAGCGAGATCGAGCGGCTCAGGCTGCCGGTGGGCGCCTATCTGGACATCATCGAGGAGAACGCCGCGAGCTACCGGCGCACCCGCGAGGCCCTGGCCTGCGGGGTGCCCCTCCCCGTCGAGGGCACCTTGGAGTACGCCCCGCAGATCATCCACAGCACGCTCACCGGCACCCCCCGCACGATCTACGGCAACGTTCCCAACCGCGGGCTGATCGACAATCTCCCTGCGGACTGCGTCGTCGAAGTCCCGTGCCTGACGGACGCGTTGGGGGTGCAGCCGACCCGTGTCGGCGCGCTGCCCCCGCAGTGCGCCGCGCTGAACAGCGCGTACGTCTCCGTCACCGACCTGGTGGTCCGCGCCGCCACCGACGACGAGCCGCGGCACATCCGGCACGCCGCGATGGCCGACCCCGCGACGGCCGCCGCTCTCCCCGTCGAGCGCATCTGGGACCTGTGCGACGACCTCGTCCGGGCTCACGGTGATCTCCTCCAGCCCGGGCTGAGGGCGCTGCTGGGCCACTGAGCGGGGGGCGGTGTCCGTTCACCGTCACCCTTAGGGGGTGAGGCCGGTCGGGGCCTGGTGCCGCAGGCTCGGTGGTGAGTGGCTGCGGTCGCAGCCCGTGCAACGGAGGTCTCGCCATGGCAACCACCCAGCATCACACCCGCTCCAAGGCCACGATGACGACCGCGAGCGGCCTGATGATCTTCGCCTCGGTGATGCTGTTCGTCTCCGGCGTCCTGGACATCCTGCGGGGCGTCATGGCCATCGCCGAGGACGACGTCTTCGTCACCGGCCAGAACTACGTCTTCAAGTTCGACCTGACGAGCTGGGGCTGGATCCACCTGGTGCTCGGCGCGGTCGCCGTGGTCGTGAGTCTCGGCCTGTTCACGGCGGCCACCTGGGCCCGGGTGATCGGCGTCGGCATCGCCGCCCTGCTGATCATCGCCAACTTCCTCGACATCCCGTACTACCCCGTCTGGTCGCTGACGCTGATCGCCCTGTACGGCTTCGTCATCTGGGCGCTCTGCGTGGCACGGCCGGACACGGACACCGTCTGACCCGGCGGCGACGCCGGAACCGGCCCGGACCACCCGACCGGACCACCCGACCGGGCCGGGCCGGCTCCCGGTGCGACGGTCCGCGGCTCACAGGATGTGCAGGTCGCGGGCCCGTCGTACGGCCTCGCCCCGGCGGGTCGCGGCGAGCTTGCGGTAGACGCTCTTGAGATGGGTCTTGACCGTGTTGACCGACAGATGCAGATCGGCCGCGATCTCGTCCCTCGACATCATCTGCGCCAGCCGTTCCAGCACCTCCTGCTCGCGCTCGCTGAGCTGTTCGACCACCGGTTCGATCACGGACTCCTGCCCCGTCCGCAGGCCCGGCCCGGTACCCCGGACCGCGGCCGCCTCCGGGAGCCACTCATGGCCCTGAGCCAGCGCGGGCCGGTGCCGCACGAAGGCCCGTATCCAGGGGCCGGCCTCCAGGAACGGCCGTCTCAGACGCTCCGGTCTGGCCGTCCGCAGGGCCCGCGCCACCAGTCGCTGGGCGGTGGAGTCGTCGCCCAGCGCGTCCGCGGTCTGCGCCCGTGCGAGCAGCACCCGGACGGCGATGCCGGGCCCCTCGTCCACCTCGACGGAGAGCGCGTCGAGCAGGGCGCGCGCCGCCTCCCGGTCACCGGTGGCGAGCCTCGCACGGGCGGCGGCCGCCGTGGCCTCCGGCCCGGTCGCCCGCTCCTCCACGAGCACCTCCGCCGCGGCGAGCGGTTCACCCAGTGCCAGGTACGCGGTCGACCTGGCCAGCGCGGCCCGGTCACCGACCCACGGTGAGGGCTCGACCCCGTGCGGCGGGCGCTTCAGCTCCTCCAGGACGCGCAACGCCTCCTTCGGATGCCCCTTGGCCAGCAGTACCCGGGAGCGCAGCAGCGCCAGGCCCGCCGTCGCGACGGGATCGTGCGAGGCCGTACCGGAGGCGGTCGCCTGGTCCAGATGGGTCTGCGCCGCCGCCAGATCGTCGCGCTCCTCGGCGACCGCCGCCAGCACGAGCTGGGCGACGCCCGTCCGGTCGGCGGGCGGCAGGCCGGAGCGCTCCGCCTCGGCGACCGCCGCCCGCGCGTGCGACTCCGCCCGGCTCGGCCGGCCGCACAGGAGATCGATCAGGGCGAGCCGGCTGAGGGACTCGTGCCGGGGGTACGCGGTGGACGGCCCGTCATCGACCTGCACGGCGGCGGACAGCGAGAGCCGGGCCGCGTCGAGCCGTCCCGCCCAGAGCTGCGCCGAGCCCAGGTCGGTGAGCATCAGGGCGGGCAGTTCCGGGTGCCGTTCCAGCCGCTCGGCCGGAAGGGACAGCTCCGCCGCCGTCATGTCCTCGGCCGCCGCCTGCGCCGCCTCGGCCGAGCCGGTCAGCCGGGCGGCGAACACCCGCAGCAGCGCGTGGCTCAGCCTCAGGGCCGCCGTGCCGGCCTCGTCGCCGGCCAGGTTCTCCCCTGCCCGGCGCAGGTAGTCGAGGCCCCGGTCGACGTCGTGGCGGACGAGTTCACGGGCGGCGCGCACCAGACACGCGGCTGGACCGGCCGCGTCCGGGGGCATGGCGGCGAACAGTCCGTCGAGGCGCTCGGCGTCGAGTCCCGTCAGCAGTTCGCCGATGGCCAGCTCGTCGACGAACCGGTCGGCCGCGAGCTCCCACTCACCCGCCCCCGCCGCGTGCGGCAGGGCCTCCGCCAGCAGGCCCGACTCGCTCAGCCAGCGGGCGGCCCGCCGGTGCAGCTCCGGCTCCAGGCCCGGGAGTCTGACCCGCAGATGGACCCGCAGGATCTCCGCGAACAGGGGGTGCAGCCGGTACCACGAGTGGCCGATGGCCTCGACGAAGGCGTTGGCGTGCTGGAGCCCGGCCAGGATGGGATCGGCGTCGTCCCGGCCCGTCAGGGCGTTGGCGAGATCCGGGTGGATCTGATCGAGGATGCTCGAACGCAGGAGCAGGTCCTGGGTCTCCTCCGTCTGCGCTTCGAGGACCTCGGCCAGCAGGAAGTCCGCGAGCGTGCTCTGGCCCGCCTCGAAGTTCTTGATGAACGTGTCCGGGTCGTCGACGTGCTGTGCCGCCAGGATGCACAGGCGCAGTCCGGCCGCCCAGCCTCCGGTCCACTCCGTCAGCGATCGGGCGCCTTCGTCCGACAGCCGGATGTCGTGACGGTTCAGCAGCGCGGCCGTCTCTCCCGGGACGAAGGCCAGGTCGGCGCCCCGGACCTCGGCGACCTCTCCGGCGGCACGGTAGCGGTGCAGCGGAAGCTGTGGCTCCGTACGGCTGACGACGACCAGGCGCAGGCCGCCACCCGCGTGGCGCAGGACGAACTGGAGCTCGTCGGCGACCTCCGCCGAGGCGCCCACCCGGTCGAACTCGTCGAGCACCAGGATCACGGGATCCCCGCGTTCGCTCAGCCAGGCCGCCAGCCGGGTCAGCAGGGAGTGGTCGACGTCGCCGGGGCTCGACGGGCTGCCGATGTCGTCCGGCACGTCCGCTCCGTGCCGCCGCAGGGATTCCAGGACGTACGTCCAGAAGATGCCGGGGCCGGTGTCCTCGGGCTCCACGGTCAGCCAGGCCACGTCGTCCGGACGGTCCGTCGTGGAGATCCAGTGGGCGACCAGGAGCGTCTTCCCCGCTCCCGCGGGCCCGTTGACCAGGGTGAGGGGGCCTCGCACACCCTCGGCGAGGCGTCCGACCAGCCGCGGCCTGCGGACGAAGGTCTCCGTCAGGTCGGGGACGGTGAACCGGACGGCGAGCAGGGGGTCACCGCCCGGGGTCAGCAGCCCGGCCATGAGGTCCTGCCTCCGCGATGTCTCGGCAGCGGCGACGCGTCCGATCCGATGTGGTCCGGGTCCACGGCTCCCTCCCCGGTGTAACCCCCGCACACTGATCGTCACCTGATGTCCGGAATGTCGCAAGGCAGGCTCCGGTCCCCCGCCGCGGGTGAGGTGCGGGGGACCCGTCCCGGGTGCCATGGGAGCGGATTCCCCGGATGCGCGAAAGCCCGGGTCCGGGTGCCATGGAGGTGCCGTGGACGCGCGGCCGGGCCGGACGCCCCTGTCCGGCACGGCGGCGTCGCGGGCGGAATCGATGAGGTGGTCACCGGTGAAACACTGGCGCGCTCTTGCCGTGCTCGGGACGGCCCAGTTCCTGATGGTCCTGGACACCTCCGTCATGAACGTGTCCATCAGCCAGCTCGTGGAGGACTTCGACACCGAGGTCACCGCCATCCAGGCCGTCATCACGCTCTACGCGCTGGTCATGGCCGCGTTCATGGCCACCGGCGGGCGGCTCGGCGACATCCTCGGACGCCGTCGGCTCTTCCTCGTCGGACTCGTCGTCTACGGCGTGGGCTCGGCCCTGACCGCGGTGGCTCCCACCCTGTGGATGCTCGCGCTCGGCTGGTCGGTCATCGAGGGGCTCGGAGCCGCCCTGGTGCTGCCGGCCATGGCGGCCCTCGTGGCGGAGTCCTACGGCGGACGGGACCGGGCCGTCGCCTACGGTGTCATCGGCGGGCTCGCCGGTGCGGGCATCGCGGTCGGACCGCTGCTGGGCGGCTGGGTGACGACGTACCTCACCTGGCGTCTGGTCTTCGCGGGCGAGGTCGTGGTCGTCGTCGCGATGCTCTGCTTCCGCCGGGCGATCCCCGACAGGCCCCGGCCCGAGCCCCGCCCCCGGCTGGACGGCGTGGGTGCCTTCCTGTCGGCGGCCGGACTGGGACTGGGCGTGCTGGGTGTCCTCCAGAGCGGCACCTGGGGGTGGGTGCAGCCCCGCAACCCGCCCTTCACCGTCCTCGGCTTCGCTCCGACCCTGTTCGTCGTCTCGGCCGGGGTGCTCGTCCTGGCCGTCTTCGCCAAGTGGGAGCGCCGCAGGGAGGCGCACGGCACCGACCCGCTGATCCATCTGTCGCTGCTGCACCGGCTGCCCCTGCGCTCCGGTCTGCTGACGCTGGTCAGCCAGAACCTCATCCTGCTGGGGCTGTTCTTCACCATCCCGCTGTATCTCCAGGTGGTGCAGGGGTTCGACGCGTTCCAGACGGGACTGCGGCTGCTCCCGGTGTCCGTCACGATGCTGCTGGCCTCCGTACTGGCCTCCAGGCTGGGGCGGGTGATGGGGCCGCGCCGGGTGGTGAGACTGGCCCTGCTGACGCTGCTCGGAGCCATCACGTGGCTGCTGGCCACCATCGAACCGGACATCGACGACGCCCAGTTCGCCGGGGCCATGGCCCTGCTGGGCGTCGGCATGGGCCTGCTCGCCTCGCAGCTCGGCAACGTGGTGCAGTCCAGCGTCGGCGAGGAGGAGCGCAGCGAGGTCGGCGGACTCCAGTTCACCGCCCAGAATCTGGGCTCCGCGCTCGGTACCGCGCTGATCGGATCGATCCTCGTCGGCGCCCTGGCGCAGGCCTTCACCAACCAGGTGGCGAAGAACCCGGCGGTGTCGCAGGAGGCACGCAGTCAGACGAGCGTCGCGCTCGAGGCCGGCATCAGCTTCGTCCCCACCGACCAGGTGCGTTCGGCCGCCGAACAGGCCGGGCTGCCGCCGGCCGAGGTCGACGCCGTCACGGACTCCTACGCGACGGCTCAGCTCAACGGCCTGAAGGCGGCGATCCTCGCGGCCGGCGGCATCACGCTCGCGAGTTTCCTGGTCACGACGCACCTGCCGACCGGAGGGGCGGGCCGGGGGAAGGCACCCGGGACGAGCAGCCCGACCGTTCCCGTCGAACCTGCGTGAGCGCGCGGGACTCGAACCGGTGAACCCGAGACGCTCGAACCGGCGTGAACCCGGGGCGCCTGAACCGGCGCGAGCGCGCGGCGGCTCCCCGGCCCCGATTCACCTTCTGCGGGTGAGGGCGGGCGGGGCGCGGTGCCGGATGATCGTGGGGAAGGGTGCCGTCCGCCCACCCCAGGCCGCCCGCCGGGGAGAGTTCCGTATGCAGTACGAGATCCGCGTCGAGGGACATCTGTCGGAGACGCTTTCCGAGGCGTTCCCGGAGATGGACCACGTGCTGATCTCGGGCCAGACCATCCTGTTCGGCCCGGTCGTCGACGAGGCGCACCTGTACGGACTGCTGGCCCGCTGCCGGTCGCTCGGCCTGCGGGTCGTGGAGATGCGCCAACTGCCCGGGTGACCACGAGGATCACCCGCCGGGGGTGAGCCGCCGGAACCCGGCGCACGGGAGCGTGGATGCCGGGAATCCACCCGCCGTCCCGTCGGCGGCCCGGACCGGTCCGCCGGCCGCGTGAGGAGGAACCATGACGGAATCGCATGGTCCGGCACCGCAGACCGGACCCGAACCCGGGCCCGGGGGCCGGGCCTACGCGCCCCCGGGGGACCCCGCGGTCATGCTGGACCGCGTCGGCGCCTCCTGGACCTGGCTCCTCGGCTCGGCCGTCGCGACGCTGGTCCCCGGCGTCCTGATCCTGGTCTGGCCGGACGAGACCCTGCACGTCCTCGCGGTTCTCCTGGGCCTCTACCTGCTGGTGATCGGCCTGTTCCGGTTCGTGTCCGTGTTCGGCCAGCGGGAGCAGGGCAACCGGTTCGCCACGCTGCTGATCTCGGTGCTCTACGTACTGGCCGGCGTCCTGTGTCTGCGGAACCCGCTGCAGACCATCGCCGCGCTCTCCCTGATCCTCGGCATCGTCTGGCTCGTCTCCGGCGTGCTGACCGCGTACACCGCCCTCGCGGCCAAGGACCTGCCGCACCGTGGCTTCGTCCTGTGCGCGGCGGCGATCGGCGTCATCGCGGGCATCGTCGTACTCGCCCTGCCGACCGAGTCGGCCCGCGCCCTGACCCGGCTGCTCGGTCTGTGGATGGTGCTGATCGGTCTGGTCGAACTGGCCGTGGCCTTCGCCTGGCGGGCCGCGCTGCGCCGGGCGGTCTCCGCCGGGCCGCGCGACCCGGCCTCCCCGTACTGAGGAGAGGCCGGAACGGAGGACCGGGCACGCCCGGCCGTACGCACACCGCCGCCCGCGATCCCTTGAGTTGTGCGGAAGGCCGGGCATACTCGTGACTCCCCTGCCAGGACGCCGGCCGGATCACCCGGCCGGCGCCTCGACGCGTACCCGAATCCGTGGGCCGCCCGATGAGCAGGCTCGTACGGAGCGGACGTAACAAAGGGCATGCCGACATCTCTGGCCAGCAGGCACGACGAGCGCGTGCCGGTGAACGGCGCGGTGGCACCGCGCGCGCTCCTCGGGCGGCTGCGACGGCACAGAGGGGCCGTGTTCGTCGTCGCCGTGGCCCTGCTGCTGGTCCAGATGGCCGTCGCCATGGTCAGTACGGCCGTCGAGCAGACCCCGACGATCGACGAGCCCGTGTACGTGGGCACCGCGACGGTCTACGTCCAGCAGCACGACCTGCGGTACAACCCCGAGCATCCGCCGCTGGGCAAGCTGATCATCGGAACGGGTCTGCTGTTCGCGCACCCGCACCTCGACCCCGCGTTCAAGGGCGACCAGACCGAGCTCGGGCGGCATGTGCTGTACGAGTCCGGCAACGATCCCTGGCGGGTGATGCTGTGGGCGCGGTTGCCGGTGATCGTCCTGACGCTGCTGTCCGGTCTGGTCGTCCTCGCGTTCGCCCGTGAACTCGCGGGCAGGAGGGGCGCGTTGGTGGCCCTCGCGCTCTACGCCTTTTCGCCCGACGTGATCGCGCACGGCTCGCTGGCCACGCTCGACGTCCCGGCGGCGGGTTTCCTGCTGACCTCGGTGTGGCTGGTGTGGCGGGCCGGGCGACGGCCGTTCCTGTACCTGCCGCTCTCGGCCGTGGCGCTCGGCGCGACGGTGGCGACCAAGATGAGCATGCTGCCGGCCGTTCCGCTGGTGCTGCTCCTCGCGGTCGTGTCCGTGTGGCGCGCGGGCACCAGTGGCCGGGGCGCGGCGCCGGTCGACGGCCCACGGGTGAGGGCCCGGCTGCTCGGACGCGCCGCCGCGGCCGCCGCCGGGATGGCCGTGGTGGCCGTCGCCGTGGTGTGGGTGACGTATCTGGCCGTCGATCCCCGGCTGCGCTGGACGGCGCCCGCGGATCTCCCCGCCGTGCACGGGCTGCGCGCGCTGCTCGTCGACCACCTGCCCGTGCCGCGGCCGTACCGGGACGGTATGCGGGTCCAGTTCGGCTTCGAGAACGCGACCTGGCAGGGCTTCCTCTTCGGTCGGCTCTACCAGGGGTCTCTCTGGTACTACCTGCCGGCGGCGCTGCTGGTGAAGACCCCGCTCGGCATGATGGCGCTCTGGACGGCCGGTTCGCTCGCGCTCCTGGCCGTACGCCGGCTGCGCCCCGCGGCCCCGTACCTCCTGATCCCGCCGGCGCTGCTGCTGGCCTCGGCGATGACCGGCTCCCGCGATCTCGGCGTGCGCTACGCCCTGTTCATGCCGGTGTTCCTCGCGGTCGCGGCGGGCTGCGCCGTGGTCCCGCGCGGGCGCCGGCAGGAACGGGCCGGGGCCGAGCGGCGGCGCCCGCCGGGGTGGGCGGGGATCACGCGGCGGCCCGGGCCGGGGTGGCCGGGGCCGGTGACGGCGGCGCTGGTCCTGTTCGTCGGCGTCAGTTCGCTGCTGACGTACCCGTACTACCTGCCGTACTCGAACGAGGCGTTCGGCGGCCCGGGGAAGACCTACCTGCGTCTGCACGACTCGAACGTCGACTGGGGCCAGGACCTCGGCCGCCTCGCCGACCGGCTGAAGGAGCACTACCCCCACGAGAAGGTGTGGCTCGTCTACAAGGGCGCCGGGGTGCCGTCCGCCTACGGCATCGACGCGACCGACCCCCGTACGGTGCCCGCGGCCCGGGTGCACGGACTGCTCGTCGTCTCCGACACCGCGATCGACAAGGCCGATGCCCGCCTGAAGGCGCTGCTGGCCCCGAGCGGACGGGTCGAGGAGATCGGCCACTCGATCACCGTGTTCCGGAGGCCGTGACCCGGTGCCGTTCGCGGACGGCGGGCCGGCGACCGGCGCGCCGCCTCCCTGGAACGGCCGACGGCCGACGGCCGACGAGCCTGCCTACGCCCGCTCCAGGACGTAGGCGCTGCGGGAGTCGGGGTCGCCGAAGAAGAAGTACAGCAGCAACCGCTTCTTGTCGTTCCGCTGCAACTCGAAGGTCCAGGTATAGGTCTCGGGTGCCGGCTCGGGCCCGGCCGACGTGCCGAGGCTCTCATCGGGGCCGGGAGTACGCGTGGCCGATGCCGTGCGCGAGGTGAGGGTCAGCCGGACGTGCTGGCCGTCGTTCCACCCGACGCGCTCGTCCGTCAGCTCCCACACCCCCGTCCCCGACACCCGCCATCTGTCGTCGAAGTCGAACTCCTGCCCGTCCAGGAGGCGGATGACGGCCGTTCCGTCAGCGCGGAGAGTGACCTCCGTCCTGTCGACGCAGCGCCACGAATCCACGATCTCCGCCCGCTTCGCGTCATGCACCGCGGGCACCTCGTCGTACATGTGCGGACTGCATCCCACCAGGACGAGCAGGCCGGCCACGAGGACCGCGACGCGCCGTACCAACGGGCCGAGCGGGTCGGTCCTCACCATCCGGTCCTCCGAAGCGGCGCCACAAACGACTGCGGTTCGACCGGGTGCCGATCACGCGCCCGCCATCCTGCCAGCGTAATTGAACATGTTCAACTCCTTCTCCGGACCGCGCTCCTCCGACTTCGGATCACCGCCGGCCGCGAGGGAAACGCCTGACGGGGCGGCCCGGCGAAAGCATCGGTTCTCGTCGGCCGCGGCTCGGAGCCGGAGCGGGCCCGGAGCGGGCTCACGCCCCGGGCGTCAGCAGGTCCAGCACCCGTTCCCAGGGGAAATCCCCTTGCCCGCCGTCCTGTTGACCGTCGCCTGCGTACGGGTCGCCGAAGCGGACGCCCATTCCGCGCAGTCGCTCGACGCTGGCCCGGTAGGCGGGGTGTGCCGCCAACGCCTCGTTCACGCAGGGCAGTACGGCGATCGGGACGCCGAGTCCGTAGGCCTCGCACAGGGTTCCGAGGGCGAGGGTGTCGGATATCCCGGCCGCCCACTTGTTGACGGTGTTGAAGGTGGCCGGGGCGAGGGCCACCGCATCCGGGGCGGGGAAGGGGCGCGGGTCGCCCGGGGCCCGCCAGGCGGAGCGGATCGGACGTCCGGTCCGTTCCTCGACGGCCGCCGCGTCGATGAAGCCGAGGCCCTGGGGCGTGGCGATGACACCGACCTCCCAGCCCCGCTCCCGCGCCGCGGTGATCAGCGTACCGACGCCCTCGGCGACGCCCGCCGCGCAGACGACCACGTAGAGGAAGGGTTTCTCGCTGGGTTCGCTCACGTTCGCACCCTAGTGAAGATCCCGGCCCACCGGTGGTGAGGGGAGCCACGCGGGGGCATTCCCCCGCCGGGCAGGCGCCTTTCGCTCCGCCGGGGCACGTCGTCGACGGAGACCTCGGCTCAGGACGCCCCTGCGGAACCCTTCCGAAAACCGGTTGCGCGGTCGCGGCCGGCGGCCCGAACATCTGCCCATGTCCACGAACGAAGCCTTCCTGCCGCCGACCTCCGCCACCGCCCGTCCGGTGCGGGTCCAGCAGCAGCCCGGCCGACCGCGGAGGCCCGAGCTTCCCCGGTCGTGACCGCCGCTCTCGTCGCGGGGCTTCTCGCGGGCTACGGCATCGCCATGCCCGTCGGAGCGGTCGCGACCTACCTCGTCTCCCTCACCGCTCGTACCTCCCTTCGGATCGGCGCCTCGGCCGCGCTGGGCGTCGCGACGGCCGACGGGCTCTACGCCCTCGTCGCCGCGCTCGGGGGTACGGCGCTCGCCGCCGGACTCCAGCCGGTGATGCTCCCGCTCAGCCGGGCCTCCGCGCTGGTCCTGGCCGCGCTGGCGGTCCACGGCGCGATCGGCGCGGTCCGCCGCTACCGCGGGCGCCGGCTCGCCGAACGGACCGGGCAGGACCCCCCGCACCCCGTCCGCGCCTACCTGTCACTGCTGGGGATCACCCTGCTGAACCCCACCACCGTCGTCTACTTCGCCGCTCTGGTGCTCGCCAGCCGCACGGCCGAGGCGGTGAGCCCGCTGGAGCAGGGAGTGTTCGTGCTCGCCGCGTTCGCCGCGTCCGCGAGCTGGCAGCTCCTGATCGCCGGGGGCGGCGCCCTGCTCGGCCGGACGCTGACGGGCCACCGGGGACGACTGGTGACGGGGCTCGCGTCGAGCTGCGTGATCATGCTGCTGGCCGTACGTGTACTGGTGGCCCCGTCATGAGGGCCCGGGCCCCGGCCGGTGTGCGGCCCGGTACACCCCACCGGGGGATCGGTCCGGCACGGGGAGCCACACGGGCCGCGGTGCGGAGAATTCGCGTCCGTGCTGGTGTTGAATCGTGCCGAGACACGACCAGTCCGACGCGACGATGGGACGGAAGTCATGCCACTTGAGGGCGAGTACGAGCCCAGCCCCACGCAGTGGGTCCGGGACCAGGTGGAGTTGTACGAGAGTTCCGGTGGGACCAAGGGAACGACCCTGATGGACACCGGCCTGCCCGTCATCATCCTCACGACACGCGGTGCCAAGAGCGGCAAGATCCGCAAGACCCCGCTGATGCGCGTCGAGCACGACGGACGGTACGCCGTGGTCGCCTCGCTCGGCGGTGCTCCCAAGCACCCGGTCTGGTACCACAACGTCACCTCCGACCCTCGCGTCGAGCTCCAGGACGGACCCGAACGCAAGGAGTTCACGGCCCGGGAGATCACCGGCGAGGAGAAGGACCAGTGGTGGGAGCGCGCGGTCGCCGCGTATCCCCCGTACGCCGACTACCAGAAGAAGACCGACCGGGTGATCCCCGTCTTCGTGCTGGAGCCGGTCGCCTGACTCCGGCACACCGCCGGAACCACGTAGGGACCGGCTGACCCACCGGCCGGCGCACCCGCGGGAACCCCCGACGGGCCACCCGGATTTTCCGCGGTGCCGGTGCGCATGAACCGAAGGACGTCGGGCACCCGAATGTCAGGCCCCGCCGCGCTCCCCCGTCGCGGCGGGGCTTCTCGTCGTGGCGGGGCTTCCTGTCGTGGCGGGGTCGCGCGCGGGGATGGGGTCTCCCGTCGGCGCGTCTCGCGTGGGGACCCCATCGCTCGCTCCGCCCTCGCCGCGGCGCGCGGCCGCTCGCGCCGCTCCGGCGTCGGTCACGTCGAGGAAGATCTGGCCGGCCTCGGGGAAGGTGTGGGCGACCGAGCGCTTGATACGGACGGCGACCTCCTCGACCTCCTCGCTGTCGAGCCCCGGGACCAGGTCGATCCTGGCGGCCACCAAGGTCGAGGCGAGGCCGATCTCCATGGTCAGCAGCGCCTCGACGCTGTCGATCTCGGGCTGTGCCTTCAGCAGTTCACGGATCCGGCCGCTCTGCTCCTCGTCGACAGCCCGTCCGATGAGCTGCTCGCGGGCGTCGCTGCCGAGCCAGAAGGCGATGCACACGAGCAGCAGTCCGATGGCGAAGGAGGCACAGGCCTCCCACACGACCTGGCCCGTGATCATGTGGAGCACCATGCCGACGATCGCGAGGCTCACCCCCAGGACCGCGGTGCCGTCCTCGGCGACGACCGTCCGCAGGGCCGGGTCGCGCATGCCGTCGCCGCCCTTGCCGCGGATCTGGAAGAGGGCGCGCAGAAGCGAGGCCCCTTCCGCGAGCAGGGCCACACCGAGCACCGCGAGCCCGGTCATATAGCCGCCGAAGGATTCCTCGGCCCCGTTGCGGAGTGCCTCGAAGCCCTGGAAGAAGGAGAAGCAGCCGCCCATGACGAAGATGCCGACGGCCGCGAGCAGTGACCAGAAGAACCGCTCCTTGCCGTAGCCGAACGGATGCTTCCGGTCGGCGGGCCGCCTGCTGCGGCGCAGCGCCGCCAGCAGGAACACCTCGTTCAAACTGTCCGCCACGGAGTGCGCGGCCTCCGAGAGGAGCGCGGGCGATCCCGAGGCCAGGCCGCCCACCGCCTTGGCCACGGCTATCACCAGGTTGGCGCCCAGCGCCACGATGACGGTGACCCTGGTCCGGCCGTCCGAACCGTCCTCCTTCCGCCGCCGCTGCCGCGTCGCCGGGGCGCGATCCGCCGCTTCCACCGGTTCTGTCGTCTCTTCTCCGCTCACACCGGCCGGTTTCCCTCGGGGCTCCACCTCACACGGGGACGGCCTGGAGAATCGGACCGAGGGGTACACGGGCGGCACAACGGGCACTCGTACCCGGTGGGAGGAGGCCGGAGTGGGTCCGCGGCCTCGGAAGCGGAGAAGGAGTCCCGGTGTCCAAGAAGCAGAAGAAGCTCAAACTGCCCCTGGCGTACAAGCCTGTCGGCTTCGTGCTGAGCTGGGCCGGAGGTTCCCTGGCCGGGCTCGCCTTCCAGAAGACCTGGATGGCGATACGTCATGAGGAGGACGCTCCCGACGCCCTGGACAAGGACCGCGGCTGGGGCGAGGTCCTGCTCGCCGCCGCCCTGCAGGGCGCGATCTTCGCCGTCGTCCGCAGCGCGGTGGACCGCTCGGGCGCCAAGGCCATCGAACGGTCCACGGGCGTGTGGCCCTCCCCCGACAGGACCGGCCGCGACTGAGCGGCGCGGACGCGCGCGTCACGAGTCCGGCCCGGGCAGGTGACGGGCGCGGCGGGCGGCCACAGCGGCCCGCCGCTCCGCCGTCCCGCCGCGCCGGTCCCACCCCTCCGGCGCTGTCAATCGGCCACCAGCCACGCGCCGTCCCGCATGAGGTCGCGGCCGGAGAGTTCGTCGGCCTCGCGCCAGGCCTGCACACGCACCGGGGTGACGCTGAAGTACCGGTAGTGGGTGCTGAGTCCGCGCGGGTCGAAACCGGTGCGGGCCGCGAACGCGTCGCCGGTCCCCTCCGGCAGCTCGTCGGCCTCCAGTGTCCGGACGGTGCCTTCGATCATCACCACGTCGCGTGTCGGCCCGAGGCCGAGCCGTACCGTACCGGTCGCGCGCAGGTTGCGGCCCGTGGGACTGGCGGCGGGGGTGGCCAGCAGGACGGTCGTCCCGTCCCAGAGGTAGGACAGCGGCACCAGATACGGCGCTCCCCCGGCGCTGTCGGCGGTGGACACCCAGACGTCGACGTCGGTCTCCAGCCGGTCGAGCGTGTCCTGTGTGCGCTGCTTGCGGGTGCGGGCGGGCGGGTTCATCTGCGGACGGCCTCCTGGTCGACGGCGTACGGGCGGCACACCTGCCCGGGGCAGGTCGCTCTGCACGGATGACGGTGGAGCGGGCCTCAGTGTGACGGGCCGGGCCCGTTCGGCGCGGGTCCCGCGGCGGACCCGCCCGCGGTGATCTCCGCGAGCCGGGCGGCGGCGGCGCCGAGCAGCAGGTCGAGCGCCGTCGGATAGGCGCTGCGCCGCATGTCGTGCACGAGATGGCGGGCCGTCGCCGCGATGTTCGGGTGGCTGTCGGCGGGCAGCCGGGCGTACGTCGCCCGCCACACGGCGGCCTCGGCCTCTCGGGTGGCCGGGGGAAGGGCGAGGCTCGCGGCGTCCAGGGCCGCGAACGCGAGGGCCTGGTCGACGAAGGCGTGGTAGATCCGTACGGCCTCCGGGTCGGGGAATCCGGCGCCGCGGAGCACCCCGAGGATCGTCTCCACCGCCTGGATCTCGTGGGCGCGGCCGGTCACCCGGTAGGAGCTGAGCACGGCGGCCTGCGGATGGGCGAGGGATCCGGCGTGCACGCGCAGGCCGAGTTCCCTGAGGTCGGCCCGCCACTCCCCCGTGGGGTGCCAGGCGCGCAGGGTGCGGCCGATGAGCTCGTCGGCGATGGCGAGCAGCAGGTCGTCGGTGTCGCGGAAGTACCGGTACAGGGCGCTGGGGTCGGCGCCGAGGGCGAGGCCGAGGCGGCGGACGGTGAGCGCGTCGGCGCCGTGCTCCTTGAGCAGCCGCAGGGCGGTCTCGACGATCAGTTCCTCGGAGAGGACGACGCCTGTCTTGGTGGGGCGTCTGCGCCGCCGGGCGGCGGGCGGGACGACACGGTCGTTCGTGGACGTCATGGGGTCTCCCTCCGGTGCGGTGCGCGATCCCTCCGGTGTGGTCCTCCTCCGGTGCGGGCACCTTATGTCAACGCCGTTGACCTGTTAAGGCCCCGGGCAGTTTCATTTCCGGTCATCGGGCCGGAACCAGGCCCCGGGTGCGATCGGAGCAGGCCATGACGCAGAACCCGTACGGTGTGGATCCCCCGTCCTTGCGCAAGACCCTCGGCCTGCTGGACGGTGTCGCCATCGCCGCCTCCAGCACGGCGGCGACCACCAGCATCGGGATCGGCCTCGGAGTGACGGCGGGGGTGGTCGGGCTGCATCTGCCCGCGATCATGCTGCTGGCCTTCCTGCCGATCCTCGGGATCGCGGGCGCCTTCTCCCGGCTGAACCGGGTCGAGCCGAACGCGGGCAACGGCTATGTGTGGGTGGGCCGTTCACTCAGTCCCTGGCTGGGTTTCCTGGTCGGCTGGGTGAGCATCGTGGCCACGGTGGCGTTCCTCGCGTACACCACGGCGGTGACCGGTTCGGCGATGATCCAGCTCGCCGGCCAGGCGGGCCTGCACACGGTGGCGGGGCTGGCCCTCGATCCGGGCTCGACCGCCCAGACCACGGCCGTGGGCGTCGTGGTCCTCGTCGCCGTCACGCTCACCGCGGTGACCGGTGTCAGAACCGCGGCGCGGCTCCAGGCCGGGCTGCTGGTCTTCGAGTACGTCGTCCTGCTGGGCTTCTGCGGGTACGGCATCGTGAGCGGTCCGCACCCCTTCAGCCTGAGCTGGTTCGACCCGTTCCAGATCCCGTCGGCGACGGCGCTGGCGCAGGGCCTGCTGCTGTCGGTGTTCTGCTACTGGGGATTCGAGGCGGCGTTCACCGTGAACGAGGAGGTGCGCGATCCGCGGGACGCCTCGCGGGCCGGGACCATCACGCTGGTGACGATGCTGGGGCTGTTCCTGCTCGGCTCGGTGGCCTTCCAGCGGGTGCTGTCCGAGGACGAGCTGGCCGGGCACGGCGCCGAGGGACTGGCCTTCCTCGGGAACCGGCTCGCCGACCAGCCGCTCGCCGCGCTGCCCCTGGTGGCGCTGATGTTCTCCGCGGTCGCCTCGCTGCAGGCCGGGGTGATCCCGACGGCGCGCGGGATGTTCGCGATGAGCCGGGACCGTACGCTCGGGCCCGTGTGGTCCAAGGTCAGCGCCCGGTACGGCACTCCGGCGATGGGCACGCTGCTCATCGGCACGATGGCCGTTGCGGTGGCGACGCTCTCGCTGGTGATTCCCCGTCTCGCCGACATGATCATGGCGACGGTCAACGCCGTCGGGATCGTCGTGGCTCTGTCGTACGCGCTCATCGCCCTCGCGGCGGCCGCCCGGTTCCGCGGGCTGCTGCGCGAGAACCTGCGGGACGGGATACGCGCGGTCGTCCTGCCCGCCCTGAGCGCCGTGGCGCTGCTCGGCCTCGGCGGCTATCTCGCCCGGTCCTTCTACGACTCGGCCGATCATTTCGAGGTCAGCGCGGACAACGGCTGGTTCCTGCTGCTCACCCCGACCCTGATGATCGTCTCGGGCTTCGTGGCCGGGGCGTGGGCCAAGTGGGTCCGCAAGTCCGCGTACTTCACCACCGGGCGGGGAACCGACGCCGACGCGCCCCAGCTCCTGGCCACCCCCCACTGAGCTTCCGGCGACCCGAAGCAAGGAAACGGAACAAGGAAACGGAACGATGCACGCTGACCTGCTCTTCACCGGCGGCCCGGTGTTCACTCCCGAGGGCCGCACCGCGACGGCGGTGGCCGTCACCGGCGAACGCATCACCGCCGTCGGGAACGCCGAGGTCCATGACCTGGCCGGCCCGGACACCGAGGTCGTCGACCTGGCCGGGCGGCTGCTGCTGCCCGGGTTCCAGGACGCGCACGTCCACCCGGTCCCGGCGGGCCTGGAACTCGCCCAGTGCGATCTCACCGGCGCGAAAACAGCCGAGGACACCGTGGCCGCCGTCCGCGCCTACGCCGAGGCCCACCCCGAACGGGAGTGGATCACGGGCGGCGGCTGGTCCATGGAGGCCTTCGCGGGCGGTACGCCCACCAAGGAGCTCCTGGACGCGGTCGTACCCGACCGGCCGGTGTATCTGCCGAACCGGGACCATCACGGCGCCTGGGCCAACAGCCGCGCCCTCGAACTCGCCGGCGTCACACGGGACACACCCGACCCCGCCGACGGACGCTTCGAGCGGGACGCCTCGGGCGAGCCCACCGGCATGCTCCAGGAAGGGGCCATGCAGTCGGTCGGCCGGCTGACTCCCCCGGCCACGTCGGCGGACCGGCTCGCCGCGCTGCTGCACGCCCAGCGCCGTCTGCACTCCCTGGGCGTCACCGCCTGGCAGGACGCGATCCTCGGGGACTTCCTCGGCATGGAGGATCCGTCGGAGGCGTACATGACGGCGGCCCGTGACGGTTCGCTGACCGCGCGGGTGGTCGGCGCGCTGTGGTGGGACCGGGAGCGCGGCGCCGAGCAGATCCCCGAACTCGTGGAGCGCCGGGCCGCGTTGCGGCACGGCAGGTTCCGGGCCACCAGCGTGAAACTGATGCTGGACGGGGTCGCTGAGAACGGCACCGCCTCGCTGCTCGACCCCTACCTCGACAAGTGCGGCTGCGCCACGGCGAACCGGGGCAAGAGCTTCATCGACCCGGACCGTCTGCCCTCGTACGTGGCCGAGTTGGACGCGCTCGGCTTCCAGTGCCACTTCCACGCGCTCGGCGACGGCGCCGTACGCCACGCGCTGGACGCCGTGGAGGCGGCGCGGAAGGCGAACGGGCCGAGCAACACCCGGCCTCATCTCGCGCACCTCCAGGTCGTGCACCCCGACGACGTTCCGCGCTTCGCGGCGCTCGGCGCCACCGCGAACATCCAGCCGTTGTGGGCCGCCCACGAACCGCAGATGGACGAGCTGACGATCCCTTTCCTGGGGCCCGAACGGGCCTCCTGGCAGTACCCGTTCGGGTCGCTGCTGCGCTCCGGCGCGCGGCTGGCGGCGGGCAGCGACTGGCCGGTCAGCAGCCCCGACCCGCTCCAGGGCATCCATGTCGCGGTCAACCGGGTGAGCCCGGACGAGCCGGGGCCGGTGTTCCTGCCGGCCGAACGCGTCGATCTGACCGCCGCGTTGACGGCGTACACCGCGGGAACGGCGTACGTGAACCACCTCGACGACACCGGGAGCGTACGGGCGGGTGCCCTCGCGGATCTCGTCGTCCTGGACCGCGACCCGTTCGCGGGACCACCGGAAGCGCTCAAGGAGACCGGAGTCGCGCTCACCTACGTCGGAGGGGAGCGCGTGTACACCGCGCCGAACGCCTGAGCCGCACGGCCTTCGGGCCTCGCTGAGCCGCACGGCCCTCCGGCTTCACTGCCGCCGCCGTCACTTCTTGGACAGTCGTCCAGCTATAGTGGACACCTGTCCAAGAAGTGACGAGACGGATCGGAGCCCGCCGACGATGGAAACGGCCGCGAGCGTGCTGGTGGGCCTGGTGGCCGCGCTGCACGCGTACATCCTGGTGCTGGAGATGTTCCTGTGGGAGAAGAAACCGGGGCGGGGTCTCCACGGGTTCGACGCGCCGATGGCGCGGGCGACCGCGCCGCTCGCCGCGAACCAGGGCCTGTACAACGGATTCCTGGCCGCGGGTCTGGTGTGGGGACTGGTCGCGGCGGACCCGACCGGCCATGACGCGCAGGTCTTCTTCCTGTGCTGTGTCGTGGTCGCGGGTGTGTACGGATCGGTCACCGCGAACCGCCGCATCCTCTTCGCCCAGGCGCTGCCGGGGGCGCTCGCCCTGGCCGCCGTCCTGCTCGCCGGATGACGCCCGACGACCCGCGCGCCGCCCGGACCCGCGCGAAGCTGCGGCAGGCGCTGCTGGAGGAGTGCGCCGAACACCCGCTGGAGGAGACCGGCGTCGCCGCGCTGGTACGGCGGGCCGGGGTCGGCCGGGCGACCTTCTACGTGCACTACGCCGATCTGGAGGCCCTGGCGGTCGACGCGTGCGCCGATGTCGTGCGGGAGGCCGTGGAGGCGCTGCACGCCTGGCGCGGCCGGCCCGACCCGGTGTCCGCGCCCCCCGCGCTGCGGGCCTTCTTCACCGGACTCGCCCCGCACGCCGGTCTCTACCGCGCGCTGCTGAGTCCGGGCGGCGGCGGCCCGCTGGGTCTCGTGCTCCACCGCGACCTGCGGGCCCGCAGCCTGGCCGAGCGCACCCTCGCCGGCGCGCCGGACGCCCCCCTCGTCGCCTCCGCGGTGGCCGCCACCTTCGCGGGCGTCCTCGGGGACTGGCTGCACGGCCTGCTGGAGGGCACCCCGGACACCGTCGCGGACGAGGTCTGGCAACTCCTGGTCGCCCTGCACACGAGCAGGTGACGCGCCGGGCCGGGCGGCGGACCGCCCGGCTGCTCACCGGCAGCCGAAGCGCGAGCTCGTCGCCGGCCACGCCTCCACCCCGTCCGAGGTCCTGACGTACGCCGTGGACCGGTCCGGTGTCAGCCACAGCCTCCAGTCGCCGTAGCGGTAGCCGGTGTCCCGCGCGTCGGCGGGCATGCGAACGTCTCCGTCGTAGGCGGCGGTGAGGGCCTCGGCCGGGAGGACCCGGTGCGGATCGCGCGCGTACTGACGGCCGTACCGGCCCAGGTCGAGGAAGTGCGCGCTCTGCCAGTCGCAGTGCTCGGCGCCCGCCACACTGGACACCTCGGTGGTCGGCACTCGGTGGCCGTCCCGGTCCGTCCAGATCTCGTACCCCCGCGCCTTCGTCCAGCTCGCCGGGAACTCGGAAGGGTCGCAGGACGCGCTGGTCTCCGGGCCCCAACCCGGGCGCCGCGGCTGGTCCTTGGCGACGACGACGGCGACCTTGGTGCGGCCCGCGACGTCGTACGAGAACAGGACGCGACCCCCTTCGGTACGCTCCACCCGGTAACCCCGATCGGGCAGTTCGGGCTGGTAGATGTCGAAGTACGCCTCCAGCCCCTCCTCGGGGGTCGAACCGCCGTCACCCTTGCTCCACGCGTCACCCGCGTCGCCCGCCCGGATCGCGCCCTCGCACTCCAGCGCCCGGCCCGCCGCGCCCGAACTCTCCTGCGCGTCCCCGTCGTCCTCCACCGTGTACGGAAGGTCCAGCGGCCCGGCGTACGGGGCGGCGGGCGCGGTGCCGGTCACCACCACCCCCTCGTGCCCGTCCCCGCCGCACCCCGCCGCCGCGAACCCCACCAGCGCCACCACCGCGGCCACGATCCCGCTGCGCGTCCCCACCACTGTTCCTCCACCCGTCGCTCGTGCTCCTACGACGCACGGGTGCGGACGTTCGTTCGTCGGCCGGTGCGGGTGATCGCCCGGGGAACGGCGCATGGCCTCGCGCGGACGGTCTCGCGGGGATCAGCGCGCGGTCTGGAAGGTCCGCCGGTAGGTCTGCGGCGAGACGCCGATCGTCGCCTGGAGGTGCTGGCGCAGCGAGGCGCCCGTCGCGAAGCCGACCTCGCCCGCGATCCGGTCCACCGGCAGATCGCTGGCCTCCAGCAGATGGCGGGCCCGGGAGAGGCGCTGCTGGATGAGCCAGCGGCCGGGGCTGAGACCCACCTCGTCGTTGAAGCGGCGGGCGAAGGTGCGCAGGCTCATTCCGGCGTGGGCGGCGAGATCGGTCAGGGTCAGCGGGTCGCCGAGGCGCGCGAGTGCCCAGTCGCGGGTGGCGGCGGTGCTCGCCGTCGAGGGTTCCGGGACGGGCTGTTCGATGAACTGGGCCTGGCCGCCCTCGCGCAGCGGCGGGACCACACAGCGCCGGGCCACCCTGTTGGCCAGTTCGCTGCCGTGGTCGCGGCGGACGATGTGCAGGCAGATGTCGATGCCGGACGCGGCTCCGGCCGAGGTGAGGATGTCGCCGTCGTCCACGAAGAGGACGTCCGGGTCCAGGTCGACCCGCGGGAACAGGCGCCGGAACTCGTCGGCCACACACCAGTGCGTGGTCGCCGGGCGTCCGTCCAGCAGACCGGCGGCGGCCAGGACGAACGCGCCCGTGCAGATGGAGACGATGCGCGTGCCCGGACGGATGCACGCGAGGGCGGCGGCGACCTCGTCGGAACGGCCGACGGGGAGGGCGGCCGGGGTGACGGCGGCGATCACCACCGTGTCCGCCGTCCGCAGGACCTCGGGGCCGTGCTCGACGGTGACGGAGAAGTCGGCGTCGGTACGGACCGGACCTCCGTCGACGGTGCAGGTCACCACCTCGTAGCGGCCGTCCGCCGCGCCGAGGATACGGCTGGGCATCCCCAGCTCGAAGGGATAGACCCCGTCGAGCGCCAGGACCGCGACGCGCTCCACGCGCTCCACCGGCTCCCCTCGCTCCCCGTACCCCGGTCGCTCCGCCCGCTCCGCGTTCCGCGCCGTTTCGCTCATGGCACGATCTTATCGAAGGTTGGCAATCATGCCATTTTCTGCCGGGGTGCCTCCGGGCAGGCTGGTTCACCATGAGCACTGTGAACACGATGCGAGCCATCAGCCAGACCGTCCTCGGCGGTCCCGAGGTTCTTGAGGAAGTGACCCTGGAGCGACCCTCGCCGCGACCGAACGAGATCCTGGTCCGGGTACGGGCCGCGGGCGTCAACCCGACCGACTGGAAGCACCGCGAGAACGGCGGGTTCCTCGGCGAACCGCCCTTCGTCCTCGGCTGGGACGTCTCCGGCGTGGTCGAGGCGACCGGCATCGGCGTCGCCGCCCTCCAGCCCGGGGACGAGGTCTTCGGCATGCTGCCCTACCCCTACGGCCACGGCTCGCACGCCGAGTACGTGACCGGCCCGGCCCGCGCCTTCACCCGTAAGCCGTCGGTGATCGACCACACGCAGGCCGCGGCCCTCCCGCTCGTCTCCCTGACCGCCTGGCAGGCACTGACCGAGCGGGCCGGCGTGCGGCCGGGCCAGCGGGTGCTGATCCACGCCGCGGCCGGAGGGGTCGGCCACGTGGCCGTCCAGATCGCGAAGTCCCTCGGCGCGTACGTGATCGGCACCGCGAGCGCGGGCAAGCACGACTTCCTGCGGTCCATCGGCGTGGACGAGCCGGTCGACTACACCAGCGTCGACTTCTCCGAGGCCGTGCGCGACGTCGATGTCGTCCTGGACACCGTCGGCGGCGACACGGGGCTGCGCTCGCTGCGTGTCCTGCGCCCCGGAGGCGTGGTCGTCTCCATCCTGCCGGTCGGGTCCGACGCGTTCTACGAGGAGGCCGAGCGGCTCGGGGTCCGGGCGGTGCGGATGCTCGTCGACGCCGACCAGACCGGCATGAGGGCGGTCGCGGATCTCGTCGAGAAGGGCGCGCTGCGCGCCACCGTCGCCGAGACCTTCCCGCTCGCCGACGCCGCCAAGGCACACGCCCTGGGCGACACGGGCCGGACCACGGGGAAGCTGGTCCTGGTGGTCGACTGACGGCCGCGCGACCGCGCCGCCGGATACAGCGGGGGGCCGGGTGCAGCGAGGGCCGGGTGCAGCGGACAGCATGGCGCGCCAACTCGCCGCGCACAGCGAAGACATATGTCAATCGAACATGCTGGAATTCACCTCAACGAGGGTAACTTGCAGAGCAGGAAACGGTTTTACATCGAACCGGCGCCCTGGTCGTGTCCAGTGATCGCTTGACGAGTCGTCGCCCCGGCCTCCGGTGAGCCCGCTCTCGAGCCATCGGGAGCGGGCCCGCGGCCGGCTGGAGGTGATGTCCGCGTGGCGAGCGACTTCGCACCGTGCACCAGTCATCTGCGGATCCACCATGCCCACGGTCACGTGGTGCTGGAACTGCACGGGGAGATCGACCTGCTCGCCTCGACGGAGATCACCCCGCTCCTGGACGCGGCGACCTCGGACCCCGCGCCGCAGGTCGTGATCGACCTGCGGCGCGTCGAGTTCTTCGACTGTTCGGGGCTGCGACTGCTGTACCGCGCCAGGCGCCGCGTCCTCGACCGGGGCGGCCGGCTGCACCTGGTCTGCGCCCATCCGCTGACGCTCCGCATGTTCCGGCTGACGGGGCTCTCGAAGATCCTGCCGCCCGCGGCCTCGCTGGAGGAGGCACTGAACCGGCCTGCGGCCGTCTCGGACGTGCCCTGAGGGCCGACGGCGGAGCGGTCCGCCCGGGGAACGGGGCCCGTACGGCCTCGTCCACCAGGACGCTGCCGACATGCCCCAACCGAACGGCAGTCCACCCGGCAGCCGGGGCGGTTCGGAGGTCAGATCGGTGGAGCGGCCACCAGGCGCCGTCGATGCGCCGGGACCTGCTGGTGGTCCCGCCCGAGACCGGCCCGGAAGCAGCCGAACGTCTGATGGCGGCGGCATCCGAACCCGGCGGCCCGCCACTGACCGCGAGCGCGCTCATCAGCGTCGACCGGGCGCCGCACGCCGTCTCCGTACCCGTCCGGGTGCGGGACGCGGAGACGGCGCGGGAGTCCGAGGCCGGCGCCCCGCAGGTCACTGCGGCTGTCCCGAAGCGGACCAGCCGACTGGTCATCGGTATGCGAGGTACGCACCGGCGACCGGCTCCGATGCGCTCGCTGATCGAGGGTCTTGAGGGTCTGGACTTCGGGACCGGGATGCCGGGGGTGGGTCAGGGCGTCCGTGCGTCGAATGCGCGGACGGCGTCCGTGTCCTGGGTGCCATCGGTGATGGCCCGGGCGAGCTCGGAGAGCTTGCGGCTGTGGGCGCGAGCGTAGGAGCGGAAGATGCCGAACGCCTCGTCGACGGTCATCTGCCAGCGCTCGGCGAGGATGCCTTTGACCTGTTCGATGACGATGCGGCTGTTGAGGGCGTACTGGAGCTGGTCACGCTCGGCTTCGCTGTGCGCGAGCGTGCGTTGTTGGAGGATCGCGATGGTGGCCACGTCGGCGAGTGCCTGGGCGAGTTCGAGGTCCTGGGCGGCGAGGGGTGAGGGGTTGTTCTGGAAGAGACTGAGCGCGCCGATGATCCGTCCGCGCAGCCGGAGCGGCAGGGCGTTGGTGGCGACGAACCCGGTGTCCTGGGCGCTGCGGGTGAACTGGGGCCACCTCGCGGCCGCCTCGGGGTCGGTGAGGCTGATGTGGACGCGGGGCCGGCCCTGGCGGTAACACTCGACGCAGGGGCCCTGGTCGTGCTGGAGCGCGAAGAGTTCCAGGAGCCGGGTGTGCTCGTCGGAAGCGGCCAGGAGATGGAGCCGGTCGTTCTCGTCGGCGAGCAGGATGCCGACGGCGGCTACGTCCAGCAGCTCCACGCAGCGCCTGGACAGGTTCTGCAGGAAGTCGATGACGTCGAAGTCTTCGATCAGGGAGTCCGCCACCTCGACGAAGACCTCGGTGAGCTGCTGGTTTCGGGTTGTCATGGAGATCAGTCCTCGTCTGCGTCGTCGATGACGTTCGTCGGGGGCAGCTCGGGGGCAAGCCGCAGACGTCTTGCCACGATGTCCCGGGCCGTATCGGTCAGGTTGAGATTGTTGCTGTAGGCGTGGGCGCGCAGCCTGAGCAGGGCTTCCGCCAGCGGTACGGACAGCTGGACGCTGACCATGCCGGTCGCCTGGTGCAGGACCGCGTGGTGAAACACCTGGCCTTCGTCGTCGGGTGATGACAGCAGCGGGAACCCGAGGTCCAGTACTCGTTTGGTCAAGGCGGCCGCGAGTGCGCTGGCGTCGTCGCCCTGTACAACTGTCAAGGGCCCGGGAACACTCCTGACGAGAGTGAGTACCCCCAGTGTGATGGCCCCGATCCGCAAGGGGAAGCAGAACACCGCCTGCACAGCCAGAAGGGACGCCTCCGCCACGAGTCCGGGCCAGCGGTCCTCGCGCACGCGGGCCAGATCGTGCACCCGCACCGCTGTGCCGGCGGCCAGGCTGTCCGGTCCCGGCCCCTGGCCGAGTGTGATCTGGAGGTCTTCGAAGCCGTCCGAGACAGCGCCCGAGGACCAGAGGATCTCCGCCACGCCTGGTCCGCTGCCCGCACTGACCGAGATCCCGTCCACGCCGAGCAGCTCAGCGGCGTTCGCCACCGCGTCCGACCAGGCATCGGTCCGAAGCAGCTGCAGGATCTTCGCCATGCGGTCACTGATCATGCGGCGCCGCTGGATGGGAGGGGTGGTCCGCTCGAGCGCGCACCCTCGGCAGGCACATCCTCGGCGAGCAGGAATTCCGTACCGGTGATCCGCAAGAGCCGGCGCACGATCGGGGGCGGCCGATGCAGCCGCACGTCCACCGCGGACTCCCCATGCCGCTCGTCGGCGGCGAGGAAGACGTTCAGGCTGCTGGCGTCGCAGAATCCGACCGCGCTGAGATCGACGTCGATGCCGGTCATCCTGTAGGCATGACACATGGCCAGGGCCGCGCGCACGCCCCAGACGGTGGCCAAGTCGATCTCACCCTCCACGAAGACGGTCGCCCGGTCATCGCACCGGTTCAGAATCATCGTATGCACAGCGGTGCCTCGGCTTCCCCGACCCGCACCAGAACCAGGCAAAGATGCATGCGTGCGTGCAGGCAGGCTAGTAGGGAATGAGCAGCGAGCTCGCCGAGAGACAGGCGCTGCCACTGGCCGAAGAACACCTGGCACGTGCGGGGAGGAAAACACCTGGCACGTGCGGGGAAGGGGTCCGCGATCAGGGGGCCGGCGCCGTCAATCGACAGGACGCGCCGGGGTCACGGACGCACCCCCATGGTACTCGCCGAACAAGGCATCGCGCCGACGCTCGTGCCTCTCCCGCGTGGTCGGCCAGGCATCGGGGCCTCGCCGAGGTCCAGAACCCGATGCCGAGACTCCCCGGAGCCGCCCTCGCGGCGTCTGGAGGTGCGGGAAACGGATTCCGGGGTACCCAGAAGCACACAACCAGCTACCTCACACGCTGCGGAAGCCGCCTCCCTGCGGAGACGACTGGGCCGTGACCCCGCCGACCGGCTGCGTGGAGTGAGCCCGCAGCGCACTGCTCCGGGCTCCGTCCACCGAGAGGGTCACGACCGTGATCGATGAAACCACTGTCCGTGCCGCGCCGGGCCCGGGAAGTGACTTCGCCCGGCTGTCGAAGAAAATCGCCGACAGCGGTCTGATGGACCGACGCCCCGGCTACTACACCGCACGCCTCACCGTCGTGACCGCCCTGTACGCGGGCGCCTGGACCGCCTTCGTCCTGGTCGGCGCCAACTGGTGGACCCTGGCGGTCGCAGCGCTGCTCGCCGTGGCCTTCGGCCAGGTCGCGCTGGTGTCCCACGACATCGCCCACCGTCAGGTGTTCCGGCTGCGCAGGGCGAGCGAGAGGTCCGGTCGCATCGCCGGGAACGCCGGTATCGGCATGGGGTTCGGCTGGTGGCAGGACAAACACACCCGGCACCACGCCAACCCCAACCACGAACAGCTCGACCCCGACATCGTCCCGGACCTGATCGTCTGGACGCAGGGCCAGGCCGATGCCGCCAGGGGACTGCCCAGGCTGATCGGCCGCTCGCAGGCCTACCTGTTCTTCCCCCTCCTGACCCTGGAGGGCTTCAACCTGCACGTGGCGGGTGTCCGTTCGCTGGCGAACCACGCGCTCAAGAACCGGGTGACGGAAGGGGCCCTGCTGTTCGGACACTTCGCCGTCTACCTCACCGCGTTGTTCCTGGTGCTGCCGCCCGGTATGGCGTTCGCCTTCCTCGCCGTCCACCAGGGCCTGTTCGGGGTGTACCTGGGCTCGATCTTCGCTCCCAATCACAAAGGCATGCCGATCCTCACCGGCGAGGACCGTCCGGACTTCCTGCGCCGTCAGGTCCTGACTTCCCGCAACGTGCATGGCGGCTGGTTCACCGACATCGCCCTGGGCAGCCTGAACTACCAGATCGAGCACCACCTCTTCCCGAGCATGCCGAGCCCGAACCTGCGCAAGGCGCAGGTCATCGTCCGCCGCTACTGCGAAGAGCTGGACGTTGCCTACCTGGAGACCAGTCTGGCCGCTTCCTACCGGCAGGCCCTGCGCAGTCTCCACCGGGCCGGCGCTCCGCTGCGCCGTACCGGAGCCGCCTGATCGGAATTCTGTGAGCGCCAAGAAGAACCCCGTGACGGCAGTCACGGACAAAGTCTCCGAGAGGGTCCAAGGCGTCATCCACCCCGGCAACGAGATCCCGGGCGCGCCGAGTCCGGTTCCACCATCGGTCGAGGAACCGATCGAACCGGTCGCTCCGCTGCCGCCGAAGCCCGACCAGCGCGGCCCGGACACATCCAAGCCCCACCGGGCAGCACGGAGTGTGCACACCGGCGGTCGGTCGCCTCCTACTCGGCGCGGTGCGGTTTGTGGTGCGCGACCTGTAGGCGTACCTCGGTGGGCCCGGGAGGGGAGCCGGTGGAGCGGCTGGCGGTGCGGAGCGGGCCGGTATGCAGGGCTTCGAGGACGGCGCCGGGTTCCCCTTGGGGGGTGAGAGCGAGCGTGACGCGGGTGTGGGGGTGGGCGGGGCCGCCGGTGATGTGTACGGCGGCCTCCTCGACCCCGGGCAGGGCGCCCGCTTCGGCGCCGATCGCGTCGCTCAGTGCCTGGTCGCGCAGTTCGACGCCTTCTCGTGGTGGTGTGCCGCCGACGGGCAGCACCCCTGGGCGGCGTCCGCGCAATTGGACGAGCAGCCACCACAGGGCGAGCAGGGCGACGAGGGCGAGAAGGGCGATGACCGCGGGCCACCACCACCATCCCTGGCTGCTCCAGCGGGCCCGGTCGGCGGAGCCGAGCAGGACGTCGTTCGGAGTGATCAGCGGCCAGCCCGCGGGCGGGGCGAGATCGTGTCGCCGGTAGATGTCGAGCCCGGCGAAGAGGATCAGCAGACCGCCGCCGAGCAGTACCAGTCCGGCGAGGGCCAGCAGGCTGCGGTTGAGTACGGGGCGCGGCGTCATGGTGGGGCTCCGGTGCTGGGGTTCTCTGTCAGTCGGTGCGTCGCCGCACTCGTACGACGATGCGCGGCGGGCGGGCGAGGGCGAACCGGTCGCGCTCTTCGCGAAGGACGGCGATGAGATCGTCCTTGACCTGCCGTGAGTCGCGGAAACGGACGTCCGCGCGGGCCTTGACGCGATGGCGGCGCACCCGGATGCGGGCCTTGGCCACTCCGGGTACCCGCATGGCGGCATCGCGCAGGAGGACCGCGGCGCCGTCGCGGTCCAGACAGGCTCGCAGTCCGGGCGCGGGAGAGCGCAGGGGCAGCCAGTGCCGCAGGCCGGGGGTGAGGGCCAGGACCATCAGCCAGACACCGGTAGCGGCGGCCACGGAGGCTCCCGTGAGCATCCACACGTCGTCCACGGGGCGAGTGGCCAGTCCATCGGCCAGGTGACGGCGCCAGGCAGCCGCGGGACGTCCCGCCCGGACGGCGACGACGTCGACCAGCGCCGCGGCCGTCACCACGAGAACAACCGAGGCGACCAGTGCGGCCGGAACGCGGCGGGCGGACCACGGACGGCGTGCCCGTTGCCCGCCCCCGTTCTCACCGGCCGTCAGGTTCGGTGCGGGCGTGCCGTGTTCGGGCACACCGGACCGGTCGGGCTCCTTCGTCAGCGGCACGGCAGCGCGGCCCGCGGAGGGCTCGGAGTTGTGGGCTGGAGAACTCGGGTCAGGTGTCATTGCGGCCTCCTTCCTGCGTGGCGTGCCCGGGGGCCCGGATCACGGAGCGGCTCACCGGAGCCGTCCCCGGTGCACGCCGGGGGCGGTCACCAGCCGTCGGACGGTGAGGATGACCTCTCGCACCTCCAGGCCGGTCAGTTGAGCCACCCGCTCGGCGACGTCACGCTGGATCCGCTCGCAGACGCCGGGGATGTCGGTGGGGTAGGGCAGGTCCATGGCCAGGTGCAGGCGCACCGATCCGGTACGGATGGCGGCGGTGGCGCTGGGTGCCGCGGGCCGGCCCCGGTCGGGCGGTATGGCGGCGCGCCGGGACTGGGCCGTCCGCGCGGCCCGGGCGGCGATGCGGGCGACCACCTTGTCCGGGATGACGGTGGCTCCCCGCTCTGCCGGGGGCGGCAGGCCGACGGCCCGTGCGAGTGAGCCGGACCTGTCGCCCAGGGACGGGGAAGCGGGCCGGGTACTCACCGCTGTCTCCGAGTACGGAGGTCGAGGTCACCTTGCACCGCGAGGCCCACGATCAGCCCCGCCGTACCCAGCACCAGAACGAGCAGGAACGCCCAGAAGCCGCCGAAGTATCCGGCGAAGCCGAGGGCCATGCCTGCCGCGAGGCCTGTCGTCGCTGTGTTCATCATGCACTCACCCGTCTCGCGAGCGCGATCGTCCGTAGAGCACCCGGCCATGCACGGGGCACGGCCATGGGTGACGGCGGTCGATCACCTCACGCGGTCCTCCGAATCGGCCTCTTCCGACTCGTCGTCGAGGTGAACGTCGTCGACGACGATGTTCACCTCGACGACCTCCAAGCCCGTCATCCGTTCCACGGAACTGATCACGTTGGTTCGTACCTCGCCGGCGACGTCAACGATGGAGACGTCGTATTCGACGACGACGTCCAGGTCGACAGCGGCCTGGCGCTCGCCGACCTCGACCTTCACTCCGCGGGTGGCTGCCGCGCCTGCTCCTCCGCTGCCGGGAACGCGTTCGCGCACGGCTCCGAAGGCGCGGGCCATCCCCGCCCCCAGGCTGTGGATGCCCGGCACCTCCCGGGCGGCGGTGCCCGCGATCTTGGCCACCACGCCGTCCGCGATGGTGGTCCTCCCCCGTGTCTCTGCCGGAGCACCGGCCCCGGTGCGGCCCTTGAGCGGGCTGACGTCTGTCTCGGGCCGGCTGTCTCCGCCGACGCTGGTGATGTTGTCTGCCATGGTGGTCGCCTCGATCGGTGTAGGACACGTCCGTCGCGCCCGCGGAAAGGTGAATGTCGCGCACCGGCGGTGAACCGCGCGGGACGCGCGTGCCTCTGGGGCCGACGTCCAGGTGTGTGCAGGACTCGCCGGTCGAAGGCGCGTCCCCTATCGCCACGCTTCGGGAGTCAGGTACAAACGCAGCCGTGGCTGCCCTGTCGCGGTGCTTTCCGTGCCGGCTCGCCCGTGCTCCTGGGAGCGCGTCATCGCGTCGTCTTCGCAGCTTTCGGAGCGGGCAGACCCGGTGTCGGGATTCTCATGGCCGCCGCGGGCGATGCCCGCAGCGGTGGTGTCGTCGTAGGGCAGCGAGGTGCCTTCGCCGGTAGTGGCGACCGTCCGTGAGCGAACGTGGGACCGTCTGTCCCGCTCCGGCCGCCAGCCCCGCTCGTCGCCCCACGCGATGCCGTAGTGCTCGTAGAGCCGGTGCTCCTCGCGTACGGGAACGAAGGACTCACCGGTGCCGAAGAGCCCGGTCTTGACGCTGACCCGTTCGGGCTCGCCGGTGGCATCGTCGAGGAAGACATGCCTGGCGTCGCCGATCTTCCTTCCGTCGACGTCGTACACCGGATGGTCCAGCGCGGCGGCAATCCACCCTTGGGTGATCATCCTGACCTCCTGCTCTCCGGTCGTCTTCCGCGTAACCCACTGGACAGCATGAAAACGTGACTTTATGCACTAAATAGCCCTACTCGACGACGAATCAGAGCGCTGCCGACCACTTCGGTACGACACGCGAGGCCGCGACAGCCACCTTCGTACGAGCGGCCCCGCCCGGGACGCTCTTCGCCGAGACGGACCGAGGGCCGCGGCCCCGTCGCTTCAGCGTCACCGCGAAGCGGCGCAGCACAGAGAACGAAAGCGGACCGATATATCACGTTTTACGCATGCGTGACGGGTCACTCGGCTCTTTGTGGTGTCCGTGGTGCGGCGATCCCTCCACAGCGCAAGAAGAGCCACCACACAACCGTGAGGACGAGAGGTCCCACCATGGCAACGTCAGCGAAGCAGCCCCCGCAAGGGCGAGGGCAACGCACATCCGAGGGAGAGCGCCAGTTGCGCTGGGGGCCGTCCGTGAATGACGAGTCTCAGCAGCCGAATCCCAGTCCCCACCGCTCCTTCCACCCCGACAAGTACGCCCCGGAGCCCGACAGGGCCCGCAAGGTGCCCACGAAGAAGGAGAAAGACGCATCGGGAGAGGGCACCCCCTCGGACAGCCTGACCGCGCGCGCCGAAGACCGGGGCAAGTCCAGAGGCATGCACGACACCGGGCGCCGCGGACAGTCCCGCCGTCCCAGCGGTGAAAAGGACGCCTCCGCCTACACCGGCATCGACCCTGACGGTTCACCCGCCGGGGACGGGAGCCGCTGAGGGGCACGGCAGACGGCCGTCGGCGGTGTTCGGCCGACCGGCGGGGAGTGGGGGCCGCGACCCGGCGCGCGGACGTCTGCCACTCCGCTTCGACGAGTGCCGGGCACTCTCCCCGCGTCGCTCGGCACCCTCCTCGCGCTCGGGCGGCGCCTGAAGGGTGCGGGAGGTTCCGGCTCCTGTTTCGCATGGACTGTCCGAATGCGGGTAACCGCGCTGTTGTCGGCCTCCAGCAGCCGGCGGTACGGGGGCTGGAACCGTGGGAGGGGCCTGATATGACGGTGACCGAGGCGACAGCACCACAGACCGTGCCACCGACAGCACCACTGCCGGAGATAGCGGACCCCTCGCGGGTCGCCCCCAAGGACGCCCGGCAGCTGTCCAGGCTGTTCTTCGACCAGCTGGCGGTGCTCGAGGAGGGCACGCCCGAGTACCAGTACGCGCGCAACACCCTCATCGAGATGAACATGACCCTCGTCCGCTTCGCCGCCGCTCGTTTCCGCAGTCGCGGCCACGACGAGATGGAGGACGTCGTCCAGGTCGGCATGGTCGGACTGATCAAGGCCATCGACCGCTTCGAACTCACCCGCGAAGTGGAGTTCACCTCCTTCGCGGTTCCTTACATCGTCGGTGAGATGAAGCGCTTCTTCCGCGACACTTCCTGGGCCGTCCATGTCCCCAGGCGGCTGCAGGAGGCCCGGATCCATCTCGCCCAGGCGACCGAGGAGCTCCGCAGCCGGCTCGGCCGTGCCCCCACGGTCAAGGAACTCGCCCAGCTGATGTGCCTGAGCGAGGAAGAAGTCAACGAAGCGCGCCTCGCCTCCAACGGCTACACCTCCTCCTCCCTCGACGCGACCATCGGCTCCAGCGACCACGGTGAAGCCGTCCTGGCCGACTTCATCGGCACCGACGACAACGCCCTCGAACTCGTCGAGGACTTCAACGCCCTCGCCCCCATGATCGCCCGGCTCGACGACCGCGAACGGCGCATCATCCACATGCGCTTCGTCGACGAATGCACCCAGGCCCAGATCGGCGAATACCTCGGCGTCTCCCAGATGCACGTCTCCCGCCTGCTCAACCGCACCCTCACCAAACTCCGCGAAGGCATGCTCACCACCAACTGAACGCGGCTCTCCGCACGACCGGCGGTGGGTCCCACCCCGCGAGGACGGGACCCACCGCCGAGGCATCCGGCCGGCCCGGCAGTGGCAGTCGCGCCCCTTACGGTCGCTCCTCGGCGGGTTCGACATAACTCCTGCACCCTGGAGGCGCCGGGCCGGGCCGAGCGGGCCAAGGACCTCCGAAGCGGTCTTGTCGCCGGACGGCAAGGGCTCCCGCGCCGGCCGCATGGCGAGCCGGGGAAGGGGTACTGGGTAGCCGCCGACCGTTTCAGGGCGATATGAGGAGTTCGTCATGGTGATCCGACACGGAGTTACCGAGTGGTCACCAGAGAGGAACGGGGGCGGCAGGTCGATGCGGCGCTCCGGCAGGCGGTGCGTCCGGGACTCTGACCGCAGGAGCTGAAGATGCTGGACGCCGTGGTCATCGGAGCGGGCCCGAACGGCCTGGTGGCAGCGAACCTCCTTGCCGACGCGGGCTGGAGTGTCGAGGTCCTGGAAGCCCAGAGTGAGCCCGGAGGCGCCGTACGCAGCGACCGCGGGCTGCACCCCGACTACGTGAACGACACGTTCAGCGCCTTCTACCCCCTCGCCGCGGCGTCACCGATCATCCAGAGCCTGGAGCTGCAGGCCGATGGTCTGCGCTGGTCCCACGCTCCGTCCGTGCTCGCCCACCCCCTCCCCGACGGACGGTGTGCCGTCCTCGAGCGGTCGAAGGAAGCGACTGCGCAAGGGCTGGACGCCTTCGGTGCGGGGGACGGAGCCGCGTGGTCGCGCATGTGTGGCACCTGGGATCGAATCGGCGGGGACGTGCTGGACGCCCTGTTCACCCCCTTTCCCCCGCTCAAGGCGGCTGCCCGCCTGGCGCTGAGACTGCGCGGGCCCGTCGGGCTGCCCCTCGCCCGGTCCCTCCTGCTGCCCGCGCGGCGGCTCGGTGAAGAGGAATTCCGGGGCGACGCCGGGCGCCTGCTCCTCGCCGGGAACGCGTTGCACGCCGACCTCGCCCCGGAGGCCGCCGGCAGCGGCGGATTCGGATGGCTGCTGTGCATGCTCGGGCAACACTACGGATTCCCCGTCCCGGCCGGAGGCGCGGGAGGCCTCGCGGCCGCGCTCGTCCAGCGCCTCGAACGCCACGGCGGCACCGTTCGCTGCGGTGAACCTGTGCGGGAGGTCGTGGTACGAGGTGGCCGCGCCATGGGCGTGCGGACGGCGACGGGGGAAGCAGTCCCGGTGCGGCGCTGCGTGCTGGCCGATGTGTCCGCTCCGGATCTCTACGGCGGCTTGGTGGACGAGCGGCATCTGCCGTCCGCGCTCCTGCAGAGCATGCGCCGCTTCCAGTGGGACTTCGCCACCTTCAAGATCGACTGGGCGCTGGGCGGGCGGATCCCCTGGAACACCGAAGCCGCCGGCGGCGCGGGCACCGTGCACCTGTCCGACAGCGTCGGCGAACTCACCCGCTTCGCGGCACAGTTGGCCTCCGGGACGGCGCCTGACCGCCCCTTCACTCTGCTCGGGCAGATGACGACCGCGGACGTCTCGCGCTCGCCACGGGGAACCGAGTCCGCCTGGGCCTACACCCACGTTCCGCAGACCGTCGTCGGTGACGCCGGCCCGGACCGCATCACCGGAGTATGGGACGAGCGGGAGCGGGAAGCCATGGCCGACCGTGTGGAACGGCACGTGGAGCACTACGCACCCGGCTTCCGCTCGCTGATCCGGGCCCGCAGGATCCTGGCCCCTCCCGACCTCCAAGCCCTGGACGCCAATCTGCACAACGGCGCGATCAACGGAGGCACGGCCAGCCTCCACCAGCAGTTGATCTTCCGGCCCGTACCGGGCACCGGGCGCCCCGAGACTCCCGTGCGAGCCCTCTATCTCGCGTCGGCGTCCGCGCATCCGGGCGGCGGAGTCCACGGTGCCTGCGGTGCCAACGCGGCGCGTGCGGCGCTTCGCAGCACCACGGGCACGGCACGCGTGCTCACCTCCGCCCAGCGGTTGTTCTCCGGTCGGCTCCGTATTCAGCAGCCCCGGGACTGACGGAGATCGAGCCCGCGTCGTGCGGTCGAGCCGGTCAGGTGACCCGGGTCAGACGAAGTCGCCGCGTCGTGCGGCGGCTCGGCCGCCCGCCCCGAGCGCGCCCGTCGGGGCGAAGGACATGCGCGTGAGTGAGCGGCGGGCGAAACGGGTGACCAGGGGCGGCAGCGCCGCACGCACCACCTGCACCATGGAGAGCCAGGCGGGGACGTAGACGGCGGGAGAGCGTCGCTCCACAGCGGTCGCGAGCCGCGCGGCGACCGCATCGACGGAGTGGACCTTCCTGGCCGGTCTGGGCATCTGCGACCGCAGCTCGCGGAGCACGGCGTGCTGATCCGCGTCGCGGATCATGTCGGTGTCCATCCAGTTCAGGTAGGCGATGCCCACGCCTGCGCCTCGGGGGGCCAGCTCGGCGCTCATGGCGTGCACGAAGGACTCGACGCCGGCCTTCGAAGCGCAGTACGCGCTCATCATGGGTGAGGCTCCGATGGATGCCAGCGAGGCGATCTGCAGGTAGTAGCCGTGCGTGGCCAACAGCGACGGCAGGAAGGAGCGGAGGGTGATCGCGCTGCCGATCAGATTCACTTCGATCACACGCCGCCACAGTGCCGGATCGGACTCGTCGAAGGGACCGCCTTCGGCGATGCCGGCATTGGCCACCAGCACCGATGGCGGGCCGAGAGACTGCCGGACTTCGCCGGCGACCCGCCTCATCGCCTCGTCGTCGGTGACATCCACGAGCCAGTGGTTCGCCGTCGCGGGAAGGGATGCCGCCACCCGCGCCAACTCTTCTTCCTCAAGGCCCAGAAGGGCCAAGCGGGCACCGCGCCGAGCCAGTTCCCGCGCGACGGCCTCACCCAGACCGCGGGCGGCTCCCGTCACGACGGCGACTCGGCCGTCCAGAGCACTCTGCTGCTTGGTCACTACGCACCCTCCGATGCGGCCATCGCGATGGCCGGAAAGCCCACAACGGCGCTGACGAACCCTTGCGTGCGCGGTCGTTGTCCGCTGCCGGAATGAACTCGGGGCCGGTCAGGGGTTGAAGAGGATCTTCACCGCGCCGTCCTGCTTCTTCTGGAACATCTCGTAGGCGTCAGGGGCCCGTTCCAGCGGCAGGTGGTGGGTCGCGAAGGATTCGACACCGAGCAGGTCGGCGTCGGTGAGCAGGGGCAGGAGGTCGTCCACCCAGCGCCAGACGTTGGCCTGGCCCATGCGTAGCTGGATCTGCTTGTCGAACATGGTCAGCAGGGGCAGGGGGTCGGCCATCCCTCCGTAAACTCCCGACAGGGAGATCGTGCCGCCCCGGCGGACGAGCTCGATGGCCAGGTACAAGGCGGACAGGCGGTCCACGCCGACGCGTTGCATCAACTTGGCGGCCAGTTTGCCGGGCAACAGAGTGGTCATCTGCTGCGCGGCCTGGGTGACCGCGGCGCCGTGGGCCTCCATTCCGACGGCGTCGATGACGGCGTCGGGGCCGCGTCCGGCGGTGAGGTCCCGGACGGCTTCCACGATCCCGTCTCCGTGCTCCTCAAGGTCCAGGGTGTGCACTCCGCGCGCCTTCACCCGGTCCAGCCTCTCGGGTACCAGGTCGATCCCGATGACCGTCCCGGCGCCGCGATGGGCGGCGATGCGGGTGCACATGTCCCCGATCGGTCCCAGGCCCAGCACCGCGACGCTGCCACCGGGCGGGACGGCCGCGTAGTCGACGGCCTGCCACGCGGTGGGCAGGACATCGGACAGATAGACGAACCGGTCGTCCGGAGGTCCCGGGGGAACGGCGATGGGCAGGGTGTTGCCGAACGGTACGCGCAGGTACTCGGCCTGCCCGCCGGGGACCTGGCCGTAGAGCTTGGTGTACCCGAACAGGGACGCGCCGCTTCCCTGACTGTGGACCTGGGTGGTCTCGCACTGCGAGTGCAGGCCCTGCTTGCACATGAAGCACGCACCGCAGGAGATGTTGAACGGTACGACCACGCGGTCCCCCTTGAGCACGTTCACCACCTCGGAACCGACCTCTTCGACGATCCCCATCGGTTCGTGGCCCAGGATGTCGCCGGCGTCGAGGAACGGTCCCAGGACTTCGTACAGGTGCAGGTCGGAACCGCACAGCCCGGTCGTCGTCACTCTGATGATCACGTCGGTCGGATCCTGGATCTCGGGATCGGGGACCGTGTCCACTCGTACGTCCCTCTTGCCGTGCCATGCCAACGCCTTCATGCGTCCTCCTCAGTCACTGCGCCGTCTCGGGCCGAGCACGGCCCCGTGTCCGGCGCGGACGGCCCGCGCGCTCCCCTCCGCTCCGGTGTCGACAGCCAGAGCCGGGAGACACGCACCACCGAGTACCCGACACGCCAAATCGACACATGTCGGACACGGGTGTGTTGTGGAATGCGTGAGCGTGTCATCCGGACGCCCGCGCACGGGCGTCACACTCGGGGCCGAGTGGAACGCAGGACCGATTCGACGGCGGCCAGACGGAGTCGTTCCAGTACGGCGGACTGGCGGTCGGCGCGCTCGATGAGGACGTCCAGGTGTTCGGCGAAGAGCCGCCCGTCGGTCTCCGCCAGGGTGCGCAAGCCGCGCCAGCAGGCCGCCTTGCCCTGGACACTCAGCAGCATGGATTCCAGTTCCAGGACGTCGCTGAGCGGGGAGCGGGACAGGAGATGGCCGTTGGGCTTGGCGCGGCCCGCCTTTTCGGCCAGCCAGCCGAGGGCGACCTTCGCGTAGGCGGTCGGCACCGCGAGATCGGCCATGATCTGCGTCAGCGAATCGCGGTCCTGCTCGACCTCATGGGCCAGTTCGGCCAGCGCGGTGCCCTGTTCCCGGTATTGCCGGGTCTGTGCGGCCCTGCGGAAGAGTTCCAGGCCGGCGGTCGCGCCGGAGAGGTGGTCGTTCAGATAGATCGCCAGAAGGTCGGCACCTCCCGAGGCCTTCTTCGGGAACGCCTTCGAGGTTCCCGGCCCGCCCGCGGCAGGGGCGGTGGCGCGCATCTCCCGGTCCACCGAGGCGGTGAGTTCGGTCCAGCTGTCCTCGAACTTGGCGAGTCCTTGCCTTTCGAGGGTGTCGGTGACATCCGTGAAGTCGACGCCGACACGCTCCAGCGCCTCGAAGTGGGCTGTCGCAGCGGCGCGGGCATCGACGGCCGGCGTGCGGGCAGGCAGAACGCCGTGGTCAGCGAACGCTTCCAAAGTGGCGCCGGGCATGGTGTTCACGGTGCCCGCGATGACGAGTTCGCCGACGTACATCGTGTCGGGGTAGGCCGCGTCCTTGACTCCGGTGGATGCCCACAGAGGCCGCTGCGGACGGGCCCCGGCCGCAGCGAGGCCCTGCCAGCGGGACCCGGCGGTCATCTGCTCGTACGCCTGGTGGGCGAGCCGCGCGTTGGCGATCGCGGCCTTGCCCCTGAGCGCCCGGGCCTCGGGGGTGCCGATGGCGTCGAGGCGCCGGTCGACCTCGGTGTCGACGCGCGAGACGAAGAACGAGGCGACGGAGTGAACGTCCGCCAGATCCCGTCCGGCGGCCTCGGCCTGCTCCAGTCCGGCCAAGTAGGCGTCCATGACCGCGCGATAGCGCTCCAGGGAGAAGATCAGGGTGACGTTGACGCTGATGCCCTCGGCGATGACACGGGTGATCGCGGTCAGCCCCTCGCCGGTGGCCGGGATCTTGACCAGGAGGTTCGGCCGGCCGACGGTCTCCCACAACTTGCGCGCCTGGTCGATCGTGGCGTCGGCGTCCCGCGCGAGCCGGGGATCGACCTCGACGGAAACCCGCCCGTCGGTCCCGCCGCTGCGCAGGTGGACCGGGCCGAACGCCCGGCACCCTGCCCGTACGTCGTCGGAGGTGAGGGTGAGGATGGCGTCGTCCACGCTCGCGCCCTCACGTTCCAGCCGGCGCAGTTGCTCGCTGTAGCGGTCTCCCTTGGACAGTGCGGAGGCGAAGATCGTGGGATTCGTCGTGACCCCCACGACATGCTTCTCCGTGATCAGCCTCTTCAGTTCACCCCCGGCCAGCAGTTCACGGGACAGGTCGTCCAGCCAGACCGACACTCCGGCCGCGGACAGCTCGGCGAGCGGATCGGAGGCGATGGGAAAAGTCATGCCAGAACTCCAGAAGGTGTGTGACGCCGGTCGGCCCGCCCGCCGCGCCGACCGGCGGAAGCGCCTGCGAGCGGACGGGCGGTCGAAGGCTCGATCGGCTCGTTCCCGCCGGTGACGACGCACGCGGATCGCCTGGGCCGATGGCGGTCCTGCGACAGGAGCGCGCCGTGTGCCGCTCGGCGCGGGCCGGCGCCGCGCCGGCGGTGACGGCGGCTTCGGCCTCTCAGCCTCGGCCACTGGTCGCCGTGCCTCCCGCCATGGCCCGGACCGCGGTGCCGGACGCCGCGGAGGTGACGCCCTCCACGGTTCGGGCAAGGCGGGGCAGCATGCTTCGGTGCCGCAACTGGATCAGGAAGTCGAGGGGCGCCGCGTGCAGAGCTCCTCCCGGTCCGCGCAGCGGGTGCTCATCGACCAGGACCAACGCCTGTCCGCCCCAGGGACGCACTTCGATGGCGATGCGCGCCGTACCCAAGCGGCCGCTGTCGGCCTCGAGCTCCAGCCAGTGGGGCGGTTCCGCCCGGCGGACCACCGTCCGCCCTTCGAACGTCCATGGACCCAGGTCCACGCGATACGCCAGCTCCGCGTCGACCTGCGGCCACCGAGTGTCCAGTGGCCACGAGGCAGAGGTCCCCACGACCCAGTCGGCGTAGAGCCGGGGATCCTCCAGAACCGCCCAGACGGCGTCAGGGGGCCGCTCGATCACTTGGTGTCGAATCGCCATGACAACCTCTGAAATAGTGATGAAAAGGTCGAAATCGTCGAGTACCCTTCCGCAGCGGCATCATGCGCCGCGGATCCTCAGTCGCACGCGCCGACGGCCCTCACGGCCGTCGGTCCGGCCGGGGTCGCCCCGGTGCGGCGGCCGCGGGCCGGATTTACCGGGTGGACCTGCCGCCCGAGCAGACCCGGGCCTGCCTCGCCCATGCGACCCCTTGCCGCCCACCCGGAAGCCCTCGGACCCGGTGGGTCATGTTCCGGCAGGGCCGGCACCGGATCCGGACTCCCAGCGCGGACGCTCCTGCCTCTCGCTGCGTTTGCCGCCCGAGCTGTGGAGTTGGTACGGCGTGAGGCGCTCGCTCTCGTCCGCGGCACGGGGGACCTCATCCGGCTCGCGCATCTCCCTGGACTCATGCACAGGACCGGACTCCGGCGGCGCGGGCTGCTCATGCGGCCGGGGCGGACCCGGCTCACGCCGACGCGCCTTGATGCCCAGCCGGACCGCCCACACCAGACCACCTACGATGAGCAGTCCGCCCGCGAAGGCTCCGAGCATTCCGAATGCCGCATCCTGTAGGGCTATTTCCCAGTATGTCGCTTTCATGAGCTGCGAGTACCCCCGTATGCGAGGTCAAGACTTCGAGGCAGGGATTCGCTGAACCCGGCTCACCGCTCAGGCGGCGGAGGTGTCGCGGTGTGGTGGGGATGCCGATGGGTGCGGCGGGCCGTCTTGAGGCGGGCCTCCAGGAGGTGGTCCCGCCCGGCGGCCAGTTCGCCGACGATGTCGCCTTCCATCTCGGCGAAGGGCCGGTAGTAGGTCGCGTTGTAGGCCTCGACGATCTGGAACGTCCAGTGGCCGGGGATGACGTTGCGGCCGACGAGTTCGCGCTCGACGCGGGCGGCCTGCTCGTCGTGGCCCGCCTCGCGCAGCAGGCGGGCCGCTTCGCCGAGCTCGAAGTCCGCCGTCCCGGTCAGCTGGTGGAACCCGTACAGGTGGCCGCGGGCCCGCTCCGTGGTCTCCAGAGCCTTCGAAAGCGCGCCCAGGGCGTTCACGGTCTCTTCGTCGACGTCCTTGGGCACCTGGTGCGCCGAATCCATCTCGCGGTTGCCGTCCATGGTCGTTCCCTGCCTTGAAAGTGACTGGCGGAGTGGTCGATCGAACCATGCGGCGCACGCGCCGAAGCCAGAGCCCCGCGGCACGAACGCTCCGTCACTCGGATGGTCTGCCTTCATGTCCCGGCTCAGGAGGTGCGGGAGTCCGGGGCCGGAGTTCCTGGCGCTGTCCACTGCTCGGCGCGGGGACACGAAGGACGCTGCGTCCGTCCCCCCAGGCGGCAAGGAGCGTGGCACCGAGTCGGCCCTCCAACAGCGTGGTGGCCTGAACGCCGAAGACGATGTCCGGTTCCAGAGCGGGTTCGCTCTCCAACAGGCCGCCCACCACGTCGTGCCGTACGACTTGTTCGTGGACGGCGTCCGCCTCGACGTGCTCGTCGTAGAACCGGATGGCGGCGGGCCCGGCGCCGGTGCGGCGCAGCGCCTTCGCCAGTCGGCGCGAGCCGGGCGAGGACGTCACCTCGACAGCGGCGAAGTGTCCGACGAGCGCGCCCCGCAATGCCCGGTGCAGCCCGAACAGGGACATCAGGTTCACGGTGGCGAGTGCCTCGGCCGGGGTGACGTCGAGGTAGTGACCGTACGCCGTTTCCAGACCGAGGTCCTCCATGAGGTCGGCGAAGAGCCTGGCGTGGATCTCCTCCGGGCGCCCCGCACCGAATTCGTCGTACTCGACCGCCACCATGGCCGCCTTGGCGCGGCCGTGCAGCCGTGGGACGACCCAGACGTGCGGGTCCGCCTCTTTGAGGTGGTAGAGGGAGCGCAGCGCCGCGTATTCCTTCAACTGTCCTGGTTCTCCGTCGCGTTGGAGATAGTGCGAGACGCTCGTTCCGTCGTGGCCGACCGGCTCGATCTGCAGGTCGTCGAGCGCCTCCTTCACCGGTACCGGACGAGGGACGTCGACCCGCAGAGCGGTGAGAAAACACCGTTCGAGTGCGCGGCGCAGAGCCAGGAGTTCCGGGTCCCACTCGCGCTCCTCGTCCACGCCGTCGAAGCCTTGGTAGTGCAGTTCGTACAGCACGTACAGAGCGAGCTGCAGATCGTCACCATAGGGATCGGCGCCGGCCGCCTCCTCCGGTCCGGGCACCGGATGCCCGTGAGCGAGGGCGGAGACGACGCCGGCGGACAGGACGCCGCGCGGGGTGGGCAGAGGCGGGCTGCACAGCCGGGCCTCCTGTCGGTCGGAAATCACTCGGCTCCCTCCGGCCCGGCCGCCTGGCCGGTCTCGTCGCCGGGCTCTGACCGGCAGCCCCGGGGCGGTCCGGCGGGCCCGGTCGTCTCGCCGTCCGGCCTCACGCGGCGGCGGTGACTGGTGTCGCACCACGGATAGGCGCGGCTGCGTCGACAGGTACAGACGGCCACGGTGAACCGGTGCGAGGCGGTGACGCTGCCGTCCTCTCCGATCACCTCGACCGGCCCCTCCACGAGCAGCGGCCCATCGGGGTCGACCCGGATGCGGCGCGCTCTTTCAGGCGTGTTCGGCACGGATGACCACCAGTTCTTCCTCTGCCTCGTCGCCGAGCAGGCCTGTCCGGCGCAGCCACGGCAGACGGGACCGCAATACCGGCCCGAACGGAACCATGGCCCTGTCGGTGACCACCGCGGCCATGCCGGCGCCTGCCAGCCGGTCCAAGGTGGCATCGACACCGCAGAGCCCCGAATGGACCACGAGCAGTGCACCAGTGGGCCGCAGCACCGCGGGCGCGGCATCACAGATGCGGTCCACCAGAATCCGGCCGTCGTGCCCCGCGTCCCAAGCCCGAGCGGCGCCCTTACGAGGGGGGTGGGCATCGGGAGAGGGCACATAGGGTGGATTGCTGATCACCAGGTCGTACGACTGACCCGCCACGGCACCCGTGAGGTCACCGCGGCGCACAGTGACGCGCCTCCGGGCGATCATCGCGTTGAAGCGCGCGGTCAGCACGGCCCGTCTGGAGATGTCGACGGCCGTCACCCGTGCTCCCCGTCTCGCGGCCTCCAGCGCCAGGGCGCCACTGCCCGTTCCCAGCTCCAGCACCCGGGTTCCGGAGTTCATGAACTCACGGTTCAGCGCCCGCGCCAGAAGGCGTGTGTCGTGCTGGGGGCGATACACCCCTGGGGGCGCCAGCAAGAAGGGGGGTACCAAGGGGGTGAACGTCTGGGTGGTCACTGTCTGCCTCCGATGTACGGGTGTCCCGTGCCCCGTGGGACGACCGGTCCTCCCCCCGCGCATGCCGAGCCGGCCGAGGAATCTGCCAGGTCTGCGGAGGATCGAGGGGCGGACGTTTCGCGCGCCCGTGACAACGGCGTTCTGCGGGCGGTTCTCCGTCGAGGCGAGTCCTGTTCCCTTTCGGCACTCGGGTCCCGTGGTTCTCTTCACACTGAGTGCCCCCCAGGTGGTGATCCACACGTCCTTGGCACCGCGTGATCCACGGGCCGGCCGGGACTTTCGGCCGGGGTCCAGGAGCGGTCTGCGAGGATGGCTCCATGGACGTGTGGGGCAGGAACCATGTAAGGGTGACCGGCCGGACGGACGGCCCCGTCGTGGTGCTCGCGCACGGATTCGGGTGCGACCAGAACATGTGGCGACTGGTGGTGCCGCTGCTGGAGCGCGATTTCACGGTGGTGCTTTTCGACCACGTGGGGGCAGGGCGCTCCGACCTGGCGTCGTGGAGCGAGCGGCGCCACTCCACGATCGACGGCTACGCCGAGGACGTACTGGAGATCTGTCACGAGCTCGCGCTGGGTCCCGTGACGTTCGTCGGACACTCGGTGAGCGCCATGATGGGTGTGGTGGCCTCCGCGCGGGAGCCCGATGCGTTCAGCGGTCTGCTGCTCCTCGCCCCCTCTCCCAGCTTCATCGACGACCCGGCGACCGGCTATCGCGGCGGGTTCAGCGCCGAGGACATAGAGGAGCTTCTGGAGTCGCTGGACGCGAACTATCTGGGCTGGTCGCGTGCCATGGCCCCGATGATCACGGGCAATCCCGAGCGGCCGGAACTGGGTGAGGAGCTGACCAACAGCTTCTGCCGCACCGATCCGGACATCGCCCGGGTCTTCGCCCGGGTCACGTTCTTGTCCGACCACCGCGAGTCCCTCGCCCATGTGCGGGTTCCGACCCTCGTGGCGCAGTGCTCCAAGGACGCGATCGCCCCGCCGGAGGTGGGGGCGTTCGTGCAGGCGCAGATTCCCGGCAGCAGGCTGATCACGCTGAACGCCACCGGACACTGTCCGCAGCTCGCCGCCCCGGAGGAGACAGCCGCCGCGATCGCCGCCTTCGCCGGAGCGAGCCACTGATGTGCAGAACCGACCACAGCGGGAGGAGTGAGGGTTGCGCCCCGGACTCTCGGCCCGGTGCCGACCAGGCCACGTTCTCCGCGTTGCTGGAGGACAGTGCGGAGGACTTGTACGAAAACGCGCCGTGCGGGTACCTGTCCACGACCCTCGACGGCCGCATCGCGAAAATCAACCGGACCCTGCTGAACTGGCTCGGATACGAGAACAGCGAACTGGTGGGCCGGAGGGACTTCGCCGATCTGCTCACCGTCGGAGGCCGGATCTACCACGAGACCCATTTCGGCCCACTGCTGCGTATGCAGGGTGAGATCAGCGGCATCGCCCTGGAACTCAAGACCGCCGGGGGCGGCCGGCTCCCGGTTCTGGTGACCTCTGTCATTCGCAGCGGCAGTGACGGACAGCCGCTGCTGATCCGCACGACGGTCTTCGACGCCCGGGACCGGCGCACGTACGAGTCCGAACTCCTGCGCGCCCGTCAGGAATCGGACCGGGAACGCGAACGCCTGAAGCGACTGAACGCCACCCTGCAGAAGACGCTGCTGCCTCCCACCCTGGTGGACGTGCCCGGACTGGACGTCGCCGCGTACTACCACGTCGCCTCCGCCGACGAGGTGGGCGGCGACTTCTACGACTTGTTCCCCCTGGACTCCGGCACCTGGGGATTCTTCCTGGGCGACGTCTGCGGCAAGGGCGCGGCCGCCGCGGCCGTCACCTCTCTGGCGCGCTACACACTGCGGGCGGCCGCCGTGTACGACCCCGACCCCGCGGCGGTGCTGGCCAATCTCAATACTGTCCTGAATCACGAGTACAACGGCGACGACCCTCGCTTCTGCACCGTCATCTTCGGTCTGCTCACCCCGGACGGGGACGCGGGCGGCTTCCAGGTCACCCTGGCCAGCGGCGGCCATCCGCCGGCCCTGCTGATGCGCTCCGACGGCCACGCCTACTGTCTGCCGACCCCCGGCGGCCAGTTGATCGGTGTTCTGCCCGACGCCCACATCGCCACCACCTCCATCCGCCTCGACCCCGGCGACACGCTGTTCCTGCACACCGACGGTCTCACCGAAGCCCACTCCGCCGACTCCGCCGACGGCCGCTACGGCGACGAGGCCCTGCTGGAGTTCGTCCAGGGGCTGGCACCCACCACCGCCCACGACGCCGTGGCCGCGATCCGGGACCTGCTCGACACCTTCGGCACCGGCGTGGACGACGACACCGCGGTCCTGGCCTTCAACGTGCCCCGGCACAGCGGTGAAGAGCGGACGCGACCCACGACCTGACCGTCCTGACCGTCCGCACCCGCGCCACTCCGGCGGGCCCGGTGGTGGAGCCGGCCGGCACCCTGGATCATCACAGCGCACCCACTGTCCGCAGACCGCTCCCTGGCCGCGGTGACCGGGCGGGTCGGCTCAGCCGCAGTCTCCGCCGGCTTCATGCCGCGCCTGTCGAGCAGCCCGTCCTCACTCATCAGACGGAGGGCCACCGAGGCCGCGCGAGGTGCCACGAGGGCGGTGGTGGTTGCCGTCGCGGACTTCCTCGACCACGCCCTCTGACCGGCCGCGCCCCCATGTTCTGGGCTGCCTCGTCAACCCGCCGTGGCGCCTTCCCGCCTTGTGATGATCCGCCGCGTGGTGCCGCTCGCCTGTCTTCGCGGTGCAGCACAGTGGGCCGGTGTCTCCTCGTCTGCTGCCCGTCCTGCTCCTGGCGCTGCTCGGTATCACGGGCTGCGCCACCGTGGCCCCCGATGCCCCACCGGTCGACGGCCGCCCGGGTGTACGCGCCTCGCTCTCGGCGGACGGCGCGGCCTCACCGACGTCCGTGCCGGTGGTGCAGTCCTCGCCTCGTTCTGCTCTGGTGAAGACCGAACCGGAGCGGCCGCGGCGTGCGGCCGGGGCCGCAACGGCTCCTCACCGTCGGGCAGCGGGACCAGCACGACGCACCACGCCTCGCACGGTTCCGCCGACGCATGCGGTGCCGCACTCGCGGACCGTCCCGCAGAACCGGAAGCCGCCACGAGCGCACTCTCGCGCGAGGACCCACCGCCACCCGACTCCGCGGGCACCACGCGCCCGTCCGCAACCCTGGCCCGACCAGATGCGTCAGCTTTGCCGCCGGGCGGACGGGGTCACCTCCTCCGAGATCGCGACCCTGTGCCACCAGACCTGGGGTTGACCCGGGCGAAACGCGGGGCAGCCCGCCGAAAACACCAAGGAGGCCGAGCGGAACGGCGCCAACGGCAGTGATGCCGTTGGCGCCGTTCAGAGACCGGGGGGTCAGACCGTAACGGAGGTGCGGGAGGTGGTGTCCCGGGCCGGGACGGACGGTTCGGTGGGGGCCTTGCCGACAGCCGTACGGCCGCCGTCGTTCGCGAACCAGTACGCGGCGGCGACCAGCACCGCTCCGCCCACGATGTTGCCCGGAACGGTGAAGGCGAGGTTGCGGGCGAGGTCACCGACCTCCGCCTGACCGTTGACGATGCCGAGCGAGAACAGCCCCATGTTGGCGATGCTGTGCTCGAATCCGCTGGCGACGAAGGCGAACACCGGCCACCACACCATGGTGGCCTTCGCGCCGTCGCCCGACGCCCGGGTGAACATCCACACGGCCAGACACACCAGCATGTTGCAGAGCATGGCGCGTGCGAACAACTGTCCGCCCGACGTGGCTTCCTTCGAGGCCAGCAGAGCGCCCAGCAGGCTGGCGGAGGGGCCGGACCTGATGGTCCCGGCCATGCCTATGAACAGGGCGAAGACCACGGCGCCCGCCAGGTTGCCGAGCAGCGACATCACCCAGATCCGCGCCAGGTCCGCCCAGGAGGTCCGGCCGCTGAGCACGCCGAACGTCATGGTCATGCACTGGCTCGTGAACAGATCGGCACCGGCGAACAGCACCAGCAGCAGGGCGATGGGGAACACCGCGCCCTCCACCAGCCTGACGGCGCCCGAATGGCCCGCCTCCAGCGGCCCCGCAACGCTGAGCAGCAGAATCTCGCCGACACCGATGTAGATGCCGGCGAGCATCGCGGAGACCAGATAACGGGCCGGCGAGCGGACGAGCCGGGACTTCTTGACGGCTAGATCAGTGGATTCGGCAATGGTTGCGGGAATTGTCATTGGCACGGTAACGACGTTATGCGCCGCACCGGCGTTTTATCACAGGAGATGGTCCCCGGTCCGTGGGCCTCTCGGTCCGGGCTTTCCGGGCCGTTCGTCACACAGCGGCCGTCATGCCCCTTCCAGGGGGATCCCACGCCGCCCGCGGCGGACCGGCACGGGCCGCCGACACGCCCGAACAGCGAAGCAGGTGCGCGAGAGCAACATCTTCCACGCCACCCGGGGTACATGTCGTGACAATAGGGAACGAAGGTGAAGAGAAATGGATTCATCCGGTAAGGACTCGGAGCCGCCGAGCGCTCACCCCATAGCCACCGCTGTCCCTTTGAACGGAGGCAACACCTGCATCGCCGCGGCGCGCCATCTCGCGGCGGACTTCCTCACCCATGCCCAGGCGGATCAGAACGTCGTCGTCTCCCCCCGTGTGATGGACCTGACCCAGCTGGTGGTCAGCGAGCTGGTCACCAATGCCCGTAAATACGCGCCAGGGCCCATCCTCATGGAATTGCGCATAGAGGAGGCCGCGGTCGAGGTGACCGTGCGCGACAGCGGCCGCACCCAGCCGATCGTCTTCGACGTCGATCCCCTCCGCATCGGCCAGCACGGCCTGGAGATCGTCAGGGCCGTCACGCGGAAGTTCCAGGTCCAGGCAGAACCGTCCGGCAAACGCGTCACGGCGCACATCGCCCTGGGAGACGACTCGGTACCTGCGCCGGGGTGAGCCTGGGGCTCAGGGCGTCCGGGCCGGGTCCGGAAGAGGCCGAGCACGCCGGCGATCCGTCCCGCTCCCAGCGTGGCAGCACAGGTACGGCGACGATCTCGGCCACTCGCGACGCGGGTGGACTCCGGTCCCCCGAGGGCCGCTTCAAGAGCTGTTGAGATGGGGATGGGTGCGTGCCCATGACACGCACGGGAATACCCCCTCCCTTACGGTCGGCAATCCGCCGGTACTTGTTTGACCGGAGCCGAGCACGGTCACCCAGAGGGTGGGCCCGGCGTCATCCGGACCCGGGCGCTGATCGTTGGGACAACAGCGACCAGCGTCGCCCTCACGCCGTGGCCCGTCCGTGAACAACTCGTCACGACAACCGACCCCCTCACCACTCGGCCACCAGTCGGCCACCACTCGGCCAGGGGCTTCAGCTTCTGGGCAGAAGGGTCCCGAGCGGGCCGAGGTCGAGATTGAGATCCTCCGGGCGCACTCCGTGCTGCTCGCAGAGCTCCGCCATCCGCTGGTCGAGGAGCATGAGCGTGGTCCCGATCTCGTCGACCTGCTCGTCACTGAGGTCACCCTGCTCGACACGGCGGATCGCCTGGCGCTCCATCAGCTGTCTGAGGAGTTCGACCACGGTGAGCACCAGGGCGACCAGGTCGCGCCCCATCCGGTCGGAGTCCAGGTCGAGCCGGGAGCCGCTCACAGGGGGCCGCCGTCCGCCCAGGGAGCCGGGACGCGCTCGTTGACGGACGACAGCAGGGCATGGAGGGACAGCCGCACCAGGGGGACGTCGGCGATGGCGATGACCAGATCCCCGCTGACCACCACACCGGTCGCCAGGACGCGGTCCAGCAGGTCCACGAGTGGAACGCCGACAGGGCCGCTCAGGGGCCCGGGGGCGTCCCAGGGCACCACGTCGTGCGTCACGGTCTACACCTCGCCGACGAATGAATAGGGCACCCATGGCCCGGACAGCTCGATCTCCGCCCCGGTGCGTTCCCGCAGCGTCTGTGTCAGCAGGGCCAGTTCGCCGGCGCGGTGTTCGGCCACCAGGTAGGTCGCGTTGAGGACCTGGACCCGGCGTTCCCCGGCGGGCTGGACGTGCGGTCGCAACGTGCGGGAGGCGGCGGCGAGGCCCCGGACTTCGGTGTCCACCTCTTCCGCGGTCCTCAGTGCCTCGTCCTGGATCCGCTCGCGGCGCTCCTGCGCGCCTCGTTTTCGATTCAGGTAGGCGAGGCCGGCCCCGGGCGCCGGGCGTGACCGCTCGGTCGGCGTCACACGCCGGGGCGCCGTCCGCACCGTGTCGTCTCGCGGGCAGGGCGGCGCGTAGACCTTCACACCCCATTCGGCATGGCGTGCGATGCGCTTGAGCGCGGCATCGAACCGATCCGTCTCTTTGGCGAGTGCCCCTCGCGCCCTGTCCTCACCGTGGTACAGGGTGGCCATCGGCAGGGGGACCGTCGGGCAGCACGCCGCGACGGCGGCGACGACGTCGTGGTGGGCGCGTGCGTAGCGTTCGAGTTCCCGCTGGTCGGACAGGCGCGCCTGCCAGACTTCGTCCGTGAAGTCGCTTGCCCGGACGGACTGGACGATGGCCGTCAGTGCCCCCAGAGGCAGCGACCTCACGGGCGCCTCGTCGGTGACACCCGGCAGCCCGACCACGACCGAGGGGTCCGGTCTCCGGCAGACAGCGAACACGTAGATGGTGTCGCCCGAAAGCTCGGGCCCGCGCTCCGTCATGTACCTCGGTCCTCCTTGTTCCTCGCCGACTCGGGGTTCCTCGCTGACTCGAGGTTCATCGCTGACTCGGGGCGTTGCCGTGGGCCTTCTCTCAGGCTATTTTTCCGCACCCTCGGATTCGAGCGACTTCTCCGGCATATCGGATTCGAGCGCTTCCAGCCGTTCGCGCAATGCGCGGTTCTCGTCCCGCAAGGCATCGCGTGAAGCTCGCGAACTGAGCGCGGGATCGTTTTCCCACCAGTCGATCCCCGCCTTCTTCGCGGTGTCCACGGACGCCACGAACAAGCGGAGCCGAATGGTGAGCAGTTCGATGTCGAGGAGATCGATCTTGATGTCCCCGGCGATCACGATGCCCTTGTCCAGAACGCGTTCGAGGATGTCGGCGAGATTGGTGGTCTGAGGGCCGGAGACGGGGTACGAGCCCTGCCGGACGTCGACGTCACTCACGGCGTCGCTTCTGTCCTCTCTTCTTCTTGGGAGCTTCTTCCTCTTCCTCGTCCTCTTCCTCTACCTCGTCTTCGCCCTCCGTTCCCTCTTCGTCCTCGTCCTCGTATGTGTCCTCGGCCCCGTCGTCGGCCTCGTCTTCGTCTTCGTATCCGCCCTCTTCGTCCTCGTCCTCGTACGCGCCCTCCGCTCCCTCTTCCTCTTCGCCGTCGCCTGCGGAGTCGGCGCCTTCCTCGGCGTCGCCCTCGGGCTCCTCGCCCTCCGGCTCCTGCTGCTCGGCCTCTTCCTCCTCGACGGCGTCATCGTGGGACACGACGACTTCTCCGTCACGGATTTCGCCGCGCCAGCCCTCGGGTTCTTCGTTGGTGAGGGTCACGTATCGCTGGAAGTTCTTGAAGTCCAGTCGCAGGCGGCGCCCCTGCACCCGCCAGAG